>NZ_JBMDXE010000249.1:0-24683 GCF_048594845.1 Rhodopseudomonas sp. | reverse complement strand
GGCCGTCGGTGCGCTCGAGCTCGTCCAGGATCGTGCCGATCAGGATCGCCCCGGTCGCACCGATGGGGTGCCCGAGCGCCATGGCGCCGCCGTTGACGTTGACCTTCTCGCGGTCGAGGTCGAGATCGCGGATGAACTTCTCCGCGACCACGGCGAACGCCTCGTTGATCTCCCAGAGGTCGATGTCCTCCTTCTTGAGACCGGCCTTCTCCAGCACCTTCTTGGCGGCCGGCACCGGGGCATTGAGCATCAGCGTCGGGTCGTCGCCGATGTTCGCCATCGCGACGATTTTGGCGCGCGGCTTCAGGCCGTGGGCGTCGGCGTACTTCTTCGACGTCAGCAGCAGCGCCGCGGCGCCGTCGACGACGCCCGACGAATTGCCGGCGTGGTGGTCGTGCTTGATGTCGAGGTCCGGGTACTTCTGGTTGATCAGCTTGCGATAGGTGGTGCCCTTGTCGTCGAGCGGATAGTCGGCCATCGCGGTGAAGGCCGGCTTCAGCGCGGCGAGGCCTTCGGCGGTCGTCTCGGGACGCGGATACTCGTCCTTCGCCAGCACGACGTTGCCGTCGTCGTCCTTGACCGGAACGATGCTCTTGTCAAAGCGGCCTTCCTTGATGGCGATCGCGGCCCGGCGCTGACTTTCGAGGCCGAGCGCGTCGAGCGTCTCGCGGCTGATGCCTTCCATGGTGGCGATCGCGTCGCCGCAGATGCCCTGATGCGACTGCGGATGCACCTTGGCGAGGCGCGCGTTGCCCGAGCCCATGCCGAGCGGCGGCTTGCCGGCCGCCATGTCTTCGGCCGCCATCGCGGCGGTCAGCGACATCATTTCGGTGCCGCCGGCAATCACCACGTCTTCCATGCCGCTCATGATCTGCGCTGCGGCGAAGTTCACCGCGGTGATGCCACCGCCGCAGAAGCGGTCGAGCGTGGTGCCGGAAGCCTTGATGTCGTAGCCGGCGTCGAGCGCCGCCATGCGGCCGAGATCGCCGCCCTGCTTGCCGCGCTGGGTCGAGGTCGACCAGATGATATCATCGACTTCGGCGGTGTTGAGCTTGTTGCGCTCGGCGATCGCCTTGAGCACGGTTGCGGCGAGATGTTGCGGATGCATATCCGCCAGTTTGCCCTTGCCGACCTTGCCGATTCCGCGGGGGGTGCGGACAGCGTCGATGATGTAGGCGTCGGCCATTATTGTTCTCCCTGTTGTTGTCTGATTTATCGGGGTTTGTTTATCGGGACTTGGCGGCGAGATTGTCCGAGCGGGCTGCGAAGTCAAGCCTTGTGCGCGATGTGGCGAATTGCCATTCAGCGCGCGCCCACGCATATTCCGCCGCGACGAATGTCAGGCGACTTCGATACGATTTGGGGGACGATAGGAATGGCCGACGCCGATCTGGATGGCATCATCCGGCAGCTCGCGAAGCAGCAGAACAAGACGCTCACCAGTGCGGTGAAGGCGCGGCGCGACCACTATCTGGGCCTCGCCGCCAAAGCGAAGGATGCCGGCGGCAAGGCCCGCGCCAAGGCGCTCGCGCAGGCTGCGATGGAGCAAGGCCAGGCTGCGGCCAAGCGACTGCAGGTCGCGGCCGATAACGCTGCGGACTCCTACGCACGCGCGATGCGCAAAGCCGCCGAGATCGCGGCCAGCGACGAAGCCGCAGCTGCCGCCAAGACCGCGACGAAAGCGGCGGCGAAGCCGGAGGCCAAGGACGCGGCGAAAAAGCCGTCCAAGAAGCCGTCGGGCGCAGCCTCGAAGGCGAAGACCAAAGCAAAGCCGGCGCCGAAATCCACCGGCAAGCCGAAAGCCCGTAAGGCCTGAGCTATCAGGCCTCCCGCTGCGGCGCGGTCCACGGCCGCAATCCGTCGTCGGCCGCGAATCACTTCGTATCACCAAGCGGCTCGACCGGGTTTCCCGGTCGCGTCGCCGATTTCCGGGCGCGCATCAGCGCATAGCAGCTCCGTGCGCGGAGACGAGCGCGGCGGTCCGGGAGGTCAAAACTGGATCGTTTGTACACAAACAAGCTGTGCAAATGGCCCCATGGCCGGACCTGCCCAACCAGTGGGCGCGAGTGTGATCGCCCGACGATTGTGCAACGCACAAAATCCGTTGCAATTGATTTACAATCTCTCTAATCCGGCAGGCGTTAGCGCAGCAAATTGCAAAGGGCCCGGCGACGATGAGGTCGCTTCGGGTGCCGCTGGCTGAATCGCAACCCAGTTCCACGTCCCGGAATCCTTCATGACAGAGCATAATCTCTGGCGTTTCTCGCGCGCATTGCATCGCGCATTGAATGACGGCCACCATCAAGAGCTCAGCGACATGATCGACGAGGACATCGATTGGGCGATGTACGGCCCGATCGACATGTTCCCGTTCTTCGGCGCGCGCCACGGCAAGGCGGCGGTGCTCGACGTGTGCCGGCAGATCGCCGACAACATCCGCATCCATCGTTACGACCGCGAGGCCATCATGCTGGGCGTCGACACCTCGGCGTCGATGATCCGCTACTCGCTGACGGCGATCGACACCAACAAGCCGATCAGCCTGCGCATGGCGCAGTTCGCGCAGTTCAGGCACGGCAAGCTGGTCAACATGCGGATCCTGATCGACACGTTCGATCTGGTCGAGCAGGCGCTCGGTCAGCCGATCAGCCTGCCCAGATTGTCTGAAAACCCGCGCCTCGTCACCAAAAAGGCCGGTTTTTAACGGCCTGTTAGCGTTTTCGGCAAAACACCGGTCTGGCGCCGCAGATTGGCCGCGATGCGGTCAAATTGCGCTGCACTGATGTTTTACGAACTTGGCGTGCGGGGGACACACCGCGCTGCTCGACCGCTCATGCAAAGGGAACAGCCGATGAATGCCATTCCATCCGAGAAGATCGACACTCCTGAGATCGATGAGAACCTCGCCGCGGTCTCCGAAGTCGAAGCGGGCATCCGCGACTTCGTCCGCAACGACATTGCCTATCTGCGTCGGCCCTCGACGGGCGCGTCGACCGGCACTGAAACTCCGGCCGCTGCCGCTCCCTCGTTCGATGCCAGCGCCGAGGCCACCGTGTCCAATGTCAATTCGCTGATCCAGCGCGTCGCCGGCACCTCCTTGGCCGAGATCGAAAACCTGATCGGTGAACTGGAAGCGCTGCGCGACCTGCTGCACGCCGAAGGCCAGCGTGTTCAGCGCGAGATCTCCGGCTACGCCCAGCTCAGCCAGCAGGCGATGAAGTCGACCCGCATGATCGCGGACAATGTCTCGCAGTGGAAGCGGAGCGCCGAGAACCTGCGCAACGGCTGATCGCGCCTTCAAATCACCACGACGTCGATCAGTGCAGCCATCGCGAGGTGGCTGCACTTTTGTTTTGGCGAGCTACAAACGCTTCTTAGGTGGCCGCCGCCACGAGCGCGCGCGCGGACGCGGCCGTCGACATCGTCAACGGCTGCAGCGTGCTGATCCGAGCTGGTTAAGAAAGTATTAACGCGAGCGCCGAGCTGCGCTCGAAGCCTCGACAGCTCAGCGGCTGGAGGTCGTCACTGCGGGAACGTCCAGGGAATACGCGCCATCCGCGTAGCCCTTCACCACCATGCCGGTGGTGATCATCACGGCCAACGTGATGGTGGCGAAGATAAAGCCCACCCATTTCAGCCCAGCCTGGTCCGCCATTGTCTTCTAGTCCCCTCGTCCTGCAACTATGTCGAGCAATGCCCGTGCAGGGTTCACAACGTCTTAATAGAATGGCCGTTCCGCGGCCGTCTCGCACAAAACGGCCGCATTTGGTTAAAATCAGAACGGCTGTTGCCTCGTGGCCTCAGTGCCCCGTCGGACGCTTCGGCACGAAGGCCGTCGCGAGAAACGAGAACACCAGTTCGCCCCGCTGATTGGTGCCGGTGTTGCGGCCCTGGACGATTCCCCATTCGGGCCGCGAATCAGACGCGCGCACCGACGCGACCTCGTTAGCATAAGTGATCGTGTCCCCGGCAAGCACCGGCTTGATCCAGCGCAAATCACGGAAGCCCGGTGAAGGTCCCCACACCGCGACCGGCTCACCACGCGCCGCCTCCGCGGCCGCCTCCCCCTGCCGCTCGAGCACGAGCAGCCGCATGCAGGCGGACGCGACGTGCCAGCCCGATGCAGCGAGGCCACCGAACAGCGAGCGACGCCCGGCCTCCTCGTCGAGATGGAACGGCTGAGGATCGAACTGCCTGGCGAAAGCGATGATGTTCTCCGCCGTGAATTCGTAGGAGCCGAGCTCGCGGCGCAGCCCGACATGCAGGTCTTCGAAGAAACGCATCGTATGACTCGCTGTGTCCGCTAATTCGATTCGTTCGCGAGTGCGGCCTCGCGACGCCGGATGATGATCGGCGAGACCATCTCGCACAACATCTGCCCCTTGGCGTTGCGGACGTGGCACTTGAACGTGACGATGCCGGTCTCGGGACGGCTGTTCGACACACGCGCCTCGACCACGTCGACCTCGATGGTGAGATCGTCGCCCGGCCGCAGCGGCGCCATCCACCGCATCTCGTTGACGCCGGGCGAACCGAGCGAAGCGGTGTCCTTGATGAAACCGTCGTACATCATTCGCATCATCAACGACGACAGATGCCAGCCAGAGCCGGACAGGCCCTGCAGCATCGACGCGGCGGCGGCGCGCTCATCGAGATGCATCGGCTGCGGGTCGAATTCCGCAGCAAAAGCGACGATCTCCTCGCGCGTCACGCGGCGAGGACCGAAACGGCCGAAGTGACCGGGGGGAAAGTCTTCGAAGGTCAGGAGGGTCATGGCATTTGCTGGTGAGAGGCCCGATTGTGGCCGTTATTGCCGGCAATCACAAGCCGCGATCGGATTGCTGGGGAGATCACAATGTTCAATTTTCGGGACCTGTTTCAATGGGACCGTTTCATCACGCCGGCGATCATCAAGCCCTTCTACTGGCTCGTGATCGCAGTCACCGTGCTGTTCGGCATCTCGGGGGTGTTCTCCGGGCTTGCAGCCATGGCGATCAGCCCGTTCGGCGGCTTCATCCTGGTGCTGTCGAGCCTCGCCTCGATTTTGGTCGGCATCGTCTTCACGCGCATCGTCGCTGAATTCATCCTGATCGTGTTCCGCATCAACGAACATCTCGGCGCGATCAGAGATCAGCAGGGATTCAGGTAGCGGCCAGGAACCACCCTGCGTTCGTCATTCCGGGGCGCGCACAAAGTGAGCGACACCGGAATCCATCCGCCGCAGCGCTCGCGGCGAAGCACTGCCTGCCTTCGACGGCCTCTTCGCAGAACATAGCTGCTGGTATTTGGATTCCGGGTTCGCGCGCCGCGCGCCCCGGAAGGACGAAGGAGAGGTGGGCGCTGGAAATCGTAGCGTTGGCATAAGCGCGTCGCGCCGTGACCACGCGGTCTTTGGACCCAGCATCCAACTACGTCAGGCGTGGGCACGCTTCGCTTTGCCCACCCTACGAGGTAACGAGCCGCGCCACGCGGCCCGCGTTTTACGTATTGAATCTGAAATGCATCACGTCGCCGTCGGCGACGACGTATTCCTTGCCTTCCAACCGCAGCTTTCCGCCGTCGCGGGCGCCGGCTTCGCCGCCGAGCGTCACGTAATCGGTGTACGCGATGGTCTCGGCGCGGATGAAGCCCTTCTCGAAGTCGGTGTGGATCACCGCCGCGGCCTGCGGCGCCTTGGTGCCCTTGGTGATGGTCCAGGCGCGCGCTTCCTTGGGACCGACCGTGAAGTACGTGATCAGGTGCAGCAGCTCGTAGCCGGCGCGGATCAGCCGGTCGAGGCCGGCCTCGTGCAGGCCCAGCGTATCGAGGAAGTCGATGCGTTCTTCGCGTGACAGCGTCGCGATCTCGGATTCGATCTTGGCCGAGATCACCACAGCGACCGCGCCTTCTTCCTTGGCGCGCGCCATTACCTGCTGCGAGAACTGATTGCCCTCGGCCGCCGAGCCTTCCTCGACGTTGCAGACGTACAGAACCGGCTTGGAGGTCAGCAGGCCGAGCATGCGAAACGCGCGCTCTTCCTCCGGCTTGCGCTCGAGGAAGCGCGCCGGCTTGCCGTCGCGCAGCAGCGTCAGCGCGCGCGTGACAAGTTCGAGTTGCTCCTTGGAATCCTTGTCGCCGCCCTTGGCCTTCTTGGTGAGGTTATCGACCCGCTTCTCGAGGCTTTCGAGGTCGGCGAGCATCAGTTCGGTCTCGATCGTCTCGATGTCGGCGAGCGGCGCGACACGGCCTTCGACATGGGTGATGTCGCCGTCTTCGAAGCAGCGCACGACATGCGCAATCGCGTCGACCTCTCGGATGGTGGCGAGGAACTGGTTGCCGAGGCCTTCACCCTTGGAGGCACCCTTCACCAGGCCGGCGATATCGACGAAGGTCAGCCGCGTCGGGATGATCTGCTGCGACTTGCCGACCTCGGCCAGCTTGTCGAGCCGCGGATCCGGCACTGCGACCTCGCCGACATTCGGCTCGATGGTGCAGAACGGATAGTTGGCCGCCTGCGCCGCCGCAGTCTCTGTCAGCGCATTGAACAGCGTCGATTTGCCGACATTCGGCAGCCCGACGATCCCGCATTTGAAGCCCATGGTGTATCCCGCTGTTCGAGCTTGGCGCCGCGACTAAGGTGAAGCGTCATACCCGGGCTTGACCCGCGTATCCATCTTCTTCGCAAGATGATGGATCGCCGGATCAAGCCCGGCGATGACGCTGTTACTTGTTGCTGCCCTTCGGCTCGCCCTTGTCGTTGTCGTAAAATCCCTTCGCCTGCATCGCCAGATGCACTTTGTTGGCGAAGGTCGCATCCTTGCCCTTGGCGATCAGGCCGGCATTGTCGGCGGCGATCTCGCACAGCGCCTCGACCCACGGCCGCTCGCTCTTGGCAAAATCGCCGAGCACGTGATTGTGCACCAGTTCCTTCGCGCCGGGATGACCGACGCCGAGCCGCACTCGCAAGTAATCGTTGCCGATATGCGCCGAAATCGAGCGCAGGCCGTTATGGCCGGCGATGCCGCCACCGACCTTCACGCGCACCTTGGCGGGCGGCAATTCGATCTCGTCGTGGAACACCGCGACTTCGCCTTGTCCGATCTTGTAGAAGCTCGCGGCATCCTGCACCGCGCGGCCGGACTCGTTCATGTAGGTCAGCGGCTTGAGCAGCGTCACGCGCTCGCCGTCCAGCGAGCCGTCCGCGGTCTCGCCCTGAAAGCGACGGCGCCATGGCGAGAAGCCATGACGCCGTGCGATCTGGTCGATGACCATGAACCCGATGTTGTGCCGGTTGTCCTGGTACTTGGCCCCAGGATTGCCCAGCCCGACAAACAAGCGCATGGGACGGCGTCTCGCGCCGGATTACTTCTTCTTCGCCGCCGGAGCCGCAGCCGCCGGAGCCTTGGCGGCAGCCGGAGCCTTGGCACCCGCCGCGGGCGCGGCAGCAGCCGGAGCGGCGCCCGTCGCGGCCGCCTTCTGCTCTTCATTGAAGCCGGACGGCGGCACGATGGTCACCAGCGTGACGTCCTCGCGCGACACCGACTTCACGCCCTTGGGCAGCGCGATGTCCGACAGATGCAGCGACACGCCGATGTCGAGGGTCGACACGTCGGCTTCGATGAACTGCGGGATGTTGTCGGCCGGGGCTTCGAGGTCGACGGTGTGGGTCACGATGTTGAAGGTGCCGCCGCGCTTCACGCCCGGAGCGACTTCGAGACCCTTCAGGTGCAGCGGCACGCTGACGCGGATGGTCGCGCCGGCGCCGAGCCGCAGGAAGTCGACGTGCAGCGGGAAGTCCTTCACCGGGTCGAGGTGATAGTCGCGCGGAATCACGCGATGCTTCTTGCCGTCGAGAACGACGTCGAAAATGGTAGTCAGGAAGCGGCCGGCCTGGATGCGCAGGCGCAGTTCCTTGTCTTCGACCGAGATCGGCAGCGGGGGCTGGTTGTCACCATAGATCACTCCCGGCACGCGGCCGGCGCGACGCTCTGCCCGGGCGGCCCCCTTGCCGCTCTTCGGACGCGCGGTCGCCTTCAATTCCAAGACGTTCGCCATCGTTACAAGTCCTTGATTTGTCAAAAATTAAAGGCCGCAACGCGGCCTCGTGCAGACGCCGCGGCAAGCCTCCAGGGGTGCGGGGGCCACGGACGTGGGCGCGTTCTAGCCGCAAAGGCCGCAAATGACAAGGAAATCGGGGAGCCAAGGCCCCGTCGAGGCGTCATTGCCGGGCTAGACCCGGCAATCCATCGTCTTCGCGAAGAGGATGGATGCCCGGGCCTTCGCCGCGCCGAAGGGGCTTCGGCCCCGCAGACGGCGGGTCAAGACCGGGCATCACGATGTGTGGCTGAAGCGGTGGCTCTCACGCCATCGCGGTCGGGGGCTCGGAGCCGCCGCCCTGGCGGGCTTCGAGGGCGGCGATGCGGGCCTTGAGAGCCTCGTTTTCCTCGCGGACGAGGCGGACCATCTCCTTGAAGGCCTCGAACTCCTCGCGCTTCACCAGATCGAGATCGCGCAGAATCTTCTCGGCCTGATTGCGCACCACGGCGTCGACCTCCCGCTTGACGCCCTGGGCAGCGCCGGCGGCGTCGTTCATCAAGCGGCCGATCTCGTCGAAAATCCGATTGTTGGTCTGGGTCATGGTCGAGAACTCCGGGGCTCTGCCGCGAGGGTCAGGCGAACGTCAGTTGTGAAGACAATGGCGACGGCGGCGGCGCACTTCAAGGCGCCGGCGCGCCGCGGTCGGCGCCTTGTCAGACTCCGGTTTCCTTGCGATGTTCGCGCCCGCATCGCAAGACCCCCATTGGCAGCCCAGCCTGAAGAGGATCGATCGCCCGCATGATCGAGCAGCAGATCGAGATCCCGACCCGCGACGGCCGCGTCAGCACCTTCATCACCCATCCAGAACGAAACGGTCCTCATCCGGTGGTGCTGTTCTTCATGGATGCGCCCGGCATTCGCGAGGAGTTGCGAGCCATGGCGCGGCGGCTTGCGACCTGCGGCTATTATGTGATGCTGCCCAGTCTGTATTACCGCTCCGGTGTGTTCGAACTCGGCCCGATCCCGCCCGAAGAAACGGCTCCCGAGCGCAAGCGCATGTACGAGCTGATGGATTCGCTCGACATCACGATGGTGATGCAGGACGCCCGAGCACTGCTCGATTTCGCCGCCGGGCAAGCCGCTGCCAGCCAGGGCCCTGCAGGCGCGGTCGGCTATTGCATGAGCGGCCGCTACGCCATCAGCGCGGCGGCGCAGTTTCCCGACCAGATCAAGGCCGCGGCGTCGATGTACGGCACGCATCTGGTGACCGACGCGCCGGACAGCCCGCACCGCAATGCGCGGAAAGCAAGTGGCGAACTGTATTTCGCCTGCGCGGAAACGGATCGGTGGGCGCCGCCGGAGACGATCGCGGCGCTGCGTGAAGCACTCATCGCCGACGGCGTGAACGCCGAGGTTGAAGTCTATCCGGGCACGCAACACGCCTTCGCATTCCCGAGCCGCCCGGTGTACGATCGCGACGCCGCAGAACGTCATTGGGAGCGCCTGTTGGCGCTGTACCGCCGCCGGCTTTCAGCGTAATCAGCCGCGATGCCCTTCTTCGCCATTGCCTTTCCCGTGTTCGATCCGGTTGCCGTCGCGATCGGCCCGTTCGCGATCCGCTGGTACGCGCTCGCCTATATCGCCGGCATCCTGCTCGGCTGGCTGTATGCCCGGATGCTGCTGCAGCGGGAGCGGCTGTGGGGCGGCCCCTCGCCGATCACCCCCGCGGCGTTCGACGACTTCATCTTGTGGGTGACGATCGGAATCATTCTCGGCGGCCGCACCGGCTACGTGCTGTTCTACAATCTCGACTTCTTCATCGCGCACCCCGCCGAGATCTTCGAGTTGTGGAAAGGCGGCATGTCGTTCCACGGCGGCTTCATGGGCTGCGTGGTCGCCGTGGCGTTGTTCGGCTGGAAGCGCAACATCCCGATTGCGTCGCTTGGCGATATCACCTGCGCGGTCGGGCCGATCGGCTTGTTTCTGGGTCGCATCGCCAATTTCATCAATGGCGAGTTGTGGGGCCGCCCGGCCGACGACACCGTGCCGTGGGCGATGGTGTTTCCCCATGCCGGCCCGCTGCCGCGGCATCCGAGCCAGCTCTATGAAGCGGGCCTCGAAGGCATCGTGCTGTTTCTGATCCTGGCGCTGATGATCCGCGCCGGCGCGCTGAAGCGGCCGGGCCTGATCATCGGCGCCTTTCTGACGTTCTACGGGCTGGCGCGCATCACCGGCGAATTCTTCCGCGAGCCCGATCCGCAGCTCGGCTTCCTGTGGGGCGGGCTGACGATGGGCATGCTGCTGTCGGTGCCGATGGTGATTGCCGGGATCGTGGTGATGCTGCTGGCGCGCCGCGCCAAGCTGACGCGGCGGGCCGCCTCGCTGCCCGCCGGCTCCAGCGAGGCGACCAAGTGACGGACTTTTCGGCGCTCTCGGAAGAGATCAAGCGGCTGATCAAATCGGCCGGTCCGATGCCCGTCTGGCGCTACATGGAGCTGTGCCTCAATCATCCGACCTACGGCTACTACGTGTCGCGCGATCCGCTCGGCCGCGAGGGCGACTTCACCACCTCGCCCGAGATCAGCCAGATGTTCGGCGAACTGCTCGGCCTGTGGTCGGCATCGGTTTGGACGGCGGCCGGCGAGCCGAGCACGTTGCGACTGGTCGAAATCGGCCCAGGCCGCGGCACCATGATGGCGGACGCTTTGCGCGCCCTGCGCGTATTGCCGCCGCTCTACCAGGCACTCAGCGTGCATCTCGTCGAGATCAACCCGGTGCTGCGCGAGAAGCAGAAGGCAACGCTGGCCGGCATTCGCAACGTGCATTGGCACAAGGACTTCGCCGAGGTGCCGGAAGGCCCTGCGGTGATCCTCGCCAACGAGTATTTCGACGTGCTGCCGATCCATCAGGCGGTGAAGCGGGAGACCGGCTGGCACGAGCGTGTGATAGAGATCAGCGGCAGCGGCGCGCTGGTGTTCGGCGTCGCGCCCGACCCGATCCCGCGCTTCGAAGTGCTGCTGCCGCCGCTGGTGCGGATGGCGCCGGTCGGTGCGGTGTTCGAATGGCGACCGGACGCCGAGATCATGAAGATCGCCACCCGCGTGCGCGACCAGGGCGGAGCGGCGCTGATCATCGACTACGGTCACGTCCGCAGCGACGTCGGCGACACCTTTCAGGCGATCGCCAAGCACAGCTTCGCCGATCCGCTGCAGAGCCCCGGCCGCGCCGATCTCACCGCGCATGTCGATTTCCAGGCGCTAGCCCGCGCCGCCGAGGATGTCGGCGCCCGCACCCACGGGCCGGTGACGCAGGGCGAATTCCTGAAGCGGCTCGGCATCGAAACACGCGCCGTGTCGCTGATGGCCAAGGCGACGCCGCAGGTGTCCGAAGATATCTCGGGCGCGCTGCAGCGGCTCACCGGCGAGGGGCGCGGCGCGATGGGTTCGATGTTCAAGGTGCTGGGCGTCACAGATCCGGCGATCGCTTCGCTGGTGGCGCTCAGCGACGCCGAACGGACCGCGCGAGGACAGCCGGCATGACCATCAGTGCGCCCCGCCTCGCCGCCATTCCCGGACTGCGCCACGCCTTCTTCAGCCGCGAAGGCGGCGTGTCGCAGGGCATCTATGCGGGCCTCAACGGCGGCATCGGCTCCAACGACGATCCGGCCCATGTGGCCGAGAACCGCAGGCGGATGGCGCAGACAATGGGCGTAGCGCCGGAGCGCTTCCTCACCTTGTATCAGGTGCATTCACCCGACGTGGCCGTGGTCGAGACGCCATGGGCCAATGCGGACCGGCCGAAGGCCGACGCACTGGTGACGGCCGTGCCGGGCATCGCGCTTGGCGTGACTGCGGCGGATTGCGGCCCGATCCTGTTTGCCGATCCCGACGCTCGGGTGATTGGCGCCGCCCATGCGGGCTGGAAGGGCGCGCTCACCGGCGTTCTCGAAGCCACGCTCGACGCCATGGATAAGCTCGGAGCTGACCGCAACCGCATCGTTGCGGCGATCGGTCCCCTGATCCGGCAGCCGAGCTATGAGGTCGGCGACGAATTCGTCGCCCGCTTCACCGTGGCGAGCCCGGACTATGCGCGGTTCTTCATCCCGGCCTCGCGTCCGGGCCATGCGATGTTCGACCTCGGCGGCTTTATCCGGATGCGGCTCGAAACCGCAGGGGTCCGGCAGATCGACGACACCGGCATCGACACCTATCCGGACGAGAATTTCTTCAGCTATCGCCGCTCCGTTCACCGCTCCGAGCCGGATTACGGCCGCGCGGTTCACGCCATCGCGCTCCAGCCCTAACTGGCTTGCGCGCGTCGCCCTCGGCCTAAAAGTGAACGACCATTAACCACACTCGTTCACACCTGTGGGCGTTGCGACCCGCCAAAAACTCAATCAAACTGCTGAAAATTTTAATGAAATCTGGTCCAGCGGCGCATCCCAATGGTTAACCTGGGCGTCGCCCCACCCTAGACCTTAACGCATTTTAACGATATCGCTTGGTCCGTCCGGCGGCTTCGCGGCCGCGCTTTCGACAGGACTTTGCATGACGACTCGCCGCCTTCCCGAGCCCGCCACGCGATTTATGCGCGCCGCCCTATTGCTGGGCCTGATGGGGGGATTGGCCGGCTGCGTCACCGAAGGCGGCCCCGGCGCCGGACCGATGGCTTCGGCTGGCGGATCGACCATCGCGTTCGACTCGATCGATGGGCCGCCGCCGCAAGTGTTCGACCGCATGGTGTCGGTGCTCGACAGCGAAGCGAAGCTCCGCCGCGTCGCCGTGGTGTCGCGTGACGGCTCCGCCGCCTATCGGGTGCGCAGCTATCTCTCCGCACAGGTCCGCGGCAACCGCACCAACATCGCCTGGGTCTGGGACGTTTACGACCGCAACCAGCAGCGCGCGCTGCGACTGTCCGGCGAGGAGCCGGCCAGCCGCTCGGGCGGCCGCGACGCCTGGGGCCAGGCCGACGACACCGTGCTGCGTCGAATCGCACAGGCCGGGTTGACCGGGGTCAGCGGTTTGGTGAACGGGACCTTACCGGCCGAGCCGGCGACCGAAGCCCCGGCTGTACCGAGCGCGCCGTCATCATCCGGACCGGCCATCGCCGGTGCCGAGCCTGCCCCTGCAGCGAGCGGAGACGCACCCGTAAGCTCAATGAGCTTCGCCGCTCGCTGAACGCTACCTATGTCGAATCCGCATCGGAAAACCGCCTGCGACGGGTTGCCATCGCACGCTGGCGGCTGATATCACCTGCGCTCGCAAAGACGTCCGTTTTTCGTGAGTCAACCGATATGCTGAACGTAGTATCCACCACGCGGGGAGACGCGTCGATGTCGGGCAAGAACGGCTCCGTCAAACTGGTGGCCGGCAATTCCAACCCGGCTCTGGCGCGCGACATCGCCGAGTGGCTGAAGATGCCGCTGACCAAGGCCAGCGTCCGCCGCTTCGCCGACAACGAGATCTTCGTCGAGATTCAGGAGAATGTCCGCGGCTCGGACGTGTTCATCCTGCAGTCGACCTCGTTCCCGGCGAACGATCACCTGATGGAACTTCTGATCATCACCGATGCGCTGCGCCGCGCCTCTGCGCGCCGCATCACCGCGGTGATCCCGTATTTCGGCTACGCTCGCCAGGATCGCAAGGTCGGCTCGCGCTCGCCGATCTCGGCCAAGCTAGTCGCCAATCTGATCACCCACGCCGGTGTCGACCGGGTGATGACGCTGGACCTCCACGCCGGCCAGATCCAGGGCTTCTTCGATATCCCGACCGACAACCTTTACGCCTCGCCGGTGATGGTGCGCGACATCAAGGAGCGCTTCGATCTGTCGAAGGCGATGGTGGTGTCGCCCGACGTCGGCGGCGTGGTCCGCGCCCGCGGTCTGGCCAAGCGTCTCAACACGCCGCTCGCGATCATCGACAAGCGCCGCGAACGCGCCGGCGAGTCCGAAGTGATGAACGTGATCGGTGAGGTCGAGGGCTACACCTGCATTCTGCTCGACGACATCGTCGACTCCGGCGGCACGCTGGTGAACGCCGCCGAGGCGCTGCTCGCCAACGGCGCCACCGAAGTCTACGCCTACATCACTCACGGCGTGCTGTCGGGCGGCGCCTGCGCCCGCATCACCGGCTCCAAGCTAAAAGAGCTGGTGATCACCGACTCGATCCAGCCGACCGAAGCGGTTCGTAACGCCCACAACATCCGAACCCTATCGATCGCCTCGCTGATCGCCGAAGCCATCGGCCGCACGGCGTCGGAAGAGTCGGTGTCGAGCCTGTTCGACTAAACCGCTCCGCTCTCTTGTGTCGTTCCGGGGCGCGCGAAGCGCGAGCCCGGAATCCATCTCCCCCGACATCGATGATGATGCACAGAGGCTGCCACCTCGCGCCTCGACGCGAGTCCAGGGGATATGCGGCTGAGTATCTCCCGTGTCCCGGGCGCGGTGCCGCGCGTAGCGCTGCTCCGCAGAACCGGGACCCCGCTTATCCTCCACGAGACCGCACCGGGGCCCCGGATCAGCAGCGCACCACGCCGCGAAGAGCGGCGCGCTGCGCAGCATCCCGGGCACGAAATGCTACACGATCCCCGCCGCGACCTGCCCGCGTAGTCGCTCGAGGCTGAGCAGCGTGTCGGCGCAGGCGTGGGCGACTTCGGCGCCTTTGGTGGAGAAATGCTGCTTGAAGAACGCGGCCTGCTCGTCACCGCTGTCCAGCGTCTGGGGCGTCGCGATCGCCGAGAACACCGGCACTTCGGTGCGGAGCTGCACGTCCATCAGCGCCCGGATCACCGTCTCGGCGACGAAGCCGGTCAGGCCGCCATCGACCACCAGACCGGCCGCGACGATCGCCGTGTAGCGCCGCGTCTTCGCCAGCGTCTGCACGTGGAGCGGAATTTCGAACGAGCCCGGCACCTCGAACAGATCGACCTGCGACTCCGCGACGCCGCGCACCACGATCTCGCGCGCGAAGGCCTGCCAGCATTCCGCGACCACGTCGTGATGCCAGGACGACTGCACGAAGGCCACGCGCTGCGGCCGCGCGAACCGCGGATAGGCGGACGCAGGCGGCGCTGCTGGGGGATCGGTCATGGTCTCGGTCATCTGGGCACTCACTTCGGCTCTGGAACGAAGCTCAGGCTACCAGTGCGCGCGATCGAATCAAAGGATCGTGGCCAAGCGGAACGGCGTATCCGGGAAGCTGCAGCATCCGCGCGAGACTCGCGATAGGTGAAATCCAACCACCCGACTCGTGCAACGCGAATCCGATTCCGCTTTGTTCTGCGGCAAGATGATCGAACTGTGGACGGGCCGCCCTTTGGCTGTGGATGGACTCGCCTCGGGATTGCACGGATTCGGCAAATCACATCATTTCATCACTGCAACCTCGGTTCGTCCGGATCACGCGCGAAGCACGATCCACCGGGCACAGGCGCGTACAGACCTGCCACGTATCAGGCACATCCTAACTAAAGGTCGAGACGGCATGGCCATGCTCGAAGGCATCTTCGATTCCCGCAACAACAACCCGCTCTCGGCGGTCGAGGACATCGCGGCCTCGAACGATCTGGTATTCGAACGGTCGGGCGAAGACGAAATCACCATTGCGGCCAAGGGCCAGTGGACCGACTACACGCTGTCCTTCACCTGGATGGGCGAGATCGAAGCGCTGCATCTGGCCTGCGCTTTCGACATGAAAGTGCCGACGGCGCGGCGCGGCGAGACGCAGCGGCTGATCGCGGCGATCAACGAACAGCTCTGGGTTGGTCACTTCGATATCTGGACGCATACCGGTACGATCATGTACCGCCAGGCGCTGATACTTCCCGGCGGATTGTCGGCGACGAGCGCTCAGTGCGAGACGATGCTGATCAGTTCGATCACCGCCTGCGAACGTTACTACCCGGCGATCCAGTTCATGGTCTGGGCCGGCAAGACTGCGTCGGAAGCGATGAGCGCCGCGATGTTCGATACCGAAGGCGAGGCGTGAGCGCGAGGCCGCGCATCGTCGTCCCCGACAAGCCGGGCGATCAGGATCGCACCGCCGTCCTCAACGCACTGATCGCTCACAACGAGAAGGCCGCCGGCCCATCCGGCTTCCAGCAGGTGTGCTTGCTGGTCGAAGACCCCGAGACCGGCGCCGCTTTGGCGGCCTGTGGGGCCGGATCACCTACGACTGGCTGTTCGTCGAATTGCTGGCGCTGCCCGAGTCCACGCGCCACGCCGGTCTCGGCACCGAGATCCTCACCCGGGCAGAAACCATCGCGCGCGAGCGCGGATGCGTCGGGGTCTGGCTCGACACCTACGCGTTTCAGGCGCCCGGCTTCTACGAGAAGCGCGGCTACGAGGTGTTCGGCAGCATCGCGGATCATCCCCGCGGCTCGCACCGGCTGTTCTACAAGAAGGTGCTGTAAGCCTTTCGCGCCGTGCATGGGACGTCGTTGCACCGGCCGGTGCGGTTGCAATGGGCCCGCGTCCGGCCTACGCCAGCGTGTCCCTTTCAGCCGAGGAAGCTTCACCGTGCCGTCCAATCCATTCGACCTGATGACTGGCTCACTCGTTCTCGCCGGCGCCGGCAAGATGGGCGGCGCGATGCTGTCCGGCTGGCTGGCGCAAGGGCTCGACGCCGGCAATGTCGTGGTGGTCGATCCGCAGCCGTCCGACGAGATCAAGGCGCTGACCGCGCGGGGCGTCCGCATCAACGCCGCTGCCGGCAATGTCGGCGCGGTGTCGACGCTGGTGGTCGCGGTGAAGCCGCAGACCTTCACAGGCGCTGCCGAAGCGCTTCGCGCTTATGTCGGTGCCTCCACGCTGGTGGTCTCGGTGATGGCCGGCAAGCCGATCGCGGCGCTGGCCGCTGGCGTCGGAGGTCACATCGTCCGCGCGATGCCGAACACCCCGGCGGCGATCGGCCGCGGCATCACCGTGGCGGTCGCGGCGAGTGACGTCACCGCCGAACAGCGCGCTACCGCTGACGCACTGCTGCGCGCCACCGGCGGGGTCGAGTGGGTCGAGGACGAAGCGCTGATCGATGCGGTGACCGCCGTGTCCGGCTCCGGCCCGGCCTACGTCTTCCTGCTCGCCGAAGAACTGGCCCGCGCCGGCGTCGAAGCCGGCCTGCCCGAGGCGCTGGCCATGACCCTCGCCCGCGCGACCGTCGCCGGCTCCGGCGAACTGCTGCACCGCTCCGACCTCGACGCCGCCACGCTACGCAAAAACGTCACCTCGCCCGGCGGCACCACCGCCGCCGCGCTCGAGGTGCTGATGGCCGACGACGGTTTCCGTCCGCTGCTGACCAAGGCCGTTGCGGCGGCGGCGAAGCGGTCGCGGGAATTGGCGAAGTAGTTGTAAGTTGAAGCGTCATTCGCGGGCTTGAACCGCGTATCCATCGCGCGCGGAAGCGCGTTTCATATCCAACGGCACTTTGCGAAGAGGATGGATTGCCGGGTCAAGCCCGGCAATGACACTCTTCGGCTGGTAGCGTCACCCCACACACCCACGTCATCGCCCGGCTACTGGGCGACCTCGTATTCCAGAGCACCGGTTAGTTACAACAGCCGCTCTGCAATACTGGATCACCCGCATATGCGGGTGATGACGGCGGAGAGTGGAGGGAGCGCTGCGCGCTGCACCGCGTCCGGGACACGAGACGATAGGTCGCTACACCGGCACCCGCACCGTCGCGCGCAAGCCGCCCATAGGGCTGTCGCCGAGGGTGATGTCGCCGCCGTGGGAACGGGCGATGTCGCGGGCGATGGCAAGGCCGAGGCCGGTTCCACCTTCGTCCTGATTGCGGGCGTCATCGAGCCGCAGGAACGGCTTGAACACTTCCTCGCGCATCGCCATCGGAATGCCGGGGCCGTCGTCGTCGATCATCACCGTGAGATAACGGTGATCGCGCTGCCCCGTGATGGCGATGGTGTCGGCGTGGCGGGCCGCGTTCGACACCAGATTGGCGAGGCAGCGCTTGAACGAGGCGGGCTTCACCGTCACCACGGGCTGGCCGGTGAAAGCCACGGTGGCGGTGTGACCGTGGCGCTCGGCGTCGCTTCGCAGCTCTTCGAGCGCCGCCGCCATGTCGGTCGGCTGCGCCTGTTCGCCGCTGTCGCCGCGCGCGAACGACAGATAGGCCTCGAGCATCGCCGCCATCTCGTCGACGTCCTTGCGCATGCCCTCGGTCTCGGGCGCATCACCGATCAGCTCGAGCTCGAGCTTGAAGCGCGTCAGGATGGTGCGCAGATCGTGCGACACGCCGGCCAGCATCGCGGTGCGCTGTTCGATCGAGCGCTCGACGCGGCTTTTCATTTCAATGAACGCGTAGGCGGCGCGCCGGACCTCCCGAGCGCCGCGCGGCTTGAAGTTCGGCGCGTCGCGGCCCTTACCGAAACTCTCGGCGGCATCGGCCAGTCGCAGGATCGGCCGGATCTGGTTGCGCAAAAACAGCACCGCGACGATCAGCAGCACCGTCGAAGTGCCGACCATCCATAAGAGGAATATCTCCGAATTCGACGCATAGGCGGCGCTGCGCAGCGCGAACACCCGCATCACCGCGTCGTCGAGCTGAATGCGGATTTCGACCAGGTTGGAGCGACCGACGGTGTCGATCCAGAACGGCCGCGCGATCTGCCGGCTGATCTGCTTGCTGATCGACTGATCGAGCAGCGAGAAGAACGGCTTCGGCCCGGGCGGCGGCATCTCGCCGGGACCGAGGAAATCGACCACGAGGCCAAGCCGCGTCTGCGCGATCCGGCGCAGCGCCGCATTGTCCTTGTCCTGGGGGAAGCTCTTGTAGACGTCGATCAGCGCCGCGATGTCCTGCACCACCGCCGCCGACAGCCGCTGCGTCACCGTGTTCCAGTGCCGCTCCATGAACACGAAGGCGATCACCGACTGCAGCAACACCATCGGCACGATGATGATCAGCAGCGCACGGGCATACAGCCCCTTCGGCATAAAGTCGTTGAAGCGCTGCCCCAGATAACCATTGGCCGCCGACACCCGCCGCGACGCGGACCGGATCAGCGTGAGCCCGGTGTCGAGCGTGCTCATGATGGCTACGGCGCCGCCACCAGGCGATAGCCGATGCCGCGGACGGCTTGCAGGAACAGCGGATTGGCGGGATCGCGCTCGATCTTGCGACGCAGGCGGTTGATCTGCACGTCGACGGCGCGCTCGTTGGCGTTGCCGCCGCCGCCGGTGAGTTCGCCGCGCGGCACCGTTTCGCCGGGGGCGGCCGCCAGCACCCGCAGCATGTCGCGCTCGCGATCGGTGAGATGGATGATCTCGTCGCCCTGGCGCAGCTCGCCGCGATCGATGTGAAACACGTAGGGCCCGAACGCGATGGTCTCGGCCTTGACGGCCGGCGCCGGCGACGTCCGCTTCAGGATATTACAGATCCGCAGCAGCAGTTCGCGCGGCTCGAACGGCTTGGCAACGTAGTCGTCGGCGCCGAGCTGCAGGCCTTCGATCCGCGCCTCCGCCTCGTGGCGCGCCGTCAGCATCACGATCGGCACGTCGGACTCGGTGCGGATCGAGCGCGCCAGATCGAACCCGGTCTCGCCCGGCATCATCACGTCGAGGATCAGCAGATCGAAGTTCAGCCCGGCCAGCTTGGCGCGCGCATCGGGCACGCTCTGCGCCGTCGTGACGCGATAGCCCTCGCTGGCGAGAAAGCGCGACAGCAGATCGCGAATGCGGCGATCGTCGTCGACCAGCAGCAGATGCGGAGCATCGTCGGCTGGGCGAACCGGCTTCTTGGCCAATGCGGCGAGCTGGATCACGTCACATCCTTTGCGCTGGCGCCAGCCTTGGCCTGCAGAATGGTCTGGAGCACCTTGTCCGGATCATCGCGGTCGATCATGGCGCGCAGGAATTTGCTCACGGCCTCGGCTTCACCGGGACCGAAGCCACGCAGCGCATGGGCGATGCGGTCGGTCTGCAGTCCGGCGAGCTTCACCACCAGCGCCTCGCCCTTGGGGGTGGCGAAAAGAAGGCGTTGGCGGCGGTCGCTGTCGCCGGCCTTCTGCACGATGTAGCCCTCGTCCAGCAGTTGCTTCAGCACCCGACCCAGCGACTGCTTGGTGATGCGCAGCACGTCCAGCAGATCGGCCACAGTTAGACCCGGGTACCGGCAGACGAAATGCACCACCCGGTGATGGGCGCGGCCGAAGCCGAACGCTTCGAGCACATGGTCGGCATCCCCGACGAAGTCCCGATAGGCGAAAAACAGCAGCTCGATAATGTCCCAGCGCGGCGCCGGCGCCCCCGCGTCCGGCTCCAGAGGCGGCGACAGCTCAGCCGGCGTGCGCTCATCCCGGTGGACAGAAGCTTTGAAATTTATGTCAGTCATGTTGACATATCTGGGTCTTATGTTACAAAACCGCCGACCAAGACGAAATATTCGACTATTCCGCTTGCGACCTTTCACCCCGCAGTCCGATAACCAGATGCGGCGAAACGGCTTGCATGCGAATGTCGGACGGCTCGGCCGAAACATAGCGGAGTTCGAGGATTCCGCCAAAGCATGTCTCCCGGCGGGGCCGGGGGCCATTCACCCAGCGCGGCCGGCGACTGCCGGGCTCGCACAACACGGCCACCTGCAGGCGCGCCGATCCAGGAGACAGGTCCATGGGAATCTCGTTCGACAAAAAGGTCGACGGCTCGGTCTGGCTGAATTTCGACATCCAGCCCACGGCGCAGCCGACGGAGGTGCAAAACCGCGTCGACAAGCTGAAGGACCCAGGGTTCGGCCGGGTGTTCACCGACCACATGGCGTTGGTCCGCTATGAGCACGGCAAGGGCTGGCACAGCGCCAAGATCGAATCCCGCGGCAACTTCCCGCTCGATCCGGCCACCGCCGTGCTGCACTACGCGCAGGAAATCTTCGAGGGCCTGAAGGCCTACAAGCGCGCCGACGGCGGCGTGAACCTGTTCCGGCCGGACGCCAATGCCCGACGCTTCCGCGACTCTGCGGACCGCATGGCGATGGCGCAGCTTCCGGAAGAGATCTTCATCGAGGCGATCGAGCAGGTCGTGCGCATCGACCGCGACTGGATCCCGGGCGGCGAAGGCAGCCTGTATCTGCGGCCGTTCATGATCGCCAGCGAGATCTTCCTCGGTGTCAAGCCGTCGGCCGAATACATTTTCTCGGTGATCGCCTCGCCGGTCGGCTCGTACTTCAAGGGCGGCCCGGCTCCGGTGTCGATCTGGGTGTCGGAGCACTACACCCGCGCGGCGATCGGCGGCACCGGCGGCGTCAAATGCGGCGGCAACTACGCGGCCAGCCTGCGTGCGCAGGCCGAGGCGATCGAGCACGGCTGCGATCAGGTGGTGTTCCTCGACGCAGTCGAGCGCAAGTACATCGAAGAGCTGGGCGGCATGAACGTGTTCTTCGTGTTCGAGGACGGCTCGCTGACGACGCCGCCGCTCGGCACCATCCTGCCCGGCATCACCCGCGACTCGATCATCGCGCTGGCGCGCGAGGCCGGCCGCACGGTCCGCGAAGAGCCTTACACGATCCAGCAATGGCGCGCGGACGCCGCCAGCGGCAAGCTGAAGGAAGCCTTCGCCTGCGGCACCGCCGCGGTGATCTCGCCGATCGGCACGGTGCGCTCGGTGAGCGGCGACTTCACCATCAATGGCGGCGTCGCCGGCGATGTCGCGATGGGCCTGCGCAAGCAGCTCGTCGACATCCAATACGGCCGCGCGCCGGACAACCACGGCTGGATCAGGAAGGTGTTCTGAGGCAAGCCTCTCCACGAGTCATTCCGGGGCGCGTGGCGAAGCGGAGCGAACCCAGAATCTCTTTGCTGACAACCTCGATCCGACCGCTGAGTAACCTCCCCCGCGTGCGGGGGAGGTCGACGCGCGAAGCGCGGCGGGTGAGGGCCCTCCCCTCCACAAGTCGGAGAGTCGGCGGCTGGGGCGCCCTCACCCCAGCCCTCTCCCGCAAGCGGGAGAGGGAGCGCGCTGCGGTTGGGGCGCGAGCCGTGCGACTACGCAGCGCCAATTATCTCCGCCCGAACAGCTTCTCGATATCCGTCAGGGTCAGTTCGACGTAGGTTGGCCGGCCGTGGTTACATTGGCCGGAATTTGGCGTCGATTCCATTTCGCGCAGCAGCGCGTTCATTTCCTCGGGCTTGAGCACGCGCCCTGCCCGCACCGAGCCGTGGCACGCCATCGTCGCCGCGACATGCATCAGGCGTCGCTCCAGCGGCAGCGCTTCGTCCCATTCGGCCATGTGCTCGGCGAGGTCGCGCAGCAAAGACGCCGCATCGGTCTTGCCGAGCAGCGACGGCGTCTCGCGCACCGCCACGGCGCCGGGGCCGAAACTCTCGATCACCAGACCAAACTTCGCCAGCTCCTCGGCGCGCCCGAGCAGGCGCTCCACCGTGGCCTCGTCCATCTCGACGATATCGGGAATCAGCAGGATCTGACGCTGCACGCCGTTGGCGTCGAGCGACGCCTTGAGCCGCTCGTAGACGATGCGTTCGTGCGCGGCGTGCTGATCGACGACGATCAGTCCGCCACGGGTTTGCGACACGATGTAGGTCTCGTGGATCTGCGTGCGCGCCGCGCCGAGCGGACGGTCGAGCAGATCGGGTGCGACCTCGTGAGGGCGAATGTCCGCGCTCGGCGCACCGACGTCGAATGCCGCCTGGCTGCGTTCGGCGAAGGATGACGCCGCAAACCCGGCGACGCCACCGACCGGATAGGACGGCGAACTCCGCCAGTCCCAATTCGCCGGAGATGCCGATGGCGCCACGCCGGGACGGAACGTCGAGATCACGCTGCCGGCGCTGTTCGCAGCGGTGCGGCGGCCCTCGCGGGCTAAGCCATCCTTGAGAGCATGCACGATCAGCGCCCGCACCAGGCCGGCATTGCGGAAGCGCACTTCGGTCTTGGCCGGATGCACGTTGGCGTCGACCTCGCGCGAGTCGAGTGTGACGAACAGCGCGAGCACCGGATGGCGGTCGCGCGGCAAGTAATCGGCGTAGGCGCCCCGCACCGCGCCGAGGATCAGCTTGTCGCGCACCGGACGGCCGTTGACGAACAGATACTGGCCGAGCGCGTTGGCGCGGGTCAGCGACGGCGCCGCAGCGAAGCCTTCGACCACGACGCCTTCCCGCTCGGCGCGGACTTCGATCGCATTGGCGCGGAAGTCCGCGCCGAGAATATCGCCGAGCCGGATCAACTGCCCCGGCGCGCCCGGCAGCGCCGCCGCCCAGGTCACCGGCGCCCGCTCCTCGCCGGCGAGCGTAAAGGCGACATCCGGCCGCGCCATCGCCAGCCGGCGCACCACTTCGCGGATTGCCTCGGCTTCGGTGCGGTCTGTCTTGAGAAACTTCAGCCGCGCCGGCGTGGCGAAGAACAGATCGGCGACTTCGACGCGGGTGCCCTGGCTCAGCGCTGCCGGCGCAATCGGCGTCTTGTCGCCGCCCTCGACGCGCAGCGCCCAGGCGTGCGGCTCGCCCGCATGCCGCGTGGTGATCGACAGCCGCGCCACCGCGCCGATCGACGGCAGTGCCTCGCCGCGAAAGCCGAGCGTGCGGATCGCCAGCAGGTCCTCGTCGTCGAGCTTGGAGGTGGCATGGCGATCGACCGCAAGCGCGAGGTCGGCTGCAGTCATGCCGGAGCCGTCGTCGGCGATCACAATCTTCCGCCGCCCGCCGCCGTCACTGAAAATATCGATACGGCTGGCGCCGGCATCGATGGCATTCTCCACAAGCTCCTTCACCACACTCGCCGGCCGCTCCACCACCTCGCCGGCGGCGATCCGGTTGACGATGGTTTCGGGGAGTTGGCGAACGGGCATGCGGGCATCCGGAGAATCGGGCGTGCAATGTAGGAGATTTTGCCGAGAGGTGGGAGCCTACCCAGCGTGCCCCGGATGCTGTGCAACGCGCCGCGCAGCGGCGTGGTGCACTGCTGATCCGGGGCCCCGGTTTTTACGGGTTGAAACAACCGGGGTCCCGGATCTGCGCAGCAGCACTGCGTGCTGCATCGCGTCCGGGACACGGCGGGGGGTGAACTAATCGTCGAAGCTCTTGCCGCTGCGGCCGGCCTTGACGTCGCCGCGGCGTTTCTTGCCTTCGAGGCGGCGCTTCTTGGAGCCGAGTGTCGGCCGCGTCGCGCGGCGCGGGATCGGGCGGACCAGCGAGGCCTTCAGCAGCTCTTCGAGGCGCTCCAGCGCATCCGCCTTGTTGCGCTCCTGGGTGCGATGGCGGTCGGCGCGAATGACGATCACGCCGTCCTTGGTCATGCGCTGGCCGGCAAGGCCGACCAGCCGCGCGGCGGCGTCCTCGGGCAGCGCGATCTTTGCGGTGTCGAAGCGGAGTTGCGCCGCGGTGGCGAGCTTGTTGACGTTCTGCCCGCCCGGCCCGGAGGCGCGGATGAAGCTGATCTCGATGTCATCCTCGTCGACCACGAGGTTGCGGCTGATCCGCAGCATGGGGCACCAATACGGTTGATGCCGCGCGGACCGCACGGCGCGAGCGCTGTCTAGCATATTTGCTAGCCGAAGCACTCGCCCGCCACCGCGGCGCGCGCCCTCGCCCCGCTCTTGCGGGGAGAGGGGTGGGGTGAGGGGCTCTCTCCGCGAGTCTCAGGTTCTCGGCCGCGTTGAGACGCCGGGGCCCCCCCCCCCCCCCCGCCCGCGGCCCCACACCCCCCC
>NZ_JBMDXE010000248.1:0-22440 GCF_048594845.1 Rhodopseudomonas sp. | reverse complement strand
GGCAGGCCCGACAGCAACGTCGCACAAAAGATCAGGAACAGCGCGACCATCAGATAGCGCCCGGAATACGGCTCGGGCGCCCATTGGCCGATCGTCACCACCGTCGCCACGAAAGTGACGATCATCGCGGCGTGAATGGCGGATTGCAGTGTTCGGTTATCAGACCACAGGTTCAGCGCCAGCCCGATCAGGCCAAGCAGCGAAACGCCGCCGAGCCGCAGGGCCAGCGCGAATTCGAAGTGCCGACTGTCGAGCGCCACAGCGTCGACGCCGATAGCGAGAATGTTCAGCACTAGATTGACGATCAGCGAGCGGCGCTGCGCCGATCGGCTTCGCAGGTCCGGATCGACGGCGGCCATGTCCGGCAGCTTGCGTCGCTGCCGCGAAGGCCCATCGCTAGAGGTGTCGATCATGCTCAGCCTGTCCGAAACTCCGTGCACATCATCGGACCACGCTTAAGGAGGCCTTACACCGGCAAGTTGCGCTGCTGCGTCCGCTCCGGGTGGCTAACAGCGCATGAACTCTGCGGCCTGGACACGGCCCTGCGACAGTGCGGGAACCCACAAAGGGGAACGACCGCTGCGGCTTCGGATTGGTGTCGGACAACCATCAGGGAGACCGCCATGATATCGACCGAGTGGCTTTGGGCGATCGGCATAGTCATTCTGGCGATCGCAATCGCCTACGCATTGATGCGCAATCGTCAGCGCACTGCCGCCGAGAAGCAGCTCACCGAGGCTGCAACCAAGGCCAACTACAGGGCCGAAGAGCGCAAGGATAGCGGCCAGCCGGTGCCGGGCGCCGGCGAACGCGCCCAGACCATGCCGGACTAAGCGCGGCTAATCGTCAGGCGTGAAACTTCAAACCGTCGAGGATCTTGTCGACCACCTTGCGGTCCGCCCGCACCGCCAGGCCGACGAGATCAAGACCACCTCGCTGCACCGCACGCACCGCCTCACGGTTGGCTGCGTCATGGGTGGTCTTGAACATCTCGGCTGTGTAGATTGCCGGCTTCACGTTGCGGGCAAGCGCGCGATCGAGCGCACGTGACAAGGCGGGCTTGTCGGCCCCGTAGATCAGGATCGGCTGGCCGATCAACGCGTGATACGACGTATCGCTACCGTCCTGATACGGCTCGCCGATGCTCTCCGGAAACGCCGCGGCGATCCCCGAGGACAGGAACGCGGCAACATTGAGCTTCTGCCAGACTTCGAGGTCGGTGCGGATTACCAACGCGATCTTGGTATCGAATTGCATGACGCAGAGGTAGCCGGAATCGGCCCGACTGTCATCCCGTGGTCAGCCCTTAGCGTCGCAGGCCCATGCGCGGATGACGCATTCCTTGCCGCCGTATTCGTAGCACTTGCGGGTGGCCTCGTTGAGCGACGACGAGATCTTCGGCTCGACGGCGTAGCCATGGGCGCCGCAGGGATTGAGCAGATCGATCGCCAGCGCCGCGCAGGCTCGGCGCATGGTGACGGTGGTGCAGTCGCCGTTGCATTTCTTGCGGGCCGCGGCGATGGCGGCAGCTTCGGCCGGATAGTCGAACGCCTGACCGTAGGCGCCGCATTTGCCGACCGCCATGGCGCCGGCGGCGTGGGCCGGGGCAATCGCGCCGATGGCCATCAACAAAGCAGCACAAAGCGCGCGACCGCGCGCGGCAGCGATCCGTTTCAAGATCGTCCTCCCCGAACAATTCCCCGCAGGAACTTTATCGGCGAAGGACTTTCGACTTGGTGAATGATCCGTCGCGCTAGCCGCGCCGGGCGTGGTCGAGCGCCTCGGGCGTGTCGATGTCGAGAAAGGCACCGGCGCCGTCCACCGGGATCTCTGTGACGGCTTCGGCGTGCTTGGCGATCAGATGTCGCGCGCCGACGTCGCCGCCGAGCGTCATCAGCTCGGCGAAAAATCTCCGCGACCACAGCACCGGATTGCCGCGACGACCATCGGCGACCGGCACGACGATCAGCGCGCCACGGTCCGGATCGAACGTATCGATCAGCTGATCCAGAAGCTGCGTGCCGACCAACGGCATGTCGCCGAGGCAAACCAACGCGCCGTCTGCATCCTCGCCGACGGCGGAGATGCCCGCTTTCACCGACGAAGCCAGGCCTTCCGCGTAGTCCGGATTGTGCACGAAGCTGAGGTCGAGGCCGGCGAGCGCCGCCTCGACCTTTTCGGCCTGATGGCCGGTGACGACGATCGGGCGGCCCGCGCCGGACGCCGCCTTGGAGGCGAGCACCTGCTCGGCGACGATCCGCACCAGCGGCTTGCCATTGAGCTCCGCCAGCAGCTTGTTGGGCCCGCCCATCCGGGTCGAGCGGCCAGCCGCGAGGACGATCCCCGCGACGTTGCGGCCGCCCTCGGCGACCGGCACGCGCGGCTGCGGCCGCGTCACGCTCTCCATCAGCAGCCCGCCGACGCCGAGACCGGTGATATCGGCGCGCGTCACGGTCAGTCCGGCGAGCAGCCGCATCAGCACCCAGTCGAACCCGTTCTCGACCGGCGAGCGCGCGCAGCCCGGCGCGCCGAGCACCGGCACCCCGGAGGCCGAGCCGATCAGCAGCAGATTGCCCGGATCGACCGGCATGCCGAAATGCTCGATCTCACCACCAATCGCGCTGATCGCCGCTGGGATGACATCGCGGCGATCGGCGATCGCCGAAGCGCCGAATACGATCACCAGTTCGGCTTCGAGCCCGAGCAACTCCTTTAGCGCGGTCACGAGTTGCGCCTGATCGTGAGCAATGCGGCGCTCGGCGATGATGGTGGCTCCGGCTGGCGCGAGACGCTCGGCGGTGACGCGTAGCGTCTTGTCGATCACCTTGGCGGCGAGGCCCGGCAACTGCGTCGACACCACGCCGACGCGCTTCACCACATAAGGTGCCACGCGCAGTGCGGCCCCCTGCGCTGCGGCGACCGCGGCATCGCGCAGCCGCGCCTCGACGCCGAACGGGATCAGCTTGACGGTGCCGATCATCTCGCCTTCGACTACCGGCTTGAACGCCGGCAGCGTCGCAAAGGTGATCGCCTCATCGACTGCGTTGACGCGGTCGACCGCGGCGCGATCGATCACCAGCACGCCCGGACGGCTGGCGAACAGATTGGCGCGGCCGGTGAACGCGCGCTCGACCGCGACGCCGTCGCCGGCGACAGCCTTGGCAACGTCGCCCGCCGCGACATCTTCGGAGACATCGCCGGACTCGAGCTGCACTACGACGATCTCGGCAACGCCGGCCTTCTCCAGCGCGGCGACTTCCGCCTCGCCGATCAGCGTCCCCTTTTTGAGCAGCAGCCCGTTCTGCCGCAGCGAATGCACGGCGACGCCGCCGATCGCCTCCGACGGCCGCCGCGGCCCGAACTTCATGCCGCGGCCGCTTTCGACGATGCCGGCAGCCGCAACGTTGCGGTGATCTCGGCCATGATCGAAACCGCGATCTCGGCCGGCGACACCGCGCCGATGGCGAGACCGATCGGCGCGTGGATACGTGCGACGTCGGCTTCGCTGGCGCCCTGCTCCTTCAGCCGCTCGACGCGGCGGCCATGCGTCTTCTTGGAGCCGAGCGCGCCGATGTAGAAGCAGTCGCGTTCGAACGCGTGCAACAGCGCCGGATCATCGATCTTCGGGTCGTGCGTCAGCGCCACGAACGCCGTGTAGCGATCGATGTTCAGCGGCGGCAGCGCGACGTCGGGCCATTCGGCGATCAGCGGCACGTCGGGGAAGCGCTCGGGGCTGGCAAACGCCGTACGCGGATCGACCACGGTGACGTCGTAGCCCAGCGAGCGCGCCAACGGTGCCAGCGCCTGACTGATATGCACCGCGCCGACGATCACCAGTTTGGCGGTCGGCGCATAGACATTGAGGAACAGCTTCTTGCCGTCGACTTCAACCGTCGCGCTTTTGCCCATGCGCAGCAGCTTGGACAATTCGGCAGCGAGCGGATCGGCAGCGATGTCGGCGGCTTTCACCAGCCGCTGCTCGCCGGTCGCGGTGTCGGTGACGACCACCGCCGGACGGCGCGCGGCGCGCTCGGTATTGAGCTGTTGCAGTGTTTCGAACTTCACGGTGACGCCCCACTTCCCTCGGTCGAACTAACCGACCTTTTCGACGAACACCCGGATGGTGCCGCCGCAGGATAGCCCGACCTTCCAGGCGGTCTCGTCGGCGACGCCGAATTCCAGCAGCTTCGGCTGACCGCTCTCGATGACGTCGAGCGCCTCGGTCACAACCGCGCCTTCGACGCAGCCGCCGGAGACTGAGCCGAGGAAGGTGCCGTCGTCATTGATCACGAGGTTGGAGCCGGCGGGACGCGGCGCAGAGCCCCAGGTCTCGACCACGGTGGCGAGCGCCACGCCGCGGCCGGCGCTCTTCCAGTCCTCCGCCGCTTTGAGAATGTCTTCGTTGCTGTCGAGCATGGGACGTCTCCTCGGCGTGCGTGCGTCAGGCGGCGGAGCGGATCGCGCTGAAATGGTGCGGCGGCGGCGCCGACGACAACGCCTCGATCAAGGTGTGCATCGACGTCAAATTATGTACCGGACGGAATTCGTCAACGTAGGGCAACATCATTTTGATGCCCTGGGCGCGCGGCTCGAAACCCTGATAACGCAGCAGCGGGTTGAGCCAGATCAGTCGACGGCAGGAGCGATGCAGCCGGTCCATCTCGAACGCCAGCTTGGTGTCGGCCTCCCGCTCCAGCCCGTCGGAGATCAGCAGCACGATCGCGCCCTGCCCGAGCACGCGCCGCGCCCACAGCTTGTTGAAGCTGTGCAGCGAGGTTGCGATCCGCGTGCCGCCGGCCCAATCCTCGACCGAGGTCGTGCAGCTCGCTAGCGCCTCATCGGGATCGCGCTGGCGCAACGCGCGGGTGACGTTGGTCAGCCGGGTGCCGAACAGGAAGGTCGAGACGCGTTTGCGATCGTCGGTGATGGCGTGGAGGAAGTGCAGGAACAGCCTTGTGTACTCGCTCATCGAGACGGAGATATCGAGCAGCGCGACGATCGGCGCCGGCTTGTCGATCAGTCCGAGCCGGCGGATGTCGACGATCTCGCCACCGCTGCGCAGCGAGGCGCGCAACGTGCGGCGCAGATCGAGCTTGAGGCCACGCTTGTCGGGACGGACGCGGCGGGTGCGCAGTTCGGCCTGCGGCAGCCTCATGCGGGCGATGGCGCGGGTGACTTCGGCGATCTCCGCCGCGCTCATCTGCGCAAAATCCTTCTTCTGCAGGATCTCCTTGTCGGAGACCGCGAGCTGCAGCTCCTGCTCCTCGGCCGACGGCAGGTCGCGCGTCGCCGACGGCGACATCGCCTCCTGCACGCGACGCGACGCCGGCGGCGGCTTCTTCTTGGCGGCGTCGGGCATCGGGATCGAGTCGAGCATGTTCTGCCAGTCCTCCGCGGCGCGGAAGAACAGCGCGAAGGCCTGCTCGAAGATCAAGAGATGCTCGCGGCGCTTGACGAAGATCGCTTCGAGTGTGGCGTAGAGATCGGCCCGCTGGCCGATGTCGATCAGCTGCAGCGCATCCATCGCATCGATCACAGCACCCGGCCCAACCGGCAGCCCCGCGGCGCGCAGCGCCCGCGCAAAGCCGACGACATTGTCGGCCATCCGGCCGGTCGCCGGATTGAGATGATCCATCGCGGCGATGGGGTTACGCTGCATGGTAGCACAACCTCTCAACTCGTTAGGGCCACGACCTCACTCCGAGCACGGCCTGCTCCCTCTCCCGCTTGCGGGAGTGGGCTGGGGTGAGGGCGACGCGAGCACGGTGCCTGGGGCTCCCTCTCCCCAACCCTCTCCCGCAAGCGGGAGAGGGAGCGCGCTGCCGGTGCGGCGGAGACCGAGCCACCTCACAAATGCAACGAGTCCGCCTAGCTCTCGCTCGTCGCGTCCTTCACCAGTTTCGCCAGCGCATCGCCCTGCATGCGCGTGATGTCGTCCTGATACTTCAGCAGCGCGCCGAGCGTGTCGCCGACGACTTCGGCGGTGAGCGCGCGGGCGTCGAGTTCGGTGAGTGCCGTGGCCCAGTCGATCGTCTCCGCGACGCCGGGGGATTTGTAGAAATCCTGCTCGCGCAGCGCCTGGACGAAGCTGACGACCTGCGCGGACAGCTTTTCCGAGATGCCGGGCACGCGCGATTTGACGATCGCCAGCTCGCGCTGCGCATTCGGATAGTCGACCCAGTGATACAGGCAGCGCCGCTTCAGCGCGTCGTGGATCTCGCGAGTGCGGTTCGAGGTGACGATCACGATCGGCGGCGCCGGCGCCTTGATGGTGCCGAACTCCGGAATGGTCACCTGGAAGTCGCTCAGCACTTCGAGCAGATAAGCTTCGAACGCCTCGTCGGCGCGGTCGAGTTCGTCGATCAGCAGCACCGGCGGGCCGGCGACGTCGGGCTCGAGCGCCTGCAGCAGCGGGCGCTTGATCAGATAGTGCTCGGAGAAGATGTCGCTGGAGAGCTGGCCGCGATCGGTGTCGCCGGCGGCTTCCGCAAGCCGGATCGCGATCATCTGCGCCGAGCTGTTCCACTCATAGACGGCCGAGGCGACGTCGAGGCCCTCGTAACATTGCAGACGGATCAGCCGGCGCCCGAGCGTCGACGACAGCACCTTGGCGATCTCGGTCTTGCCGACGCCGGCCTCGCCTTCGAGGAACAGCGGACGGTTCATCCGCAGCGCCAGGAACAGCACGGTCGCCAGCGAGCGCTCGGCGAAGTAACCGCGGCTCGTGAGCAGGTCGAGCGTCGCGTCGACCGAAGCAGGAGGCGCCGTGACGCTCATGGGGTGACGCTCATGCGCGATCCGATCGCAAGGTCACGCCTTGCCGTTGGCGGCATCGACCGCGCGCTTCGCAAGCACGCCGATCAGATGAGCGCGATACTCGGCGCTGCCGTGCAGATCGCTGTTGAGGTTGTCGTGCGGGACGTGAATGCCGTCGAGCGACTTCGCATTGAAGCGCGCCTTCAGCGCCTCTTCGAACGCCGGCACCCGGAACACGCCCTCGGAGCCCGCACCGGTGACAGCGACGGCGACATCCGACGGCCGACGCGCGACGAACACGCCGACCAGCGCGTAGCGCGAGGCCTGGTTGCGGAATTTGACGTAAGCCGCCTTCTTCGGCAGCGGAAACTGCACCTTGACGATGATCTCGTCGGGCTCCAGCGCGGTGGTGAACAGGCCCTGGAAGAACTCCTCGGGCTTCAGCTTGCGCTTGTTGGTGACGATGGTGGCGCCGAGCGCCATCACGGCTGCCGGATAGTCCGCGGTCGGATCGTTGTTGGCGAGCGAACCGCCGATCGTGCCCTTGTGGCGGACGGCCGGATCGCCGATCAGCGACGCCAGTTCGGCCAGCGCTGGGATCGCCTCGCCGACGATCGGCGAATTGGCGACTTCGGCGTGCTTGGCGGTGGCGCCGATCACCAGCGAACGGCCCTTGATCTCGATGCCGTTGAGGCCCTCGATATGCGACAGGTCGACCAGATGCGGCGGCGCCGCGAGGCGCTGCTTCATCACCGGCAGCAGCGTATGGCCACCGGCAATCAGCTTGGCGTCCTCGTTCTTGATCAGCAGGTTGGCGGCCTGACGGACCGTCCCGGGGCGGTGATATTTGAATTCGTACATCGAGCTTCCCTAGCTTCCTCGACCCTGGCCAGCAGCCTTGTTATTACGCGCGATCAGGCGCGATCGGAATTGGCCATCGCCTTTGCGCCGGCAGCGATCGAGACGACGATGTTCTGATAGCCGGTGCAGCGGCAGAGATTGCCTTCCAGCTCCTCGCGAATCGTCTCGTCGGACAGCTCGTGGCCCTTGCGGTGGACGAGATCGACCGCGGTCATGATCATGCCCGGGGTGCAGAAGCCGCATTGCAGGCCGTGATTCTCGCGGAAGGCTTCCTGCATCGGATGCAGCGGCGCGCCGTCGGCGGCCAGCCCCTCGATCGTCGTCACCTCGTGCCCGTCGGCCATCACCGCAAGCGTGGTGCAGGACTTCACCGCCTTGCCGTCGAGATGCACAACGCACGCGCCGCACTGCGAGGTGTCGCAACCGACATGGGTGCCGGTGAGCCGCAGGTTCTCGCGCAGAAACTGCACCAGCAGCGTGCGCGGATCGACGTTGGCGGTTACCGGATTGCCGTTCACGATCAGGGAAATCTTGGCCATCGGCCCTCTCGTTTGTTGCGCACCACCGCATTGCACGGCAGCGTGTTCGCGCTTTAGTTGTGTTTCTTGAGGATATCTTAGGGGCCTCGGTCCGGATCGGCAACCTCCGATCGGAACAACGGAGGCGCCTCGGACTGATAGCAGCGCTGCGATAACGACAGCGTGATCGATCGCCGGCGGACCACCGGCAGCTACGGCGCGCTCAGGCGGCGCCGTTGCCGTTCTGCACGGCCTTGGAGAAATTGGCGAAGAACTCGTCGGCGAGCTTCTTGGCCGAGCCGTTGATCAGCCGCTGACCGAGCTGCGCCAGCTTGCCGCCGATATGCGCCTCGACGTCGTACGACAGCAGCGTGCCGCCGTCCTTCTCGGACAGTCCGACCGTCGCGCCGCCCTTGGCGAACCCGGCGACACCGCCCTCACCTTCGCCGGTGATTTTGTAGCCGTTCGGCGGATCGAGATCGCTCAGCGTGACGCGGCCTTTGAAGCGCGCCGAGACCGGCCCGACCTTCAACTTCGCTACCGCGCGAAAGCCCTCCTGATCCTCAGTCTTCTCCAGCTCCTCGCAGCCGGGGATGCACTGCTTGAGAACTTCAGGATCATTGAGCTTGGTCCACACCAGATCTTTCGGCGCGTCCAGTTGGACTTCGCCGTTCATCGTCATGGCCATGGATCGTCCTCCCGCAATCAGTCGGCCGCCTTGATCGGCGGCGTTGCCGGCCGAATAAAGCACGCAATTTGCAAAAGCAAAAGCAGCGCGCTGCCGCAAGTTGTTACGGACAGCGCATAAAAGCTTTGCGCATTGCGATATAAGTCGGCAGCGGAGACTTGTTAGAGCGGGATCAGGAATTCTGCGCCGCGTGCGGATAGTTCGTCATCAGCGGGCGCGATGCGCGCGGCTCCGGCTCCGCAACCGGCGTGACCACCACCGCCGGCCGTTCAACCAGCATGACGATCGCGGTCCCGAGCAGCAGCAGAAGTTCGGTCGCGTGCAGCCGCATCGCTTCCATCTCGCCGACCTGCGATGCCATCACCATGCTGACGAAGCTGATGACGCTGCCCAGCGCCAGCGCGATCGACAGCGCTTCATTGCAGCCGCCTGACCGTCGGATCGCCGGCCGCGTCAGCAGCGCGAGAAACAACGCGAAGAAGGCCACCACCGTCAGCTTGGCCAAGGCCAGCAGCCACGCCGCGCGCACGGTGGCCAGCGAGGCAAGATGGAAATGGTCGCTTAGAAAGATCGCCACCGAGATGTTCGGCCGGTCGTAGAAACCGTGGATCGGCGACATCATGATCTTGAACGCGATGATCACCCAGCTCGGGATGAAGTACGCCGCGATCAGCACGCCGTTCGCAGAGCTTATCCGCCAGTTCGCCATCGTCGGGGTTCCCGCTGCCGGCCGCTTTCGTTCTGAAAGCAGTCCACTCCGAGCTAAACCTGGTTAACGACGTCCGGCAATGGAAACGCTTTATTAACCTTAATTTCCGTTAACCCTGTGGATTGCGCTGATAGGCCACTTCGCCGGTCCCTCCAGGCGCGGAAATTGCGCAGCCGGAGCCTGTTGCGCCGTCCTCGCCCAAAGAAAATCCCGCCTTTCGGCGGGATCCTCCGACTCCTGGAGAGTCATTATTGCCAGCGGCGTATGCTAGCGGTCGCGCTGGCCGTGCTGGCCCTGCTGCGGATTGCCCTGCCGACCCGGATCCTGTTGCTGCTGACCCGGACGCGCCCCGCCACCCTGCTGCTGTTGGCCGGGCTTCTGACTCGGGGTCGGATTCTGCTGGTTCTGATTCGACATCTGATTTCTCCTTTGGCCGTTTGCATCAGCCGGCAGGACAATGCGGATCATGCTTTCCCGGTTGCCGGAACAACCTTTCCGGCGCGTGATCTTTACGGGGCATTTGCGCGGCGGAGCGATGTCGCGGAACTTTTCAATTGCGACCATCGTCCACAGGGAAGAAGGTCGTAATCGCGCGCTGTTGCCGTAAACGCTTCGCACTGTTACAAAATTGGCAAGCGAAGCGACGTGCCGGCTGCCGGGGCTCTCGCCGCATCGTGTCTCCAGCGCGAGCGGGTGCTCTTGAGCACTGCCTGCGCCCGCGAGAACCGGATCTCCTCGGACGTCTCCTTCCGACGTTGGCCTCGATCGTCTGACAAACGGCAGCGCATGGACTATTTCGCCCAGCAGCTCATCAACGGCCTCGTGCTCGGCTCGATCTACGGCCTGATCGCGATCGGCTACACGATGGTCTACGGCATCGTCGGCATGATCAATTTCGCCCATGGCGACATCTTCATGATCGGCGGCTTCATCGCGCTGATCAGCTTCCTCATCCTGGTGTCGTTCGGCCTCACCTTCGTGCCGCTGATCCTGCTGGTGGTGCTGCTGGTGTCGATGGCGATCACCGCGCTGTACGGCTGGACCGTCGAGCGCATCGCCTACCGGCCGCTGCGGCACTCGTTCCGCCTCGCCCCGATGCTGTCGGCGATCGGCATGTCGTTCGTGCTGATGAACTTTGCCCAAGTCTCGCAAGGCGCGCGCGTCAAGCCGGTGCCGCCGATCATCACCGGCGGCTACACGCTGCATGAAAGCGCCGACGGCTTCGTCGTGCGGCTGTCCAACGTGCAGATCCTCGTGGTCGTCACCACCATCGTGCTGCTGGCGATCTTCACCTGGCTGGTGTCGCGAACGAGGCTCGGCCGCGACATGCGCGCCTGCGAGCAGGACCAGACCATGGCGTCGCTGCTCGGCGTCGACGTCGACCGCACCATCTCGATGACCTTCGTGATCGGCGCCGCGCTCGCCGCCGTCGCGGGCATGATGTATCTGCTGTATTACGGCCTCGTGGACTTCTTCATGGGCTTCGTCGCCGGCATCAAGGCGTTCACTGCCGCCGTGCTCGGCGGCATCGGCTCGCTGCCCGGCGCGATGCTCGGCGGCCTGTTGATCGGCCTGATCGAGACGATGTGGTCGGCTTATTTTTCGGTCGAGTATAAGGACGTCGCGGCGTTCTCGATCCTGATCGTCGTGCTGATCTTCATGCCGACCGGCCTGCTCGGCCGCCCCGAAGTCGAAAAAGTCTGAGCGGTTCGACGTGGCCAAACTCGCGCACGCTGCCGCTACGCCCGCCGCCGCCAAAGCCGGCGCGGGATTCATTCTGAAGAAAGCCCTGATCAGCGCCCTTGTGGCGCTGGTTTTGTTTTCGCTGATGATCGGCGTGCGGACCGAAGCCGGTCCGGAAGGCGGCCTGATCTATTGGACGCGGTTTGAAGAACTCGCCGGCATGGTGGCAGCGGTGTTCGTCGGCTCGATCGTGGTCGAGTTGCTGCGGCGCTGGTGGGGACCGGTCGAGACGCCGAAGATGCCGGAAGCCGCGCGCAAGACACTCGGCCTCGCCGGCCGTGTCGTGGCGCCGGCGCTGCTGATCTTCACGCTGCTGGTGCCGGTGATCTTCTACGACCAGCGCTACATTCTCGACCTCGGGATCCTCGTGCTGACTTACGTGATGCTCGGCTGGGGCCTCAACATCGTGGTCGGCCTCGCCGGCCTCTTGGACCTCGGCTACGTCGCGTTCTACGCCGTCGGCGCCTATTCCTACGCGCTGCTCGCCACCAATTTCGACCTGTCGTTCTGGGTGTGCCTGCCGCTCGCCGGCATCCTGGCGGCGTTCTGGGGCATCCTGCTCGGCTTTCCGGTGCTGCGGCTGCGCGGCGATTATCTCGCCATCGTCACGCTGGCGTTCGGCGAAATCATCCGCCTGGTGATCATCAACTGGCAAAGCCTGACCGGCGGTCCGAACGGCATCAGCGGCATTCCGCGGCCCACGGTGTTCGGCATCCCGCTGACGCCCGGCGAGAACGGACTTGCGGCGATGCTCGGCGTGCCGTTCTCGCCGTCGCAGCGGCTGGTGTTCCTGTTCTATCTGATCCTGGCGCTGGCGCTGATCACCAATTGGGCGACGATCCGGCTGCGCCGGCTGCCGATCGGCCGCGCCTGGGAAGCGCTGCGCGAGGACGAAGTCGCCTGCCGCGCGCTCGGCATCAACACCACCACGACCAAACTGACGGCGTTTGCCACCGGCGCGATGTTCGGCGGCTTCGCCGGCGCGTTCTTTGCCACGCGGCAGGGCTTCATCTCGCCGGAGTCGTTCACCTTCCAGGAATCGGCGCTGGTGCTGGCGATCGTCGTGCTCGGCGGCATGGGCTCGCAGCTCGGCGTCGCGCTGGCGGCGCTGACGCTGATCGGCGGCTTCGAACTGTTCCGCGGCCTCGATCAGTTCCGCATGCTGGTGTTCGGCCTCTCGATGGTGTTCCTGATGGTGTGGCGGCCGCGCGGCCTGATCGGCCACCGCGCGCCGACCGTGTATCTGCAGCACAAGCAGGCGATCTCGTCCGACCTCGTCAAGGAAGGCCACGGATGAGCGCGGACCACGACATTCTCCGCGTCAGTGGCCTGACGATGCGGTTCGGCGGCATCGTCGCCGTCAACGATCTGTCGTTCGCGGCCCAGCGCGGCAAGATCACCGCGCTGATCGGCCCGAACGGCGCCGGCAAGACCACCGTGTTCAACTGCATCACCGGCTTCTACAAGCCGAGCGCCGGCGAGATCCGCCTGAAGCATCAGGACGGCGCGACGCATCGGCTCGACAAGCTCAACGACTTCCGCATCACCAAGATCGCCAAGGTGGCGCGTACCTTCCAGAACATCCGGCTGTTTCCCGGCATGACGGCGCTGGAAAACCTGATGGTGGCGCAACACAACGCGTTGCTGCGCGCCTCGGGCTTCACGCTGCTTGGCCTGTTCGGCACGCCGTCCTGGCGCGCGGCGGAACAGCAGGCGATCGATCGGGCCAAATACTGGCTCGACCAGATCGGCCTGCGCGAGCGCGCCGACGATGCCGCCGGCAACCTGCCCTATGGCGATCAGCGCCGGCTGGAAATCGCGCGCGCGATGTGTACCGAGCCGGTCCTGTTGTGCCTCGATGAACCTGCCGCCGGCCTCAATGCGCGCGAGAGCGCCGAGCTCAGCGACCTGCTGCGCAAGATCCGCGGGGACGGCACGTCGATCCTGCTGATCGAACACGACATGAGCGTGGTGATGGAAATCTCCGACGCCGTCGTCGTGCTCGACTACGGCGTCAAGATCGCCGATGGCACTCCGACGCAGATTCGCGACGACCAGCGCGTCATCGCCGCCTATCTCGGCGTCGAGGACGAAGAGGTCAAAGCCGTCGAGCAGGAGCTCGGGCTGTGAGGCGGCTCTGCCCATGCACCCTGTCATGGCCGGGCTTGACCCGGCCATCTACGGCAAAGCGCGAGACGGTGTTTGTGTCCGTGGATGCCCGGGTCAAGCCTGGGCATGACGGTGGTAAGCGTTGTGAGGGCGCATCATGATCGCCACCACCGCTGCTACTCCCCTTCTCCAGATCGAAAACCTCCGCGCCGCCTACGGCAAGATCGAGGCGCTGAAAGGCGTCGATCTCGACATCAAGCCCGGCGAGATCGTGGCGCTGATCGGCGCCAATGGCGCCGGCAAGTCGACGCTGATGATGTCGATCTTCGGCAAGCCGCGCGCCAAGACCGGCCGCATCGTGTTCGACGGCGTCGATATCACCGCGCGGCCGACACATCTGATCGCGCGGATGAGCATCGCGCAGTCGCCGGAGGGCCGCCGCATCTTCCCGCGGATGAGCGTCGCCGAAAATCTGCAGATGGGCGCCGATGCCGGCGACAGCACGGAGGCGCAGCGCGCCGACATGCTCGAGCGCGTGCTGACGTTGTTTCCGCGGCTGCGCGAACGCTTCGCCCAGCGCGGCGGCACGCTGTCGGGCGGCGAGCAGCAGATGCTGGCGATCGGCCGCGCGCTGATGAGCCGGCCGCGCCTGCTACTGCTCGACGAGCCGTCGCTCGGCCTGGCGCCGCTGATCACCCGGCAGATCTTCGACGCGATTCGCACGCTCAACCGGCAGGATGGCCTCACCGTGCTGATCGTCGAGCAGAATGCCAACCACGCGCTCAAGCTGGCCGATCGTGGCTACGTGCTGGTCAACGGCGTGATCACGATGAGCGGCAGCGGCGCCGAACTGCTGGCGCGCCCTGAAGTGCGAGCTGCTTATCTCGAAGGCGGCCGCAAGGTCTGATCTCGTTACCGCCTGCGGCAGAATGTGCCAGCGGCGCGCGCGCGATGCGGCATTTTGTCGATGACTTGCCATCAAAATCTGCCAACAATGCCGCGAACGCCGTGCCGGCGATCGGGTTCGGGCGCGGCCGATCAATTGCAGGCTCATCGCAGGGATCACTCCATGAAACTCAAGCTTCTCGGTTTGGCATTCGGCGCGTCGCTGGCGCTGTCGACGACGGCGCTGGCGCAGGACATCACGGTCGCAGTCGCCGGTCCGATGACGGGCGGCGAATCCGCGTTCGGCCGTCAGCTGAAGAACGGCGCGGATCAGGCGGTCGCCGACCTCAACGCCGCCGGCGGCGTGCTCGGCAAGCAGCTCAAGCTGCAGACCGGCGACGACGGCTGCGACCCGAAGCAGGCGCGCTCGATCGCCGAGAAGATCGCCGGTGACGGCATCCCGTTCGTCGCCGGACATTTCTGTTCGTCGTCGTCGATCCCGGCGTCGGAAGCCTATGCGGACGGCAACACGCTGCAGATCACCCCGGCCTCGACCAATCCGCTGTTCACCGAGCGCAAGCTGTGGAACGTGCTGCGCGTCTGCGGCCGCGACGATCAGCAGGGCCTGGTCGCTGCCGAATACATCCTGAAGAACTATCAGGGCAAGAACGTCGCGATCCTCAACGACAAGACCACCTACGGCAAAGGTCTCGCCGACGAGACCAAGAAGGCGCTGAACAAGGCCGGCTTCACCGAGAAGATGTTCGAGTCCTACAATAAGGGCGACAAGGATTTTAACTCGATCGTGTCGCGGCTGAAGCGTGACAACATCGACCTCGTCTACATCGGCGGCTATCACCAGGAAGCCGGCCTGATCCTGCGCCAGATGCGCGACCAGGGCCTCAAGACCGTGATGATGGCCGGCGACGCCATGAACGACAAGGAATTCGCATCGATCACCGGCCCGCTCGCCGAAGGCACGCTGTTCACCTTCGGTCCGGACCCGCGCAACAAGCCCACCGCGCAGGCGATCGTCGAGAAGTTCAAAGCCAAGGGCATCGATCCGGAGGGCTACACGCTGTACACCTACGCGGCGTTCCAGGTCTGGTCGCAGGCCGTCGCCAAGGCCAAGACCACCGACCCGAAGAAGGTGATCGACACCATCAAGGCCGGCGAATGGGACACCGTGCTCGGCAAGATGGCGTTCGACGCCAAGGGCGACATCAAGGCGATCGACTACGTCGTCTACAAATGGGACGCCAAGGGCAACTACGCGGAGATTGGCAAGGGGACGTGATCTCGCTTGCTTCTGTTACGCGGCCACTCCCCGCACACACCGTCACCGCCCGGCTTGACTGGGCGGCCCGGTATTCCAGAGCACCGTGTTAATCGCGAGGCTCTGGGATACTGGATCCTCCGCTTTCGCGGAGGATGACGGCTTGTATAACTGGCGTCGGCCAGCTCTACCACGCGCTCAGATCAGACCACCGCAGGCCAGCGCCTCAACGCTCAGAGCTTGATCTCGCCCTGATCCTCGCCGTCCCAGTAATGGATACGCGACGCGTGGACCTTGATCAGGACGATGCCGGGCGTGTCGATGCCCTGCTCGAACCAGATATCCAGATCCTTGGTCCAATGCTTCTCGAACGCTGCCTTGTCGCGGATCAGCTCGGCTTTGCCTTCAACCGCGATAAAGCTCGGCGGCTTGCCGAGCCAGCCCTTGGCGCCCGCGAACGACAGGCCGACCTGCGGATCGCGCTTGATGTCGTCGATCGTGTGGGTGTTTTCGTAGCTAAAGAAGTAGGAGTCGCCGTCATAGGCGACGTCGCGATTGTTGCTCATCGGCCGGGCGGCGATCTGGCCGCCTTCGGCGCGGGTCGACAGCATCGCGAAATCGATATCGCGCATCTTCTCGGACAGCTCCGAGAGGGTCATCTGGCTCATGCGTGGCTCCTTGCTGCAAGCTCACGCAATGACGCTCAATGACCGGATCAGTTCCGGGCGCCTGTGCTACCCGATATTCCCCAGCGCCGGGAACGTATTCAGCAGCCAGATACTCACGTCGCTGATCGCACCGGTGAGGAAGCCGATGCCCGTCAGCACCATCAGCACACCCATGGCGCGTTCGACCGTGGCGAGGTGTTTTTTCATCCGCGCGAACAGGCCGGAAAATTGTTCGACCATCAGCGCGGCGAGCAGGAACGGGACGCCGAGACCGAGGGAGTAGATCGCCAGCAGGCCGGCGCCCTTGGCCACCGTGGCTTCAGCCGCCGCGACCGACAGGATGGCGGCGAGGATCGGGCCGATGCACGGCGTCCAGCCGAACGCGAAGGCGAGGCCCATCACGTAAGCGCCCCACAGCCCGACCGGCTTGGGGATCGGCAACCGCCCCTCACGCATCAGGATGTTGATGCGGGTCAGGCCGAGGAAGTGCAGGCCCATCAGGATAATGACGATGCCGGCGACGATCGCCAGCTCACCCGACCAGGCGCGGATCAGGCCGCCGATCAGGCTGGCGCTCGCACCAAGCGCGACGAACACGGTCGAGAAGCCGAGCACGAACACCGCGGCCGAGATCATCACCGCACGCTTCGAATTGCGTTCGGATTCGTCCGCAGCGACGTGCTCGATGGTCGCACCGGTCAGGTAGATCAGATACGGCGGCACCAGCGGCAGCACGCAGGGTGACAGGAAGCTGACGAGGCCGGCGAGCAGAGCGGCGGGAATGGAAACGTCGTGGATCATGCGGCTACATGCACCGCCACGCCCGCGCCGCGCAAGGCGATGCGGCAACGTTCCGCGCCTTGTGATCGCCGCGTGAGCCTTGCTTCGACCAAGTGTTTAGACCGACAATGACGCCCTCACCTCGCCAGCCCCACGGACCTGCCTTGAAGAACCTCATCACCGATGTCGCCGGCGTTCGCGTCGGCCATGCCGAGGACGCCAAACTCGCCTCCGGCGTCACCGCCATCCTGTTCGACCAGCCGGCGGTCGCCTCGATCGACGTGCGCGGCGGTGGACCGGGGATCCGCGACGGCGTGCTGCTCGAACCGGTGAACACGGTCGAGCAGGTCGATGGCTTTACGCTGTCGGGCGGCTCGGCGTTCGGCCTCGATGCCGGCGGCGGCGTACAGGCCTGGCTTGCCGAGCAAGGCCGCGGCTTTGCGATCGGCGCCGCGACGATCCCGATCGTGCCCGGCGGCGTCATCTTCGACATGCTCAACGGCGGCGACAAGGCGTGGGGTCGGTTCTCGCCCTATCGCGACCTCGGCTACGCGGCCGCCGCCGCGGCGAGCGAGGATTTCGAGCTCGGCAGCGTCGGCGCAGGCCTCGGCGCCACCACGGCGAACTACAAAGGCGGCCTGGGCTCAGCCTCAGCCAGAACGCCCGGCGGCATCACGGTCGGGGCGATCGCCGCGGTCAACGCGATCGGCAGCGTCACTATTGGTGACGGGCCGTGGTTCTGGTCGGCGCCGTTCGAACAGGGCGATGAGTTCGGCGGCCACGGCATGCCGAATCCATTCGGGCCGGAGCATCTGAAGATCCAGCTCAAGGGTGCCGCCGCCGCGACCGCGGAGAACACCACGCTAGTCGCCGTCGTCACCGACGCGGCGCTGACCAAGACGCAGGTGAAGCGGCTGGCGATGCTGGCGCAGACCGGCTTCGCCCGTGCGATCTACCCGGTGCACGCCCCGCTCGATGGCGACGTGGTGTTCGCCGCCGCCACCGGCAAGACGCCGGTTGATCCGCTCGCCGGCCTGACCGAACTCGGCGCCATCGCCGCCAACACCGTGGCCCGCGCGATCGCCCGCGGCGTCTACGAGGCGACACGGCTGCCGTTCACCGGCGCGCAGCCGGCGTGGCGTGACCGGTTCAAGCGCTGAGCGAGACCGTCCCGCTGGCGCCCGCCTGGATCTGATTGGCCTGGCGCTGGATCAGTTGCTCGATGAAGTTGTACTTCGAGGTGGCGTTGCTGGAGGCGCTGTTGGTCGCCGCCGACGTCGTGCTCACCTTGGAGCCGTCCGGATAGGTGATCGACGTGGTCACGCTGCCGTCCGAATTGGTGACGCTGGTGCTGCTCGCCCCGGTGAGCGCATCGGCCGCATTCGAGCCCGAGCCTGAAGCCGAGCCCGACGCCGAGGCGCCGCTGCCATGGTGATGACCCTTGCCCTTCAGCGCCGACTTCAACTCGCCCATGCTGACCGAGCCGTCGCCGTCGGTATCGAGCTTGGCGAACACCTTGTCGGCGTTGGCCACATTCGTGCCGCCCGCCCCGAGCTTGTCCTCGAATTCCGCCTTGCTGATCGAGCCGTCGCTGTTGCCGTCGAGCTGCGCGAACAGGTCCTTCAGCGCGGCGTCGCGGCTTTTGTCCTTGGTGGTCGTCGGGTCGGCCGACTGGTTCTGCTGCGCCGACAGCAGCGCCTGCAGGGTTTCGGGCGACAGCATGCCCGACGACGACGAACCGCTCAGGCTGGTCGAGCCGAGCAGCGAGCTGCTGCCCGAACTGGAGCTCGAGCTGGAGGTCTCGAAGGGATTCGTCAGGCTGGTCGTGTTCGACGATGAGTTGGTCTTCGACGACGAGCTCAGGGAGCTCAGCAGTCCGGACAGCGCGCCGAGAGCACCAAGGGCAGGAATCATGACCACACTCCGTTCAGCGCCGCATCGCGGCTGCAACTACTCATCCGCATCCCTGCCGGATATGAGCAACCGCCGTGCCAGCACGCTGCTGATTGGAAACACTGAACTTTTCGGCGCGCTGCGGCGCCGCGGCCGGGGAAATTTCTGCCGCACCGGCAGAACCTGCCGAGCACAACGGGCGCGGCGCGCCATGCGCCGGCGCATTGCGAGGCGTTGGCGCGCGTGTTAGCGAATCGGCCACTCGCCGCTCGGCCGCATACCGCAGCGCCGGGATCGTTCAGGAAACGTCCAGGAAGCCGCCATGTCCCAGTTCGCGCCCCGTCCTCTCGCCATCGCGCCCTCGATCCTGGCGTCGGATTTTTCCAAGCTCGGCGAAGAGGTCCGCGCGGTCGATCAGGCCGGCGCCGACTGGATCCATCTCGACGTGATGGACGGACATTTCGTGCCGAACATTTCCTACGGCCCCGACGTCATCAAGGCGATGCGGCCGCACACCAAGAAGATCTTCGACGCGCATCTGATGATAGCGCCGTGCGATCCGTATCTCGAAGCCTTCGCCAAGGCCGGCTGCGACCACATCACCGTCCACGCCGAAGCCGGCCCGCATCTGCACCGCTCCCTGCAGGCGATCCGCGCGCTCGGCAAGAAGGCTGGCGTCTCGCTCAACCCCGGCACGCATCCGAGCGTGCTCGAATACGTGCTCGACGACATCGATCTCGTGCTGGTGATGTCGGTCAATCCGGGATTCGGCGGCCAGGCCTTCATTCCGAGCGCTGTCGAGAAGATCAAAGCGATCCGCGCGATGATCGCGGGACGGCCGATCGACATCGAGGTCGACGGCGGAGTGAGTGATAAGGTCGCCGGTGAATTGGCTGCAGCCGGTGCGAATGCGCTGGTCGCGGGCAGCGCGGTGTTCAAGGGCGGGACGTTGGAAGCTTACAAGGCGAACATCGCGGGGATAAGGAACGCGGCGATGAGCGCGCGGGGGGAAGTGGTGTAAATACCCCGAGCAGTCAATCGGACGAGCTAGTCGCAACAGCCAACTAGGCCGCAGGATCAGCCGATTTAAGATACCATTCGGTTTGTCTCTGAATGCGCAGTGTACCGATAGGTTCTAACTTCGATCCCCGCTCGAGTAGAGCCTCCCGGAGAGCGATAATCCAAGGCTTCTCGTCTCTAAGATCACGCTCTAGCTGGCCGTGCTCGTAGCGTCCCTTGAGAGCCATCATTACAACGTGTTGATCGCTAGGGTGGAGACTCAGGAAAACGTCGACAAATCTTGATACATCGAGCGTTGCGAGGACCGGAACTCCAACATATTGGCTGCCGCCGCCAACTACGACACCACGATAAAACTCCTGAACTTCCGATTGCATCTTCGACAAAAGGTCTTGCGCTATTTGTGGATAGCGGTCCCGACCGGCACTTTGGAGCGCTTCCACGAGATGTAGGAACAGCTCTCGATACTCAGTAGTCTTACACTCGTAGATTCCAAGGCCGCCCCAACCCTCGAATTGCGTTTCATGATAAGCGTCGACAATCTCCAATTTCTTGGCCTTGTATAGATCATCTATGTACTTTTTGCCTTCCTCAACGATCTCAAGTCGAGTGTCAGTCAACACGCCCTGATCTGCCAAAAACAGCATTAAGCCGAAAACATGTAGAATTTCCCCTGCCTGAGTAAAGGCTCGAGCTTCAAACTGCTCCGACATTTTCTTGAGAGCAACATCGAACTCCTCGTCAGACCGCTCCATCCAGTGCCAGACTGTCCGCCAAGACGCTTCGTCAGCTGAAGTGACAAAGAAACGGCTTGCTTTAAGCTCTGCATGTATTGAGTTGGCATTAACGACACCACGGACGAGAAAATTTACTAGCAATTCGTTCGACAGTACATTGTCATTTAGATCCACTGCAACATACCTATCGTCCGCTCGCTCGATTGGACTCTTCTCTCCATCCTTACGCAAATGAGCGAGCATCATGGCTGCTAGTCCACGCCCCTTCAGGATATCCTCCTCAGAAAGGCGCGCAGCTTTGATCTCAAACGACAACGCAAACAAGAGCCGCAGCAGCGTGATCATTGCATCTTTATTTGACCGATGCTGAGGCTGCAGGACCGAATAGAATCGCTCAAAATCCCACATCGTTTGCTGAAGTATCCGCAAATTGTTGAGGCCTGACTGCCCATAGATCGACGAGATTTCGGAAGAATTTTCTTTAATGAACGAACTAGCATCTGGACAGTCGATTTTAGAGGAGAAATAATCAAATGCCTCTTTGAAGACCGATTGAACTTCCAGCGTCTTCCCGATGAGTTTTTCGCGCCGTCGGTTGTAATCTTCCTCTACGCCAATCTCCTTTTCGTTAGCGATGATTAGTACCTTTGCTCCGCCGTGCTCAACAAACTGATTGATATATCCGAGCACAGCATTCTTTGGCGTATCACATCTCTCAAGATCATCGAAAACGTATACTTCTGCCTGAAATTTATTGAGGAACTCCTTTATATTCCAGTCTCCCGGATCAACCTTTAAAAATTTAAGCCCAGCCTTCGCCACTCGTCCTACGACCTTTGCGGCGCTTCCTGTAGCAAGTGGGAAAGCCGCTTGAAAAAGGGCATCATCAATCTCTTCTACGCTGGAAAGGCCGTAAAGGCTAACGTAGACGTATTTCTTCGCGTCTTCCCCGAATCGCTCTTTCAAGAACTCTTTGACCAGATATGTCTTACCGACGCCCCACACCCCCGATATGACCACCGCAAATTGGGGTGAGTGCGGAAGGCGCAAGTAGTAATCGAGATAATCCCACACGTGCTTATTCACATCCGACATAACGAATCCCTCATTGAAGCACCGCCGATCGAACGGGAAACATAATCCCATTGCAATCGGGATTGATCTAAATCGCCCTCATGGCGTTACGCTCTCGCGGCTCCATCGAGCCCGAGTTCTGCACCCGTCGCTTCACAGCGAGGGGTGGGGGCGCGCCGGTCGGCGCTAAGGTGGTTATTGTCGCGATGGCTTTGTGGACCATCGCGCGACGCCGTTCCGGCGCGCCCACCGCGACGTGCTATCGGCGTCGGCCCGTTCTTCCGGGGACGTGGCCGGAGCGCCTCGGCGCTCCATCCCGGCGGTTGTCCCGCCGTTCGCCTGTCCCCGTCCAGCCGGCATGAGCGGCAGGCTCTCGTAGTGGAGCCGGACGGGATCCCGACGCCGCCCGGGACTCGTGCGTGCGAGGCACGAGGCGCGGACGCCGCATCCGCCCGACTTCGCCGACACACGTGTCGGCTTCGCCGGGCCATCGTTCCGGACCGGTTGCCCGGCCCGTCGATCTGTCCCGCTTGACGACGCCTCGCGAAGCGCCCCTCACGGACAGGACGACGCGGACTATAATCATAATAGGAATTTTGTCAAGGGGTGGTTTGGGCTGGGGTGATGGGTTTCGCTGCGCTCAGCCCATCCTACGGAGGATGAGCTTTTCGCGTGTCCCGGACGCGCTGCGGCACGCAGTGCCGCTGCGCAGAGCCGGGACCC
>NZ_JBMDXE010000247.1:0-8920 GCF_048594845.1 Rhodopseudomonas sp. | reverse complement strand
GACGTATTGCTACGCCCGTTCGACTTGCATGTGTTAAGCCTGCCGCCAGCGTTCGCTCTGAGCCAGGATCAAACTCTCAAGTTGGACTTGAAACTTTGAACCGGCTGATCACAACGTTTGACGAGGTCCCACCATTGCATCGGCCCCAGATCCGAAGATCAAAGACCAACACTCGTCGCCGCGCTTCACAGCGCAAACGAACATGGTGTTTCCTTGAAACGTGTATCCGCCGAAGTCTTTCGTCCGGCCCCAACCACGCGAAAGCCTAAGCCCTCTCATAGTCGAGACCCGCAAGGACTCCGCCGTCCACGTTTCTCTTTCTTCTTCTCAACTTGTCAAACAGCCCGAGATCACAAAGACCTCACGAAACCCGAGACCCAAGAGTCTCACGATTTCAACTCCTACACTTAATAGGAGTTTGGAAACCCGATCCGACGGCAATTGGCAACCGACAACGATCGGCTGCTCAAGCACTCATCGAATGCAAGGGATCAATGAGACACAGAAGCGCGCCAGGGCCCGTGGGGCTCAGCGGCGCCGCGCTCAGTGGCCGCCTTATAGGCCAGCCCTCTCGGACCTGTCAACGGCCTCGTCAGAAAAATGTCGTCTGGCCGGGAAAAATCATTTTCCATCGGGAATACAAGGCCTTCCCGACATAGCGCCGTACTGAAGCCACATTCCTCCGACGTTCTCCCCAGGCTAGATAGGTCAAAATTGCCGCGTTGCCGGTCAGGCCGACGGGCAATCGCCACAGCAAGGATCGCGATCGTGACGCTTTCATCGCAAATTCCTTTCGGGCGTGCGGCCTCGAACATTTCCCGCCATTGACGTTCGCGGCGGCTGCCAGCAATTTGGCGCCCTCTTGTCGAACGTCCGCGGCGCAGGCCCGGCTCCTTGGTACGCACGCGTGGCGCATCATCGAGGACCGGGCAGCCGGAGGCTCTGAAGATCGATCCGGTCTTCGCAGAACCTCCGCCAAGTCAGGGACACTTGCCCGTGGCGGCGCCGCGGGCGAGGTTATTTGGGGGACGGCGGATTGAGCCAGAGATTGTCACGCGGACGCAGCGGGCACGAGGTCGGCTTCATCGACCTCGGGCACGAGCCCCCGCTTTCCGTCGATGGCTCCGAAGCCGCGGTGATCGATCGCCGCCGCGTCTCCGTGCAATGGTTCAGCGGCACGATTCTGACCGGCCTGTGCGGCGCAGCCCTGATCGGCGGCGCCGTTTTCGCTTCGCTCGATGGTGAGACGACGTTCGCCAAAGCGCCTGAGCGGGTCGAAGCGGCGCTGCGCGGCGCATTCGGCGCCGACAAGACGGCGGCGCTGCACAAGAGCGACCGGCTGCCGCCGCCGAGCGAATCACAGGCGGCGCGCAGCGTCATCCGCGTTTCCACCGTCACCCGCGTCGGCAATCGCGACGTCGTCCGCGTCCGCCCCTTCGTCAAGATCGCCGGCAATCTGTCGCTGAGCACCAGCGACCTCAGCGCCAAGATTCCGCCCTTCAACGCGCAGCGCATGCTGACCGATGTCGGCTCCTCCACTCCGTCGGAGGACGCGCAGAATCCCGAGGCGGTCGAGCCCGACGCCGAAGTCTCTTTCGTCACCCGCGATCTCGGCCAGGTGTTGCCGCGGGCCAAGATCGCCGGCCAGATCTCCCCCGACGAGATCCTGATGCGGGTCCGCGACGCCGCGAACTGGAAGGGCAACAGCGGCGTGCGCTACGCCAGCGCCGCGGCCGGCGATATCGGCGGCGACATTAAGCTCGGCTACGCGCCGGAAGGCCCCTCCGCCGACCCCTATGCGGGCTTCGAGACCCGAATCGTCCCCGAGAACGTCACGCTGCTGCCGAAGACCAAGGAGCAGGTGACCGGCGGCAACCCGACCGGCGAACGCGTGCACGTCGTCAAGAAGGGCGACACCGTGGTGTCGGTGCTGCGCGACCAGGGCGCCAGCGAGGAAGACGCCAATGCGGTGGCCGCTGCGCTGGGCGCGCGCGGCCGCAGCGGCGGGCTGAAGGAAGGCCAGAAGCTGCGCATCCTGATGGAGCCGTCCGCCGCCGGCAAAGCCCCGCAGCCGTTCCGGGTGATCATCGCGGGTGATTCGGCGGTCGAGGCCGTGGCGGCGCTGTCCGATCTCGGCCGCTACGTCGCGGTCGACGTCCAGGCGCTCAACACCGTCAGCGACACCGCCGACAACAGCGAGGACGACGAGGACGACGGCACCGGCGTCCGCCTCTACCAGTCGATCTACGAGACCGCGCTGCGCAACAAGGTGCCGCAGGCGATCATCGACGACATGATCAAGATCTACTCCTACGACGTCGATTTCCAGCGCAAGGTGCAGGCCGGCGATTCATTCGAGGTGTTCTACGCCGGCGACGACGAGACCACCGCCGCGGTGGAGCGCAACGACGTACTGTTCGCCTCGCTCACGGTCGGCGGCGAGACCAAGAAATACTATCGTTTCCAGACCCCCGACGACGCGGTGGTCGATTTCTACGACGAGACCGGCAAGAGCGCGAAGAAGTTCCTGGTCCGCAAGCCGGTCAACAACGCGATCATGCGGTCCGGCTTCGGCGGCCGCCGCCATCCGATCCTCGGCTACGTCAAGATGCACACCGGCGTCGACTGGTCGACAGCCTACGGCACGCCGATTTTCGCCTCCGGCAACGGCGTGGTCGAGAAGGCCGGCTGGGAAGGCGGCTACGGCAAGTACATCCGCATCAAGCACGCCAACGGCTACGAAACCGCCTACGGCCATATGTCGGCCTTCGCCAAGGGCATGGAGCCGGGCAAGCGCGTGCGCCAGGGCCAGGTGATCGGCTTCGTCGGCTCCACCGGCCTGTCGACCGGCGCGCATGTGCACTACGAAATTCTCGTCAACGGCCGCTTCGTCGATCCAATGCGCGTGAAGCTGCCGCGCGGCCGTTCGCTCGAGGGCCCGATGCTGGCCAATTTCGAGAAAGAACGCGACCGCCTCGACGCGATGATGACCAACCGCAACGCGCCGCGCTTCGCGGAAGATCTGACCGCGGCGACGCCGACCCGCAGCGTCAGCGCCTCGGCGGCGAAGAGATAGCAGCCCTCCTGATTTCGCGTTGTTCGCGCTCGTGCACTGCGGCAATTGCGGCTGCGCCGCGCGGGTTTTTCCGCTTGCCAACCCTTCCGGTGCACCAAATACTCCCCGCATAAAAACAAACAGTGTCGGGAGAGAATGCAATGAGGAGCCATCTTGCGCTTGGCGCGAGCGTGTTTGCGCTCGGCCTGCTGGCGATGTCCGGTGTGCGCGCGGACGAGTATCAAGTCACCAAACTGGTCGAAGGCTCGGCCTTCCACGGCGTGCACGGGCTCGGCATCGACAAGGCGGGCCGGCTGTTCGCCGGCAGCGTTGCGGGCGCCGCGCTGTACGAGGTGGACCGCGACAAGGGCACGGCCAAGATCGCGGTGCCGACGCCGGAAGGCATGGCCGACGACATCGCCTTCGCGCCGGACGGCACGATGGCGTGGACCGCATTTCTCACCGGCGATCTTTACGCACGCAAGGGCGACGGGCCGATCAAAAAGCTCGCCTCCGGCCTGCCTGGTATCAACTCGCTCGCCTTCCGCAAGGACGGCCGGCTCTATGCGTCGCAGGTGTTTCTCGGCGATGCGCTGTACGAGATCGACGTTGCGGGCGAAAAGCCGCCGCGCAAGATCATGGAGAAGATGGGCGGCCTGAACGGCTTCGAGTTCGGCCCCGATGATCGGATCTACGGGCCGCTGTGGTTCAAGGGCCAGGTCGCGGCCGTCGATGTCGACAAGGGCGAACTCAGCGTCGTCGCCGATGGCTTCAAGATTCCGGCGGCGGCGAATTTCGACTCCAAGGGCAATCTCTACGTGCTCGACACCGCGCTCGGCCAGCTCGTCAAGGTCGATATCAAGACCGGCGCCAAGCAGGTCGCGGCGCAGCTCAAGCCGTCGCTCGATAACCTCGCGATCGACGCGCAGGACCGCATCTTCGTCTCCAACATGGCCGACAACGGCATCCAGGAAGTCGATCCCGCGACCGGCACGGCGAAGCAGGTGATCATCGGCAAGCTGGCGTTCCCGGCGGGCATCGCAGTGGTCTCCGAGGGCGGCAAGGACACCATCCATGTCGCCGACGTATTCGCCTATCGCAGTGTCGATGGCGCGACCGGCGAGGTGCGCGAAATGGCGCGGATGCATGCGGACGGCACCACGCTGGAATATCCGATGAGCGCCACCGCCACGGGCAACGAAGTGATCCTGTCGAGCTGGTTCACCGGCACCGTGCAGGTGATCGACCGCACCAGCGGCAAGTCGCTGGAGATGATGCACGACTTCAAGGCGCCCTACGACGCGATCCGGCTCGCGAACGGCAAGCTCATCGTCGCCGAGCTCGGCAGCAAGTCACTGATCGAGGTGGGCGGCGAGCACGGCAAGGAGCGCAAGGCGGTCGCCACGGACCTCGCCGGCCCGGTCGGCCTCGCACAGGCGGACGACGGCGGCATCTACGTCACCGAGGCATTCGCCGGGCAGCTCAGCAAGATCGATCCGGCGACCGGCGCCAAGACCGTGGTGGCGAAAAATCTGAAAATGCCGGAGGGGCTGGCGCTGGCGCCGTCCGGCAAACTGATCGTCGCCGAGGTCGGCGCCAAGCGCGTGATCGAGATCGATCCGGCCGATGGGAAAGTCACCGAGCTCGCCGGCAACCTCCCGATCGGCCTCGTCCCCGCCCCCGGCCTGCCGCCGACCAACATGCCCACCGGCGTCGCCGTCGGCACCACCGGCACGATCTACGTGTCGTCGGATATCGAGAACGCGATTTATAGGATTGCGAAGATGTAGGACAGGCTGAACGCTATCCCTGAACGCCACGTGGGACACGGCGGGCTCGCAGCTCTCTCCCGTCATCGCCCGGCTCGTCCGGGCGACCCAGTATTCCAGAGTGCTCGTTACTTTGCTCCGCAGTCCCCGCGACACAAACGCTCTGGAATACTGGGTCGCCCGCCTGCGCGGGCGATGACGGCTGGTGTTGAGGCCGCTCTGCGCTCACATCCGGCCGCCATAGCAGATCATGGCGCAGCGCTGCGCGCTACGCCATGTCCGGGACACGGGTCAGTTCAGCATCCGCTTCGGCGGACGTCCCGTGAACGGCTCGATGTCCGCGGTGTGCGGCGGGGCGCCGTTGAAGGTCAGGACGCCGCCTTCGGTCGAGATCGCCACATGGTCGCCGTCCTTGACCGAGCCGTCGAGGATCATCTCGGCGAGCGGGTCCTGGACGCTGCGCTGGATCACGCGCTTCAGCGGGCGGGCACCGTAGGCCGGGTCCCAGCCCTTTTCGGCGAGCCAGTCGCGCGCGCCGGTGTCGAGGTCGAGCACGATCTTGCGGTCGTCGAGCAGCTTCTGCAGCCGCAGCAGCTGGATATCGACGATCCGGCCCATCTCGCTCTTCTGCAAGCGGTGGAACAGGATGATCTCGTCGACGCGGTTGAGGAATTCGGGGCGGAAGTGGGCCCGCACCAGTCCCATCACCTGCTCGCGCACCGCACCAGTGTCCTCGCCTTCCGGCTGCGCCACCAGATACTCGCTCCCGAGGTTCGACGTCATAACGATCAGCGTGTTGCGGAAGTCCACGGTGCGGCCTTGACCATCGGTCAGGCGGCCGTCATCGAGCACCTGCAGCAGCACATTGAACACGTCCGGATGCGCCTTCTCGATCTCGTCGAACAGCACGACCTGATAGGGCCGCCGCCGCACGGCTTCGGTCAGTGCACCGCCTTCGTCGTAGCCGACATAGCCGGGAGGCGCGCCGATCAGCCGGGCCACGGAGTGCTTCTCCATGTATTCCGACATGTCGAGCCGGACCATCGCGGTCTCGTCGTCGAACAGGTACTGCGCTAAGGCCTTGGTCAGCTCGGTCTTGCCGACGCCGGTGGGACCTAAGAACATGAACGAGCCCATCGGCCGGTTCGGATCCTGCAGGCCGGCGCGGGCACGGCGGACCGCGGTCGACACCGCATGCACGGCCTCGAACTGGCCGACCACGCGCTTGCCGATCTGGTCCTCCATCCGCAGCAGCTTTTCCTTCTCGCCCTCGAGCATCTTGTCGACCGGCACGCCGGTCCAGCGCGAGACGACCTGCGCGATGTGATTGGCGGTGACCGCCTCTTCCATCATCTCGCCGGTGTTCTCGTTGGCTTCGATGTCGGCCAGCTTCTTCTCCAGCTCGGGGATCCGGCCATAGGCCAGCTCGCCGGCGCGCTGATACTCGCCGCGGCGCTGCGCGTTGGCGAGTTCGATGCGCAGGGCGTCGAGTTCGCTCTTCAGCTTCTGGGCATTGGAGAGCTTGTTCTTCTCCGCACTCCAGCGCTGGGTCAGCGCCGCCGACTTCTCCTCGAGGTCGGCCAGCTCCTTCTCGAGCGCGACCAAACGCGTCTTGGAGCCGACGTCGCTTTCCTTCTTCAGCGCCTCCTGCTCGATCTTGAGCCGCACGATCTCACGGTCCATCGAGTCTAGCTCTTCAGGCTTGGAGTCGACCTGCATCTTCAGCCGCGCCGCCGCCTCGTCCATCAGGTCGATGGCCTTGTCGGGCAGGAAGCGGTCGGTGATGTAGCGGTTGGACAGCGTCGCCGAAGCGACGATCGCCGAGTCGGCGATGCGCACGCCGTGGTGCTGCTCGTATTTGTCCTTCAGGCCGCGCAGGATCGAGATCGTATCCTCGACCGTCGGCTCGGACACGAACACCGGCTGGAAACGCCGCGCCAAAGCGGCGTCCTTCTCGACGTGCTTGCGATACTCGTCGAGCGTGGTGGCGCCGATGCAGTGCAGTTCGCCGCGGGCGAGCGCGGGCTTCAGGAGGTTCGACGCGTCCATCGCCCCGTCGGCTTTGCCGGCGCCGACCAGCGTATGCATCTCGTCGATGAACAGGATGATGCCGCCTTCGGCCGCGGTGACTTCGTTGAGCACGGCCTTCAGCCGCTCTTCGAACTCGCCGCGATACTTCGCGCCAGCGATCAGCGCGCCCATGTCGAGCGCCAGCAGCTTCTTGTCCTTGAGGCTCTCCGGCACGTCGCCATTGAGGATGCGCAGCGCCAGGCCCTCGACGATGGCGGTCTTGCCGACGCCGGGTTCGCCGATCAGCACCGGGTTGTTCTTGGTCCGGCGCGACAGAACTTGAATCGTACGGCGGATTTCCTCGTCGCGGCCGATCACCGGGTCGAGCTTGCCGTCGCGCGCCGCCTGGGTCAGGTCGCGGGCGTATTTCTTCAGCGCGTCATAAGCGTTTTCGGCCGTCGCCGAATCGGCGGTGCGGCCCTTGCGCAGCGCATTGATGGCGGCGTTGAGGTTCTGCGGGGTGACGCCGCCCTTGGCGAGCAACTGGCCGGCCTCGGAGTCCTTGTCCAGCGCCAGCGCGAGCAGCAGGCGCTCGACCGTGACGAAGCTGTCGCCGGCCTTCTCGGCCGCCTGTTCGGCGCCATCGAGCGCCCGAGCAGTCCCCGGGGCCAGATAGACCTGGCCGGCGCCGGAGCCCGAAACCTTCGGCATCTTGCCGAGCGCGTCTTCGGTCGCCTGGAGGATTGCACGCGAATTGCCGCCGGCGCGGTCGATCAGACCGCCGGCGAGCCCTTCGGAATCGTCGAGCAGAACTTTAAGGATGTGCAGCGGCGAGAACTGCTGATGGCCCTCGCGGACCGCAAGCGATTGCGCCGACTGGATGAAGCCGCGCACGCGTTCGGTGTATTTTTCTGGGTTCATGTCTGGTGTCCCTCAGCCTGCCGTCGGCGCCTCGAAAGCACGCGGACGGCATCTTCATTGGGGTTCCACCAACCGCGTTGACGGTCGTCAACCGGCGGCGGTCGTCGCCGCGTCCGAACCGGCAGCGGCTTGACGCAAATGTGGGCATTGGTTCCGGAAACGGAAGAGCCGGCGTCACAATTTCGGGCAGGCGTCGGCGGCGGAAAGCCCTTACGATGAACGGTATGTCGATCCCCGCCTCGCTCTCCGCAATCTATCGCTACCCCATCAAAGGTCTGACTCCCGAGCCGCTGCCGGAGGTGTCGCTGGCCGTCGGCCAGACGCTGCCGGCCGACCGCGCCTACGCGATCGAGAACGGCCCGACCGGGTTCGATCCGTCCAGCCCGGTCTGGAAGGCCAAGACCCATTACCTGATGCTGATGCGCAACGAGCGGCTGGCGGCACTGCGCAGCCATTTCGACGACGCCACACAAACCCTGACGATCCGCCAGGACGGAGCCGAGGTCGCGCGCGGCGATCTGCGCAGCGCCGAGGGACGCGCGGCGATCGAGGCGTTCTTCGCAGCGCGCTTCGCCGACGAGCTTCGCGGACCGCCGAAGGTGCTGGACGGCGAAGGCTACAGTTTTTCCGACGTGCCGATGAAGGTCGTGTCGATCATCAATCTCGGCAGCGTGGCCGCGCTGGAGCAGATGGTCGGCCGTAAGGTCGATCCGCTGCGCTTCCGCGCCAACCTGTATATCGACGCCTGGCCGGCTTGGGCCGAACTCGACATGATCGACAGCATCCTGGCGATCGGCGACGCCCGGCTCAGAATCGTCAAGCGCACCGTCCGCTGCGCGGCAACGAATGTCGATCCCGTCACCGCCGCGCGCGATCTGGCGATTCCGACGACCCTGCAACAGAACCTCGGCCATGCCGATTGCGGGGTGTATGCCGAGGTGATCGAAGGCGGCGCGATCGCGCAGGGCGACGCGGTGCGAGTCGCGTAGGCAGGGCTTTTCGAGTCCTCGCCCCCCACTCACCCGTCATCGCCGGGCTTGACCCGGCGATCCATCCTCTTGTGAAAAGACGCGCTCCGCGCGCGATGGATCGGCGGGTCGAGCCCGCGGATGACGACAGCTGTATCCTGCCGTGCCCCGGATGCTGCGCAGCGCGCCGCCCGTGC
>NZ_JBMDXE010000246.1:0-12148 GCF_048594845.1 Rhodopseudomonas sp. | reverse complement strand
AACTCGGTGTCTCCGAAGCCACCATCACGGCCCACGTCGCGGCGATCCTGCAGAAGCTCGGCGTCGAAAGCCGCACCCAGGCCGTGATCGCCGCCGCCAAGATCTCCGGCAGCCAGTGGCGCCAGGACGAACCGGTGGCGTAAGGGCCTCCCGAATACGAGTGGCTCGCGCTCGCACCGGCTCCGGCCCATCAAGGTACGTCGTGGACTTTCCACTCGTCATGGCCGGGCTCGTCCCGGCCATCCACGCTTTTGTTGCGTCTCCGTCGGCCAGGCGTGGATGCCCGGCACAAGGCCGGGCATGACGCGTTGAAGCGCCGTGCCTTCGTTTCATAGGCCGCGTTCTCGGTCGCGTGGCGAAGACGAAGTCCCACCGTCATTGCGAGCGCAGCGAAGCAATCCAGCTCAGTGCACCGGGCTGGATTGCTTCGTCGCCTTCGGCTCCTCGCAATGACGGGAGAGGGGAGAGAACTACTCCGCCGCCACGACCGACTGTTGCGCATGCCATTGGCTGAGCAGTGCCCGGAGTGATGCCGCTTTCACCGGCTTGTTCAGCACGGCGATTTCCTCCTGCCGCGCGGCGGCGCGGACGCCGGGGCTGCGGTCGGCGGTGATCAGGATTGCCGGCATGTGGGCGCCGAAGCGGGCGCGGATATCGCGGATCGCCGCGATGCCGTTACCGCGGTCGAGGTGATAATCGACCAGAAGGCCGGTGATGCGCCGGTCGGCGGCTTCGATCGCCTTGATGGCCGCTTCCGGATCGGCGACCGCGATCACGCTGGCGTCCCAGGTGGTCAGCAGCGTTTTCATGCCGTCGAGAATCGCCGGATCGTTCTCGATGCACACCACCAGGCTGCCGCTCATCGAGGCGCGTGACAGCGGCGTCGCGCTGGTGACGGCGGTGGTGTGATTGACGACTTCGGCGATCGGCACGGTGACCGAGAAGCAGGAGCCGCCGCCGCGATTGGCGTCCAGCGCGATGCCGTGATTCAGCACACGCCCCAGCCGCTCGACGATCGACAGGCCGAGGCCGAGACCGCGGGCGATCCGCGCGCCCTGTTCGAGCCGGTGAAATTCCTTGAAGATCTCGCCCCGCTTGAGGATCGGCACGCCGACGCCGGTGTCGTAGATCCCGATCCGCAGCGATTGGCCCATCCGCCGGCAGCCGATCAGCACGCGGCCCTGCGGGGTGTATTTGATCGCGTTGGAGATCAGGTTCTGCAGCAGCCGGCGCAGCATCAGCCGGTCCGACTGCACCGGCAGCGAGCACGGCACGAAGTTCAGCTTCAGGCCCTTGGCCCGCGCCGCCGGCGTGAACTCGATTTCCAGCGAGCGCATCAGGTCGCCGATCACGAAGTTCGACAACGACGGCGTCATCGCGCCGGCGTCGAGCCGCGAGATGTCGAGCAGCGCGCCGATGATCTCCTCGATCGCTTCCAGCGACTCGTCGATGTTTTCGACCAGCCGTGAATTCTCGCTGCCGTGCTGCCGCTCCACCAGGCTGGTGGCGTAGAGCCGCGCCGCGTTCAGCGGTTGCAGGATGTCGTGGCTGGCCGCGGCGAGGAAGCGTGTCTTGGAGATGTTGGCTTCTTCGGCGGTGCTCTTGGCCAGTGCGAGCTGCGAGTTCAGCCGCGTCAGTTCCTCGGTGCGTTCGCGGACGCGCCGCTCCAACGTGGCGTTGGCGCGCTCCAGCGCTTCGGCGGCCTCGAAGCTCGGTGTCACGTCCGAGAAGGTGACCACCAGCCCGCCGTCGGGCATCCGGTTGGCGCGGACCTCGATCACCAGATGCCGGTCGTGCAGCCGCTCCAGGAACGGCTCGCCCTCGGTCGTGTAGGAGGCGAGCCGCATCTGCGTTTGCGCCTCGACATCGACCTGGCTGCCGCTGGCAGTCGACAGGAATTCGAGGATCTCGATCAGCGGAATGCCGATCTGCACGATGTGCGGCGGCAGCCCGAGCAATTCGCCGAACTGCCGGTTGGAGCAGATCAGCTGCAGGTTCGGGTTGAACACCGCAATGCCCTGGCGGACGTGGTTCAGCGCGGTCTGCAGGATCTCGCGGTTGAAGTGCAGCGCCGCGTGGGAGTCGTCGAGCAGCTTCAGCGCGGCTTCGGCCGAGACCGTGCGCTTGCGCAGCAGCAGGGACAGCACAAGGCGCGACGATGCGGCTCCGATCGACGAGGCGATCAGGTGCTCGGCATGTTTTAGCAGTTCGAAATCCGCGGGCGCGGTCGGATCGAGCGTCAGTCCGCGGCCGATCGCGAAAGTCCGGAACGATTCCCGGGCGCGTTCCGGGCCGAGATACTGGCCGACCGCACCGAGAATGTCCTGCACCGTGACAGTGGTGCGCCAGCGCCGGAATGCCGGAGTCATCGGCGTCAGCGTATCGGGGACGAACACTTCGGCCTGCAGCCGGTCGATCGACGACGGCTGGCTCAGCAGCGATAGCGCCACATAGACCAGCAGGTTCAGCGACAGGCTCCACACCACGCCGTGGACCAGCGGCGGCAGATCGGCGCCGAACAGCGCCTGGGGCCGCAGCGCTTCGAGGCCCCATGGTCCGTGCTGCAGCAACAACAGTCCCGCGGTGCTGCTCTCCATGAAGCTCGGGATGAACAGCGTGTAGGCCCAGACCGCGAAGCCGATGATCATGCCGCCGATCGCGCCCTGCGCGGTGGCGCGGCGCCAGATCAGGCCGCCGAAAAACGCCGGCGCGAACTGCGCGATCGCCGCGAAGGACAACAGGCCGATCGCGGCGAGCTGGGTGTTGCCGAGCGCGCGATAGTAGAAGTACGCGAGGATCAGGATGGCGAAGATCGCGACGCGCCGCACCGTTAGCAGGAAGGTGCCGAAGCTGCGCTGATCGTTGCGCGGCGCGCCGTGACGTTTCAGCACCAGCGGCATCACCAGATCGTTCGACACCATCACGGCCAGCGCGACGCATTCGACGATCACCATCGCGGTGGCGGCCGACAGGCCGCCGATGAATACCGCGACGCTCAGCAGCGGTGCGTTGGCGTCGATCGGCAGCGCCAGCACGAACATGTCGCTATCGACCGCGCCGAACGGAAACCGCACCAGGCCCGCCAGCGCGATCGGGATCACGAACAGATTGATCAGCACCAGATACAGCGGAAACAGCCAGCGGGCGCGGCTGACCTCCGCGTCGTTGGTGTTCTCCACCACGCCGACATAGAACTGCCGCGGCAACATCAGGAAGGCACAGAACGACAGCGCCGTCATGGTCACGAAGGTGGCCGGCGACGGCGTGGATTCCAGCGCCCGCATCGCCTCCGGCATCTTCATGGCGTGGTCGATCAGGTCGGCGGGGCTGAACATCCAGAAGGTGACGAAGATGCCGGCGGCGAGGAACGCCACCAGCTTGACGATCGACTCGGTGGCGATCGCCAGCATCAGGCCGTGCTGGTGTTCGGTGGCGCTGGCGCGCCGCGTCCCGAACAGCACCGCGAACAGCGCCATCGCCAGCGCGACGATCAGCGCGATGTCGCCGACGATCGGAATGTCGGCGATGTTGTGGTCGTCGCCCAGGATGGTCTGCAACGACGACGCCACCGCCTTGAGCTGCAGCGCAATGTAAGGAACCGAACCGACGATCGCGATCAGCGCCACGGTGGCGGCGACCTTCTGGCATTTGCCGTAGCGCGCGGCGATGAAGTCCGCGATCGAGGTGATGTTTTGCGACTTCGCCAGCTTGATGACGCGGCGCAGCAGCGGCGTCGCTACCGCGATCAGCAGGATCGGGCCGACATAGATGGCGAGGAAGTCCGCGCTGGTGCGGCTGGCGAAGCCGACCGAGCCGAAGAACGTCCAGGAGGTGCAATAGATCGCCAGCGACAGCGGATAGATCAGACCGCCGGCGCGCTCGCGCTGCTGCTGCGACAGCCGGTCGCCGATGCTGGCGACGTAGAACAGAAAGCCGATATAGGCGAGCGCGGCTGCGATCACGCCCCAATCGTGCAGCATCGCGGTCGTGCTCCCTCGCGTCATGCTTCAGCCGACAACCGGCCGGAAACTCCCGGCGGATCGGATGCCGGTCTGCGGGAGCGCTCGGAGCTTATCCGAGCTCAGCCCTCGTTTGTATCAGAACCTGAGCGGTGGATTACGGAGGTGCCGCGTGGTTCGCGGTCCAGCTTCCGGAGCGTGCGCAGTGCCCCAAAACGCGAAGGGGCGCCGGCAACCGGATTGTCCCGGTCGCGGGCGCCCCGCCGAAAAACGATGCGCAGTCGCGCGGCGAATTACTCCGCCGCGATCGCCTTGGCGCCGAGCGGCAAGCCGAGCTGGCCCCAAACCGAGACCAGCGCTTCGGCCAACGCGTCGATCAGCTTGTCGTCGTGATACGGCGACGGCGTGATGCGGAGCCGTTCGAGGCCGCGCGCGACGGTCGGGTAGTTGATCGGCTGGATGTAGATGCCGTGCTGTTCGAGCAGCAGGTCCGAGGCCTTCTTGCACTTCTCGGCGTCGCCGACGAACACCGGCACGATGTGGGTGTCGGTCGGCATCACCGGGATGCCGGCATTGTTGAGCACGGCCTTGACGCGGGCGGCGCGGTCCTGATGGCGCTCGCGCTCCCAAGTCGAGGCGCGCAGATGCCGGATCGCGGCAGTCGCGGCGGCGCAGATCGGCGGCGGCAGCGCGGTGGTGAAGATGAAGCCCGGCGCGTAGGAGCGCACCGCGTCGATCACTTCGGCCTTGCCGGCGATGTAGCCGCCGAGGCAGCCGAACGCTTTCGCCAGCGTCGCCTCGATGATGTCAATCCGCGCCATCACGCCGTCACGCTCGGCGACGCCGGCGCCGTGCGGGCCGTACATGCCGACCGCGTGGACTTCGTCGCAATAGGTCATCGCGTTGTACTTCTCGGCGAGATCGCAAATCTTCGCCAGCGGCGCGGTGTCGCCGTCCATCGAGTACAGGCTCTCGAACGCGATCAGCTTCGGCCGGTCGGGGCCGGCGGCGATCAGCAGCTCTTCGAGATGCGCCGTATCATTGTGGCGCCAGACCACACGCTCGCAGCCCGACTGGCGGATGCCTTCGATCATCGAATTGTGGTTGAGCGCGTCGGACAGGATCAGGCAGTTCGGGATCAGCTTGCCGAGCGTGGACAGGCCGGTCTGGTTGGAGACGTAGCCCGAGGTGAACAGCAGCGAAGCTTCCTTGCCGTGCAGCGAGGCGATTTCCTGCTCGAGCTGCACCAGCGGATGATGTGTGCCAGCGATGTTACGGGTGCCGCCGGCGCCGGTGCCGATGCGGGTAGTGGTTTCCACCATCGCGCCGATCACCTTGGGGTGCTGACCCATGCCGAGGTAATCGTTCGAGCACCAGATCACGACATCGCGAGGACCGGAATTGGAATGCCAGACGGCGTGCGGGAACCGGCCTGCGATCCGTTCAAGATCGGCGAACACGCGGTAGCGACGCTCGTCATGCAGGCGGGTGAGAGCGTCCTGAAAGAACTGATTGTACTGCATCGCGATGACCTGATTGGAACGGACGGGGTCGAACAACGAAGGCTTCGAGAGGCCTGACGGCCGTAAATGACCGTCTAATTAGAACTCTTCCACCGACGATGTCGAGGCGCAATTGGACCATTTGTCTGCGCCTGCAGCGACCTATACTGCGCTTCGCGCAGGTCAAAGCTTGATGAAGATCAATGAATTGCCGCCGGAGGTGATTTGTCCGGCATCATTCGGACAGCGCGTTAACTGCTCTTGAACCTCAGCACGCCGTCGCCTTGCTGCACCAGCGTCAGCCGCCCCTCGGCCAGCATGTAGTTGACATGCGCGATCAGTTCGCCGGCGGCGAAGCCGGTCTGATGCGGATCTAGCACGTGCTTGTGAAATACCACCGGGACGAGCTGCGCCGAGGTTTTTGGTGCATCGCGACACGCGTCGGCGATCACGCCGCAGCGCTCCTGGTGATGATCGGCGAGCTGCTTGATGCGGATCTTGGCGCCGTAAAACGGCAGGCCATGGCCGGGAAGTACCAGCACGTCGTCGGGCAGTGCAGCAGAGATCGCGGCCAGTGACTTCAGATAAGAGCCGAGCGCGTTTTCGTCGGGTTCATGCGCCCAGACGCTGACATTCGGCGAGATCTTGCTCAGCACCTGATCGGCGGACAGGAAGAGTTTTTCCGCAGCGCAATACAGCATCACCTGATCGGGGGAGTGGCCGGCTCCGGTGAACACGCGGAACGTCCGCGCGCCGATCTGGATGTCGTCGCCGGCGCTCAGCCGGCGATACGCGGCGGGCAGCGGCACCGTCTTCTTCAGATAGTCCTGGCCTCGGCCGAGCAACTGCGCGGTGATCGCCTCGTCCATGCCGTGGCGCTGAAAAAATTCGCGCGAATTGACAACGCGCTCTTCGGTGCGGCGGTTCTGGTGATAGACGCCCTGCAGATACTCAATCTGCGACATATAAAAGGGACAGCGGAAGCGCTGCACGATCCATCCGGCCATGCCGACGTGATCGGGGTGGGCATGGGTGACGATCACCCGGCTGATGCGAAAGCCGTTCAGCGCGCCGGCGAACAGCGTCTCCCACGCCTCGATCGTGGCGTCGTTGCCGAAGCCGGTGTCGACCATCGCCCAGCCGTCGCCGTCGGCGAGCAGATAGATGTTCACGTGGTTGAGCCGGAACGGCAGCTTCAGCCGTAGCCACAGCACGCCGGGGGCGATCTCGATCGCCTGGTCCGGGCCGGGATGACTCTCGAGCGGAAAGCGAAGGTCGTCGTGAGGATGGTCGAGGGCGTCGTTTTTCTTATGCATTTGGCGCAGGCTCCCACACCCGGCTTAGCCGGGCAAGCCCGCAGGCGCCAGCCGAAAAACCGCAGGAGCCACCTGCCCGGATCGAGGACCGCCACATGAAAAAAGGCCGGCGGTACGGACCGCCGGCCTTTAGATAGTTTCGGGCGGGATCAGGCCGCGCGGATGCTGGCCAGGAAGGTGTCGATCTCGCCGCGCAGCAGGTCGGCTTCTTCCCGCAGCGCGCCTGACGCCGCCAGCACCTCGGAGGCGGCCGAGCCGGCCTGGGTCGAGGCGGCGCTGACGCCGACGATGTTGCCGGAGACTTCGGTGGTTCCGCCGGCGGCTTGCTGGATGTTGCGGGCGATCTCGCGGGTCGCCGCGCCCTGTTCTTCGACCGCGGCGGTGATCGCGGTGGTCACTTCGTTGATCGAGGTGATGGTCTGGCTGATGTTGCGGATCGCGCCGACCGCGGTGGTGGTGACACCCTGCATGTCGACGATCTGGGCGCGGATCTCCTCGGTTGCCTTTGCGGTCTGGCTGGCCAGATCCTTGACCTCGGCGGCGACGACCGCGAAGCCGCGGCCGGCATCTCCGGCGCGTGCCGCCTCGATGGTCGCGTTGAGCGCCAGCAGGTTGGTCTGCGACGCGATGCTCTGGATCAGGTCGATCACCGCGCTGATCCGCTCGGCATTCTCGGCGAGGCCCTGCATCGTTGCGTCGGTCGAGCCGGCTTCCTGCACCGCGCGGGTGGCGATCTCGGCCGAGGTCGTGACCTGACGGCTGATCTCGTTGATCGACGAGGTAAGCTGGTCGGTGCCGGAGGCCACGGTCTGGACGTTGACCGAGGTTTCCTCGGCCGCCGAAGCGACCGCGGTGATCATGGCGCTGGAGCGCTCGGCGGTCGTCGCCATGCTCTGCGCCGTTTCCTGCATCGCATTGGTCGAATCTTCCAGCTTGGCCATCGCGGCCCGCACGGTGGCCTCGAATTCGGCGATTCGCGCCTCGATCCGGGCAGTGCGCTCGGCCTTGGCGACGCGATCCTTCTCCTGCTCCTCGCTCAGCGTCCGCGCCTGGATCATGTTGTCGCGGAACACTTCGAGCGATTCGGCCATCACGGCGATCTCGTCGCGGCGGTTGCCGCGGTCGATCGCGGTGTCGAGATTGCCGGCCGACAGCGACTGCATCGAGCGCTGCAGCCCGCCGATCCGGCGCAGGATGCTGCGACCGACATAGAGCCAGACGAACAGCGCCGAGCCGATCAGCGTCAGCGCGCCGAGCGCGATCATGATCTGGGTCGACAGCGTGATCTGCTGCTGGGCCTCCGCCGCAGCATCGGTCGTGGCGGTGCGGACGCTGTCCACCAGCTGCTTGACGCTGATGCCGAGGCCGATATTGAGCTTGCGGGTTTCGTCGAGGATCAGGTCGCTATAGTCGCTGGCGTCGAGCTCCTTCTGGCGCATCTTGAAGATGCTGGTCTTGCCGTCGCCGAGCGCCAGCAGTTTCTGCGCCGCCGCCTTGATGGCCGCGGTGGTTTCACCGGCCGGCAGCGCGTCGAGATTAGCGTTGACCTGCTGGCTCGCCTCCTTGAACGATGTTTCGACCGGCTCGAGCGCATCCGCGTCACGCGCCGACAGTGCCGACATCAGGTTGGAGGCAGCCAGATTGCTAAGGGCGATGACGTTGCCGAGCTGCTCGATTCGGCGTCCCGCTTCGGTGGCGTCGTCCTGCGACAGGTTGGCCGAGGACAGCACCGCATTCATCTGGGTCTGCGCGTTCAGCATCGCCGGATTGGCGACTGCGATGAACTCGTCGTGCGACTTGCGCAGCGCGTCGTAGACCTTGTTGTGGGTCTGGGCGAGATCGAGCCGCTCCTGGGCTGCGGCTCCGAGGCTCCGAATCGTGTCGGCGATGTTGCGCAGAGTCTCCGACATCGCCGCCACCACGGCCTTGTCGGACCCATAATTCGTCAGTTCGGCGAGCTTGTCGGAAGCGACGCCCTGCGCCTGCTTCATCTGCGCGGACCGCTCCTTGAGCTGGTCGGGCGTGGCCGACACCAGCAGCATCGGCGCCAGGCTGGCCAGTCGCTCACTTTCAGTCGCAAGCTGCAGACTGGCGGTCAGTTTCGGGATGTCGCGACCGCTCAGGTCCGTCATCGTCACGCCGAGGTTCCGCAGGCTGACGCCGGCTCCGGCGCTGATCAGGATCGCCATGCCGGCGATCACCGCAAAGGCTGCGAACAGACTGCCGCGGATTCCAAATTGCGGCATGCGAACGCGCAGGCGCGCGCCCTTTCCTTGTCGTCCAAACATTCCCGCCCCCAAACGCTTCCACTCTATCTGCCGGTGGTGTGACCAGGCTGAGTGCACTATCGGGGTAGGGCGTTAATTTTTGTGCGATTTTCGCTGTGTCGTTTTGAACAATTTGCTCGGGATATTCCTAGGTCTTCGGCAAGCACGTGGCTCGGAGGCGTATGTCCCGGCCCAAATAAAAAGGGCCGGCGCGCGGCCGGCCCTTCTCAACCCCCGAGAGGGTAACCTCAGAAGAGATCAGTACTTGGCGACGACCGGGCCACCCCAGTTGAAGCGGTAGTTCAGGCCGGCCTTGACAACGTGCTCGTCGTTCTTGGCGGTGAAGCCCGGAGCGAGGGTGACGTTGCCGAAGTCGTAGTACTGGTACTCGATCTTGCCCGACCAGTTCGGAGCGAACAGGTATTCGAGACCGCCACCAACGGTGTAACCGTCGGTCTTGCTGTCCACCGCGACGCCGACGCCATTGAAGGTCAGGCTCGAGGTGTAGTCGGCGTAGGCCCAACCGCCCTTGACGTAGAGCAGCGCCGGACCCCAGGTGTAACCGAGACGGCCGGTGACCGAAGCCAGGCCGCGCTGGTTGTCGGCGTACACGAAGGTACCGCCAACGCCCGGGAAGCTGACCGACTGGTTCGTGCCGCTCAGCCAGGAGTACTGGCCTTCAACACCGAGCACCCAGTTCGGAGCGAACTGCCAGTCGTAACCAGCCTGCACACCGCCGAGGAACTTGCCGTTGTTGCTGGCGGTAACGCCGGTGCCGATGCTGTTGTCGCCGGCGAACGCACCACCGATGTGACCACCGATGTAGAAGCCGGTCCAGTTGTAGATCGGGGCCGGCGGCGCATAGGCCGGGGCCTTCGTGTACGGGCGAGCCGCGAGGTCGGCGGCGAGGGCCGGAGCCGCGCCGAGGGCAACCAGCGCGACGGTGCCGAGAAGGATTTTCTTCATTGTGGTTCTCCAGGAGTCTTCAACAGAGGCGACGTGTGTCGTCACCATCTGCATCATGATTAGCTCGGTCCTGAGCAAAATGCTGTCACCTGGAGGCAACAGTGGGGGTCGAACTAACCGCATGAGTTTCAACAATTTTTCTTGCTTAATGGAACCTAAAAGAAACCTTAAATCTGCCTTAATCGGGTTCCCGGGAAATTGCCCAGATGTCGTGCATTTTCAGGCTTTCTTCATCGAATGCTTGCGATTGAGGCATAGGGAACTAGTCCGGATCGGGTCCTAAATACCGGATGACCGACGCGCAGTTGATCCGCGGGCCTGTTTTCCTGTTATAGTGTAACAGAGGCCGATCGGCCCTTCACGAAAACGGTCGAAAATGGACGTTTCACGCACCGATCTCCCGCAACCCGCGGCCGCGAAGTCTGTCCACATGCACGTTCATGGCGCCGATTTGCCGCACCCGATGCAGGTGCCGCCATGGTCCATCCTGCGGATGACCCTGGCGGCCCGTTTGGCCGCCGCAGTGGCGGTCAGCGCGGTGCTATGGGCGATCGTTTTGCTGGCGATGAGGTGATCCGTGGCCGCGCAGCTCCGTTTTAATAATGTCACATGGGGCTACGACCGCCATCCGGCCGTCCATCATCTGACCGGCGAAGTCCCCGGCGGAGCGCTGCTCGCCGTTGTCGGCCCCAACGGGGCTGGCAAATCCACTTTATTCAGAGGCATCGTCGGCATCCTCAAGCCGCTGTCCGGCTCGATCGACCGCGGTGGCCTCGATGTCCGCGACATCGCCTACCTGCCGCAGTCGGCCGACATCGACCGCAGCTTTCCGATTTCGGTGTTCGACTTCGTCGGCACCGGTCTGTGGCGAACCAGTGGCCCGTTCGGCGGGCTCGGCAAGGCTGCACGGGCGCGAATCGTGCAGGCGCTGGGCGCCGTCGGCCTGTCAGGCTTCGAAAATCGCAACATCGGCACGCTGTCGGGCGGCCAGACCCAGCGGATGCTGTTTGCCCGGGTGCTGCTGCAGGATGCGCGGGTCATCGTGCTCGACGAGCCGTTCAATGCGGTCGACGCCCGCACCATCGACGATCTGGTGGCGCTGGTCGGCCGCTGGCATGCGGAGGGCCGCACCGTGATCGCCGCGCTGCACGACATGGACCTGGTCCGCGCCAGCTTCCCCGAGACCCTGTTGCTGGCACGCACCGCGGTCGCCTGGGGCTCCACAGGCGAGGTGCTGACCGCCGCCAATCAGGCCGAGGCGCGGCGGATGTGCGAGGCGTTCGACGACGGCGCTGCGGCCTGCACCGCCGACGTGCCGCCGTCACGGGCTGCGTAGTTCATGCTGATGTATCAGGCGCTGGTTGCGCCATTCACCGAGTTCGAATTCATGCGCCGGGCGCTCGCCGGCGTGATCGCGCTGTCGCTCGGCGGCGCGCCGATCGGCGTATTCCTGATGCTGCGTCGGATGAGTCTGGTTGGCGACGCGATGGCGCATGCGATCCTGCCCGGCGCCGCGATCGGCTTCCTGCTGTCGGGCCTCAATCTGTTCGCCATGACGTTCGGCGGACTGATCGCCGGCTTCGCGGTGGCGATCCTCGCCGGCGTGGTATCGCGCGTCACCGAATTGAAGGAAGATGCGTCGTTGGCGGCTTTCTACCTGGTGTCGCTGGCGCTCGGCGTCACCATCGTGTCGATGAAGGGCACCAATATCGACCTGCTGCACGTGCTGTTCGGCAACATCCTGGCGATGGACGACCGCACCCTCCTGGTAATTACTTTCAATGCTACGCTGACGCTGATCGTACTCGCGGTGATCTATCGGCCGCTGGTGATCGAATGCGTCGATCCGCTGTTTCTGCGCACCGTCAGCCGCGCCGGTGCGCCGGCGCATCTGGCCTTCATGGCGCTGGTGGTGATCAACCTGGTCAACGGTTTCCACGCGCTCGGCACGCTGCTCGCAGTGGGGCTGATGATCCTGCCGGCCGGCATCGCCAAGTTCTGGGCGCGCGACATCACTGGCATGATGATGGTCGCGGTCGGCAGCGCGATGCTGTCGGGCTATGCGGGGCTGGTGCTGTCGTTTGTCACGCGGGTGCCATCGGGGCCGGCGATCATCCTGATCGCGGCGCTGCTGTATC
>NZ_JBMDXE010000245.1:0-4764 GCF_048594845.1 Rhodopseudomonas sp. | reverse complement strand
CGATCCGCGCGGCCTCAGTGAGCGCCCCGTCGATCGTCTCCAGCAGGCCGGAGCCCGGCAGCAGCGGCACGCCGCTCCGCGCCGCGATCTCGCGTGCCTTGTGCTTCAGGCCGAAGGCGTCGAGATGCTCAGGTCGTGGGCCGATGAAGGCGATGCCGTGCTGCGCGAGCCGCTCGGCGAAGCCGCGGTTCTCCGATAGGAAGCCGTAGCCCGGGTGCACCGCCTGCGCGCCGGTAGCAAGACAGGCGGCGATGATGGCGTCGACATTGAGATAGCTCTCCACCGCCGGCGCCGGGCCGACCCGGACGGCTTCGTCGGCGTCCAGCACCGCGCGGGTGAAACGGTCGGCGTCGGAATAGACCGCGACCGAGCGGATGCCCATGCGGCGCAACGTGCGGCCGATCCGCGAGGCGATTTCGCCGCGGTTGGCAATCAGGACCTTGTCGAACATGATCAGTCCTCGCCCGCCTCGTAGATCACCACCTGCACCGGCGTCGGGAAGAAGCCATTGCAGGGATTGTTGACCTGCGGGCAGTTCGAGATCAGGCACAGCACGTCCATCTCGGCGACCATCTCGACGTAGTCGCCGGGCTTGGAGACGCCGTCCACCACGGTGAAATTGCCGGACGGATCGAGCGGCACGTTCATGAAGAAGTTGAGGTTCGGCACGATGTCGCGCTTCGACAGGCCATGCTTGGCAGCCTCGATCAGGAAGTTCTCGCGACAGGCGTGCAGGTACTTGGTCTGATGGCCGAACCGCACGGTGTTGCTCTCGCAGGAGCAGGCGCCGGCCGAAGTGTCGTGCAGGCCGCAGCTGTCGGCGACCATGCGCAGCATGGTGCGGCCTTCGGTCGACATGATGCGCGTGCCGGTCGACACATAGGCGGAGCCCTGGGCGCGCAAGGTATCCTGGCCGCTGTAGCGCTCGCCGTGATCATCGGCGGCGTAGAACAGCGTATCGACCGCCTGCTGGCCGTGGCTGTCGACGATGCGCAGCGTCTGGCCCTTGCGGATGATCGCCGACCATGGCGTGCGTGCCGGGATGGTGGCGTCGAGGATGATACGGGCGGAAGCCGGAATGGCGGACATGATCAGGCCCTCCCTGTGATGCTGGAGGCGAGATAGAACGCGTTGTTCTCGAACGCGCGCTTGGCTTCGAGCGAGACCGTGCGGCACAGGTCGTCTTCGGCCGGCTGAGGTGCCTGATAGCGGATGATCTCGACGTCGCCCGGCGCGTAGGTCGGCGACGGGTCGAGCGGGTGCGGGCAGTTCGACAGCGCCACCAGCAGATCGAGCTCGGCGCGCAGGTCGACGAAGTCGTTCTTGCTGCGGCGCTCGCCGTGCCATTCGAAGCGGCCCTGCGGATCGACGCTCACCGGCGCGAAGAACGACACGCAGGGATGCAGGTCACGGCGGTCGAGGCCGAGCTTGCCGGCGGCCAGCACGAAGTTGTCGCGCGTATTGCGGAAGTTCTTGGCGCCATAGCGGGCCGCCGTCGTCGCGGCGGTGGAGCCGCCCACCATGGTGTCGTGCGCGCCGGACGTGTCCTGGATCACCGAGAGCAGCGCCCGGCCCATGTCGGACAGGATCACGCGGCCTTTACGCAGCGTTGCGGCCCACTGCACCTTGATGGTGTCCGCGTGATTCAGTCGCTCACTGGTGTCGTGCGCATTCCAAGCCTGCAGGCTGACGCAGGCTGTGCCGCTGGCATTGACGATGCGCAGCGCTTCGCCGCGGCCGAGCTTCGTGATCCAGTACCAGCCGCCTGGCACGGTTTCGCGATGGATGATCGCATCCTCGGCGATCGGCGCGCCGTCGCGCGGCGTCGGCGGCGGCAGCGCCTTCGGCGCCTGCTGCTGGCCCAGCGCTTTGTGGTGTTCGTAACGCTGGCGGTTAGCCTCGACTTCGGCCTTCTCCTGCTCGGTCAGGATCATGGTTGTCCTCATGTCAGACAAATGCCGGGTCGTCCCGGCTCATGCTCCCTGTTCGGCCGGGTCGTCCCGGCCGGAGCGGTTCGGATGCACCAGCCGCGGCTGCGCGACGCGCCGCGGATAGATTTCGAGATCGCGCGAGATCGTCGCGCCGTAGCGTTCGCGTTCTTCCGGAAGGTTGCGGTGGCGTTCGAACGCGATCACCCGCGTCGCCAGCCGGAAGGCTTCGGACAGATCGTGCGTCACCATCACCACGGTGAGTTCGGTCTCGTTCCACAGCCGCTTCATCAGCTCGTGAATTTCGCTGCGGATGCCGGGGTCGAGCGCGCCGAACGGCTCGTCGAGCAGCAGGATCTTGGGGCCGCGCATGATCGCCTGCGCCAGCGCCAGCCGCTGCTGCATGCCGCCGGACAGCGCCGCGGGATACTTCTGCTCGTGGCCCTTCAGTCCGACTTCGGCGAGCAGCGTCATCGCCTGCTCGGTCGCGGCGCGGCGTGCCGCCCCGAGCAGCCGGCCGAGGAATCTGGATTGCTGCAGTTCGCGGCCGAGCAGCACGTTCTGCAGCACGGTGAGATGCGGAAACACCGAGTAGCGCTGGAACACCACGCCGCGATCGGCATCGGGCTCGGGCTTCAGCGGCGCGCCGTCGACCAGGATGCGGCCGCGACTCGGCGTCTCCTCGCCAAGCAGCATGCGCAGGAAAGTGGTCTTGCCGCAGCCTGACGGGCCGACCAGCGCCAGGAAAGCGCGCGGCGCGACGTCGAGCGTGATGCGCTCGAGTACGATGTGATCGCCGTATTCCTTCCAAACATCCTCGAAGCGGATCGCGCTCATTCCGCCCTCACGGATGCAAACCACGGAAAGGCCTTGCGCTGCAGCAGCCGCAGGGCAAAGTCCATGATGAAGGCGAGCAGCGTGATCCAGATGACGTAGGGGATGATCACATCCATCGCCAGATAACGCCGCACAAGGAAGATGCGATAGCCGAGGCCGGAGTCCGAGGCGATCGCTTCGGCGGCGATCAGGAACAGCCAGGCGGGGCCGAGCTGCAGCCGCAGCGAGTCGATCAGCCGCGGCAGGATCTGCGGCAGCACCACGCGAAGTGCCATCTGCCAGGTCGAGCCGCCGAGCGTTTGCGCCTTGATCAGTTGCTCGCGCGGCAGCTCCATCACCCGCATCGCCAGATCGCGGATCATGCCCGGCAGCGTGCCGATCACGATCAGGGCGATCTTGGAATTCTCGCCGAGCCCCATCACGATGAACAGGATCGGCAGCAGCGCCAGCGGCGGCACCATCGAGGTGACCGACACGAACGGGCCGAGCAGCGCATTCGCAGCCGGCAGCACGCCGATGACGATGCCGAGCAGCAGCGCCGCCGCGGTCGAGATCGCCAGCGCCGAAACCAGCCGGATCAGGCTGGCGAGCGTGTCGGTCCACATCAGATAGTTGCCGGTGCGGCCGTCGACCTGAAACGCCATCTGCTTGACGGCCTGCACCATGCTGGTCAGCGCCGGCAGCAGCTTGTCGTTCGGATTTTCCGCCAGCCGTGCCTCCGATCCGGCGAAGTAAGCGATCGCCACCAGCACGAACGGCAGCGCGGCCATGTAGAAAGCCAGCTGCCGTCCGGGTCTGACGTTGATGAGGCGCATGGGATCCGTCTTCTCAAAACCTTGTCGCGGAACTGGAGGAGCTCACTCGATCACTTGAAGAGGCGTGCTTTCTGCATCCGCTGCTGACTCCCTCTCCCCGCGTCGGGCGGGGAGAGGGTGGCGCCGTGCCGGTGGCGGAGGGCATTCCGCCGGCACGCTTACAGCTTGCCTTGCGCGGCCATCTCCATGTAGCTGGCGTCGAAGCGCAGCTTCACGTTGGACTTGTCGCCGAGTACGGTTTTGTCCGCGAGCTCGATGCCGACCGCGTCGGCCGACTTCGCGCCCTTGCCGAGCAGGTCTTTCTCGAACAGGAATTTGCGGACCCGGTCCATCGTGGTGCCGATCGTCGCGCTCTTGGTGAAGGCCTCGGCGTCGGCAGCCTTGTCGAACAATTTAGTGGAGGCGAGCTGGCTGTCGAAGCCGGCCAGATCGGTGCCGGACGCCTTCGCCATCGCGTCCTTGGCGGCTTTACCCTCGGCGCCGGCCGCCTGCATCTTGGTAATGGTCTCGTACCAGATGCCGACCAGCGCCTTGGCGAAGTTCGGATTGTCCTTCACCACCTGCGTGTTGGCCACCATCAGGTCCATGATCTCGCCGGGGATCTGCGAGGAGTCGAACACCTTCTTGGCGTCCGGCGCGGCGAGGATTTCGGAGACGATCGGATTCCACGTGACGACCGCGGTGACGTCTGGGGTCTTGTAGGCCGCGGCGAGGTCGGCGTCGGAGGTGTTGACCACCTTGATGTCCTTCTCGCTGAGACCCTTGGTCTCGAGCGCGCGGGCCAGCAGATAATGCGACACCGAGAACTCGACGAGGTTGACGCTCTGGCCCTTGATGGCGGCGAGGTCTGTCTTGTTCTTCAGGATCACGGCGTCGTTGCCGTTGGAGAAGTCGCCCATCACCACCGCGGTGGTGTCGACGCCGCCCGCAGCCGGGATCGACAGCGCGTCCATGTTGGTGATCGTTACCGCGTCGTAGCCGCCGGCCGTGTACTGATTGATCGACTCGACGTAGTCGTTGAACTGCTTCACCTCGATGGTGATGCCGTATTTATCGGCCCATTTCTTGACGATGCCGGTGTCGGCCGCGTAGCCCCACGGCATCCAGCCGACATAGATCGACCAGCCGACCTTGAAGTCCTTCTTCGGCGCGGCGGAGGCTCCGACGACGCTGAGCGCCACGAT
>NZ_JBMDXE010000244.1:0-11233 GCF_048594845.1 Rhodopseudomonas sp. | reverse complement strand
CGCCGGGCCGCGCCTGCCACGCACGCATGCCGGAGTTCAGCTTGCGCACCTCCATGCACCACGGATCTTCGCTGTGGTAGCCGACGTTCCAATAATAGCCATTGCCGCCGAGATAGATGAACCGGCCGCCGGAAGCGATGTAATCCTCGGTGGCGTCCAAAATCTCTTCCGAGATGTATTCCGGATGTGTCCCGCTCAGCACGACATTGTAGGGCTTTAGCGCCTCAATGCCATCGCGGTGCACATCCTCGTCGGTCGTCACCTCGTAGTCGTAACCCATGTGATCGAGCCAGGCGATGATCGACAGGTCCGCAGGAAACTGCCAGGTCACGCCCATCGATGACATGCGGGCCTTCGGCCGCATGTTCAGGATCGGCCGACGATAGGTGCTGTAGCAGACCCCTGCCCCGTCGGCGTGATGATCGTACAGCGACAGGCCGAACTCCGCCGTCTGGTACAACTCGATGTCGACTTCCGACAGGATCGGCGACTGGCCGGCCAGCGGCTGCATGATTTCGGCATCGAAGCTGAGATGCTCGTTGGCATAGGCCAGATAGCTTCCCGTGGGCACCAGGAACAGGATCGGTGCTTTCGGCGTAACCGGCCGGACGAAGAACACGATGTATTCCTCGCGCATCCCCTTGGCGTCGCCAGTCCGCAAGCGGAACGCATAGGCGCCGCTCTTGACGTCCGGCACCTTGATCGAGCGCGTCAGCTCCCATTTGCAATCGATGATGGCGTCGTCGTGAAACTCGATGCCGCCGTATTGCTGTGGCGCCAGCCGAAAGCAATCGTCCCGCCCCTGCCAATTGAAGCCCGTCTGGGCGCGAACTGGGCGGTTGTATCCGACCGCATGCAGCGCATAGGGGCCGGTATCGATCACCTGATCGCCGATGCCGCGTTCGGTATAGCCCTGCGTCGTGTCCCAGAACGCGACCAATCCATTCTGGGGCGGCACGCCGCTGTCACGGTAGCTGTCGAGCTCGGCACGCGTCAGCACGCGATCGAACACCGCGGGGCGGTCCAGCTTGCCGTTCAGGCACTGGGTCACGAAATCGCCCCGCAGCGTGTGGTGATCGCGCGCACCGGCCAGCAGAAACGGGACTTCCGGCGGGTTGACCGGCCGGAACCGCAGCGTCTCACGGACATGCGACCGGAAATCGACATTCGCGACCTTACTCAACAGCGAATTGTAGCGGGTGGAGACTCCCTCCTGATACAGCGTGGCGACACCTGTTTTGGCATCGAACGTCGCCGCGACGAAGTACCAGTTGTTCTTCAGCACCGGCACTTCGGCATCGAGATAGTCAACCTCACCGCCGTCGCCGAAGCCGAATTCGAGAAAACCGTCCGGGTTGAGCCACAACCCGTAGCCGCGATTGCCGAAGGCATCCCACCGCCCGAGCAGACACTGCCGCCGCCCGCCGCCGGGATTGTTGGGATGCACGAAGGTGCACAGGCTGAAGCTGCCGTCCAGCGCCAGGCGCCGTTCGGGATCGGCCACCGTGAGGAACGAGCCGACCTGCGTGAACTGCTTGCGGACGCGCCAGACGCCGTTGGCCTCGGAGGCGATCTCCTCCTCCTTGTAGCCCGGGCCGGCCGGATGCGCATCGCCATGGATCAGACGTACCAACTGTGCGTCGACCACATCGGTGCCGTCCGCGTGCACGTAGAACGAGATGTCGTCGCCCGGTTTGACCGAAATCTTGTCCGCGTATCCAAATATCTTCTTCTCGGCCATGGTGGTTGGCTTCTCCGGCGACTGATCTGAACGGGTCTCAGGTTTCGAGCAGGTCCTGCACGCGGCGCAGGAACAGCGCGTGATAGGCCTCGTCGGGCGTCTCGTAGTTGCGGTCCTCGACCATGCGCGGCGCGGTGCCGCGGTGACCGGACAGCGCGACGATGCGGTAGGCCTTGAATTCCTCCAGCACCATGATGGCGTATTTGTCGATCTGGCCCTGGCGGCGGAAATAGATCAGCAGACGCTCCAGCGCTTCGCTGTGCTGACCGAGAGGCTTGGACTTGTGCTCGGCGATCACGGCGTCCGACACCAGGCGCTTGAGGAAGTCGCGCTGCATCTTGTCGAAGCGGCGGAAATACACCTGATCCTTGTCTTCCACTTCGGTGGCTTCTTCGGGCAACATCTCGCCCCCTTTCTCGGCTCGGGTTGATCGCCTCTCGCTCTTCTTCTTGTCGCGCCAGGCTCGGAACTGCGACTTGATGCCGAAGATGCCGCCGCGAAGAAACAGCACGACGCCGAGCATGATCGCGCCGATCAGCACGAAGCGCAGTGGACCGAGATCAATCAGCACCCGGTCGATGAATACCACGATCAGCGTGCCGGCGACCGCGCCCTCGGCGCGTCCGATGCCGCCGATCACCAGCATCGCCAACGACAGCAGCAGCGTGTCGAACGAGAACAGGTTCGGCGAAGCGCCGCCGAAATGCGTCGCATAGAAGCCACCGATGAAGCCGAGCGCTGCCGAGGAGATCAGGAACACCATGATGCGCGCTCGAATAAAATCCACGCCGCAGGCCTGCGCGAAGCCTTCCTTCTTCTCCTGCGCCATCCGCAGCAGCCGGCCGAGCCGCTTGCCGTCAACGAAGCGGTACAGGACCAGTGCGAGGATCATGACGAATAGCGCGACATAATAGCCGAGCACGAGGCGATTGGTCTGGGGTAGCCCAGCCGGGAGATAGCTCGGCGCACCGTAAAGGCCGCCGGTCGCCGAACCGAACTGGCGCGACTGCACCACATAGACACGGCACAATTCGACGACGCCGAGGGTCAGCAGCGCATAGTAGAAGCCGTCGAGCCGCATCGCCGGCAATGCGATCAGGACGCCGAAGGCCAGACCGATCAGTCCACCTGCCAGAGGCAGCAGCCACCACGGCAAACCCAGCATGATCGCCATGTAGGTCGTGCCGTAAGCCGCCGCGCCGACCACCGCATAGGTGGCGAGCGAGAAGATGCCCGCGGTGCCGACCACCAGCATCCAGCACAGATTGATGGCCGCATAAATCGCGAACACCGAGGCTGCGGACATCACCGTGTTGAACGAGCTCACCGGCACGAACAGCGGCATCAGGAAAAACGCCGCAAGCGCCAGCATCCACCAGATCGGACGCTTGTCGACGATCGTCTTCTCGCGACGCATCGTCTTCGGATTGTATTCGCCGCGAATATTGAGCACGCGCCGGCGCGTCGGCCAGTAGCGCGTCCGGGTCCACAGCGAGCCGCCGTGGCCGGGCCATTTGTAGTAATAGCGCAGGCGACCGACGAGATACATTTTCGGCCGGAACCGTTTGGTCTCGTCCCAGGTGACCTGGTGCGACAGATACGGGTTGGTCACCACCTCGCGCGCCGGGGTTTCCGGATGCTGGGAGTCGGTCGGGTCGATCCAGATCGGAGCTGTCGTATCGGTCATCGTCATGCCTCGCGCGCCTTGTCGAGAATTCCAGAGATGCCGCGCGGGCGGATCAGGAGAACCACGATGATGAGCAGGAATTGCGTGATCAGGACGTACTGGCCGCCGAGGAAGGTCGAGGTCAGCGACTCGTTCACGCCGAGCATGATCGCGCCGATCACGGCGCCTGGAATGCTGCCGAGACCGCCGACCAGCGCGATGCTGAGCCCCTTGATCATCGGCGTGATGCCGCTGAACGGCGCGACGTAATAGGTCTGCGCCAACAACACTGCCGCGAGACCTGCCAGCGATCCGGTCAACGCCATCACGTAGATGCTGGTGCGGCGAACGCCGATGCCGACGATCGAGGCCGCATGAGGGTTCATCATCATCGCGCGGATCTCGAGGCCGCGACGGCTGGAGCGCATCCATAGCAGGATCAGGGTCAGCAGCACGATCGCCGACAGCGATGCGCCGAGCTTGTCGGACGTCACCACCACGCCGAGTATGTCCGCGTTCCAGTTGCCGAACAGCCGCGGCAGCGACTTCGCCCGTGGCCCGAACCACCACAGCAGGATCTGATTGCCGACCAGGCTGATGGCGAGCGTTGCGATCAGCGCGCGCAGCGGGAAGTTCGGCTTGTCGTGGATCGGGATGAAAGCCAGCAGACAGACGATCAGCCCACCGATCGCGCCCGTCAGAATGCCGGCCGCCATCACGACCACCGGATACGGGCTGATGTACACGCTCGCGAGCCATGCGCCGTAGCCTGACAGCGCGAAGACGAAGCCGTAGGCCATGTTGACGAGGCCGAGGCTCGACCAGGTGACCGAGATTCCGATCGCCAGCGTGCCGTAGATGCAGGCCAAGGTGATCGCGTTGGTGACGATGAAGCCCCAGTTCATCAGTTGCGCTCCGTCGTCAGGGTCTTGGATGCCGAAGCCTCGCCCTTGAGCTTGCCGGCGTGCATGCCGATGATGCGGTCGACGCTGCCCTCGAGCAGCGCGACGTTCTGCTCGGCAATCACCATCGCCGAGCCGCCGAGTTCGACCGCCATCAAGGCCTCGACTACCGAGCGGCCGATCTTCGGCGCCAGCCCGAGCGACGGCTCATCGACGAGAAACAATTCGGCATCGGACATCAGGCCCCGGCCGATCGACACCATGCGGCGCTCGCCGCCGGACAGGCGCCCGACTGGTGTCTTCATCAGCTTATCCAGCGGCGGGAAGATCTGCAGAATGCGCTTCTTGCGCAGCCCGCGCTCGGCCCAGGCCCGCTTGGTGAAAGCGCCGCTGTCGAGATGCTCCTCCACCGTCAGGCCGTGGAAGATCTCGTCGCCCTGCGGGATCAACGCCAGTCCGCGCCGGACGATGAGGTGCGTGTAGCGCCCAGGCCCCTGGCTACGGGTGCGGCCGACCTCGAAGCCGTTGAGCTTGATCGAGCCGCGCTGCCAGCCGGTCAGTCCGGCGATCGCCTGGAACAGGGTGGACTTGCCGTGACCATTCAAGCCCACGAGCCCGATCCGCTCGCCGGCGAAAACGGTGAGGTCGAGGTCATGGATGACGCGCATCGGCCCCCACCCCGCGGACAGTCCCCTGACGTCCAGGACCGCGGGACGCGCCGCACTGGTTTCGGGTGCAGCCATCAGTGCAGCCCTCCGCCGGTTTCGGTTTCGAAGTACGCCGCCTTGACGCGCGGATTCTGCAGGATCTCGGACAGCAGCCCCTCGGCGATGGTCTCGCCGGCGTCCATCACCAGGACTCTGTCGGCAATCGTGTCCAGCAATTCCATGCGATGCTCGATCAGCACAATCGCGATGTTCAGCTCCTTGGCCAGCACGCGCATGATGTCGTCGAGCTCATCGATCTCGGAGTTGATCAATCCTGCGGCGGGCTCGTCCATCAGCAGCACCGACGGCCGACGCATCAGAAGGCAAGTCATCAGCAGCTTGCGGCGGTTGAGCGTATCGAGCCGATCCGCCATCGCGCCGCCGGGAATGCGAAAGCCGACCAGGCCGGCTCCCCATTCGGCGTCGTCCGGCGTCAGATATGGCCGATAGGCCTGCCGGGCGGCTTTCAGCACCTGCGCGACCGTCATGTCTTCCGGCACGATTGGTGTCTGATAGGTCCGCCCGATGCCGAGACGCGCCCGCCTGTGCAGCGGCAGTCCGGTGACGTCCTGGCCGTCGTACATCACCGTGCCGCTCTTCGGCGAGATCCGGCCGGAGAGCACTTCGAACAGGCTGGTCTTCCCCGCACCGTTCGGCCCGATGATGCCCATCACCTCGCCCGGCTTCACGTCGAGCGAGATGTCGCGCAGGATCGACCGGCCGCCGAGATCGAGCGCGATCCGGTCACAGGAGAAGATTGCCGATGCCGCCATCGTCATCGACCCGGCGTTACCACCACGGCGCCTTCTGCAGCTTGTTCTCGACGAGCACGTCCGGATAGATGATCTTGTGCTCGCCGTTCTGGACCTGGAAGAACAGCTGGGCCATGCCCTTCTCGAGATCGGCCGCCCCGATCGCGTCACCAGTGTCCGGATAGTGCGCGCATTCCTGATACGGATTGTCCATGCTCATGAAGCCGCACACGCCGCGATACGAGTTCTTGCGGATCCAGTCGCTGACACCCTTGAAGTTCGACGGATCGCCGACCGCTTCCCAGGCCGCCTTGAGATAATAGGTCGTGTCGTAGCCGTTGCCGGTGTAGCAAAGCCCCATGATGCCGGGGAAACGCTTCTTGTACTTGGCCCGGAACGCCTTGCCCTTTTCGTCGGCATAAACACCGAGCACCGTGCTCCAGACGAAGCCTTCCGCGGCGGGACCGGAAAGCTCCAGAAACTCCGGCTGCGACGGGCCGTATTGCAGATACACCAGCGCGCCCTTCAGCGGGTCGGCGCTGTACTGCTTGACGAAGGCCGCATATTCGGCCGCCACCCAGTGGTCGATCATCACCGCGCCGGCACCGATCTTCTTGATCTCCTGGATGACCGGACCCCAGTCCTGGACCGGATACTGGATGTCCGTGATGCCCGCGAGCTTGAACTCACTCTTCGGTAGCGACGCCTGCAACGCCTTGGAAATGGTCTGGTTGTAGGCGATCTGCTCCTGAACGATGTGCACGCCATTGTTCAGCGGCTTCCACGTTCCCTGATCCTTCATCGCCTTCAGGAACACGGGGAACGTGTGCCCGTAATGCACTTCAGACGGGTCGGTCTGGAAGACGTGCGAGTATTTGTCGGGCTGCTTGACGACCAGGTCGGTCATGTTGCGCTGCGTCAGCCCCCACAGCAGCGGGGCTTTATAGCGCGCAGAGACATCCGCGACCGGGATCGGCGTGAACACGAAGGCGCAGGACATCGCATGCACCTTGGCGTCGATCAGCTTGTTGATTGCAACCTGGCCGCTCTCCGGAGACAGCGGATCGATGTCGACCACGACTGCTTTCACCTGACGTCCGAGCACGCCGCCGGCGGCGTTGATTTCCTCTAGCGCCAGCGTCGTGCCGTTGAGATAGTCCTGATGATCAGCAACGCCCGCCTGGGCGGTTTGGGCAGTCGGGACGCCGAGCAGGATCGGATCGGCCGACGCCGCGCGCGTCACGCCGGAGACGAAAGGAGCCGGAAATGCGGCAGCTGCGGTGCCGGCTGACGCAAGTTGTAGCAATTTACGACGTGAGACCTTGCCGACCATAAGACCTCTCCTGACAGGCGTCCCCCACGGGCGCCGCTGTTTCAAGAATGAGGACATCTTAGGTAGCTGATCGGAAGCCGGTCTTTCACTGGAAGGCACTGTCTCTACAAGACCAGTGCACTGCTAAACACAAAGCTTCTCCGAGCCGCTAATCAGCGGCATAGTTCTTGCGTGCGAAGGCCTACCCGTTCGTTCGAGGTCACCGCGATGAGTCAGAGGAACCACTACTCGACCGGCTCCCTGTCCGGCTCCGAAAGTATCGCCGCATGGCGCCAGGCGATGGCGGAAGTCTATTATCGCCTCGATATTCAGGCCCGCCAGGACGATCGGGTGGTCGGCGAACTGATCGACGTGCAGTTCGGGTCGATGGGCGTGTCGAACTTCAAGGCGGATGCCCAGCGCGTGATCAGGCGCAAGGAGTCGGCCAAGATCGACCAGTCCGAAGACTTCGTATTTCTGTTTCCGACCCGGAAGGGCCTGCAATTCGAGCAGCGCGGGCGTTCGGGGCTGGCCATGCCCGGCGCCGTCTTTCTGCTCAACTCTGCCGAAGACTATGTCGTCGACGTTCCCGACGGCTCGGAGAACATCACGATCAAGATCGACCGCGAATTGCTGATCGATCGGGTCAAGGGCATCGACGGGCTTTGCGCGACGATGAACATCGGAAACTCAAAGCTCGTTCCGGTTGTCGCGACGCTTGGAACGCAACTGCTGAGCCTCCCGCCCGGCGAGCACGCCGACAGACTGCAGCAATCGGTGATCGATCTGATCTGTCTGATGCTCGACCTGCGGGAGTCGCCGAAGGACGGCACTATCGTCCGGCAGAGGCTGGCGTCTTCCCTATTCAGCCGGATTGATCAGTTCCTGCAGCACAACCTCGAAGATCACGAGCTGTCTCCCGATCAGGCGGCTCGTGAGCACAAGATCTCGGTGCGCTACCTGCACAAGATCTTTCATTATCACGGCACATCGTTCGGGCAGCGGCTGCTTGAACTCAGGCTGCAGCGTGCCCGCCAACTGATCGTCCGGCACGGCGGCGCCGGCCACGTCAACCTCGGCCAGGTCGCCTATGAATGCGGTTTCACCAGCCAATCCTACTTCTCGACCTGTTACCGCCGGCGCTTTGGGCTGACGCCGCGCCAGTCCGGACAGCTTGCCACGAGGAGCGAGACCATCGCTCCCGGCGAGCCGTCGACATGAGGTCCTTCGACGCCTTCAGCTGACGATAGCGACCCACGTTCCCGATGTCGCTCGCTCGCCGACCGCTGCGGGACTACACGCACTGCTTGCAAAGCCATCATCGAAGGTGTATTGCCCCGCGCACTGGTCGGCAGTTCACCAAGGCGTCGCTGCCCCGCGAGGGGAGCTAAACCTGCCACGTTTTCTGATCGGCAGACACTTGTCCCGTGCCGCGTCGAAAGTCAGCGACCATCGACTTGTCCGTTCGGCACGATCGAGGATGAGGTCATGACCCGCACTGTTTTCCCCTACTCCGCCCAGGATGTCTCCGCACTGGCGCGCGCACTCAATCGCGAGCTCGACGCCCAGGGCCACAAGCTCGGCCATGTCGAAATGCTGAACCTGCTGGCGCGTTCGGCCGGTTTCCGCAACTTTCAGCATTTTCGCGCCCAGCACGAAGCCGGCGACCGTCTCGCACGCGAGCCGGAGCCGACGCCGGCGATTGATCATCAGCGCGTCGAGCGCGTCGCGCGGCATTTCGATGCCGCCGGCAGTCTGCTGCGCTGGCCGTCGAAAGCGAGCCACGCCGAACTCGGGCTTTGGGTGCTGTGGTCGCGGATTCCGCGTGGCCGTGAGCTCAGCGAGAAGCAACTCACGGCGCTGCTCGCTGGCCATCACAGTTTTGGCGACCACGCGCTGCTGCGCCGCGCACTGTGCGACCAAGGCCTGATGACGCGCACGCCCGATGGCCGGATCTATCGCCGCATCGAGCAGCGGCCACCGGCCGAGGCGCTGGCGCTAATCCGCCACCTCGCCCCGCGCCTCGCCGCCTGACACCGCCCGCGCTTTTCTGAAGAGGCAATCATGTCTGCTCCCGTATCCGGCGGGCGCGCGGCTTTGCGCGCGCCTCCGCCCACTCCCATTGTTGTTTCCACCGCTTGTGGCCCGATCGAACTGATCGACCGCGGCACCGGCCCCGCCATCCTCGCGCTGCACGGCGGCATGGGCGGCTGCGACCAGAGCCTGTTACTGGCCCGCGCCGCGCTCGGCGACGATCCGCCATATCGCATCCTGGCGTTATCGCGGCCGGGCTATCTAGGTACGCCGCAGAGCAGCGGCGCGACGCCCGAAGACCAAGCCGATCTCTATGCGGCGCTGCTTGACGCGCTCAAGATCGGGAGGGCGACGGTCATCGCCGTCTCGGCAGGCGGTCCCTCTGCTCTGCACTTCACGCTGCGCTATCCCAGGCGCAGCTCTGGTGTCGTGTTGATCTCCTGCTGCACCGGCACGCTCGACGTACCCGAGCAGGTCCGCGCACGGCTGCCAATGATGCAACTGATAGCCCGCCTGCCGCCGCTGGTCGCCCTGTTGCGTTGGGCGGCACTTCGCGATCCGGAAAAGTCCGCCCGCCGCTCGATCCGTGATCCAGCGCTGCGTGCGCTGACGCTGGCCGATCCGGCCGCCGGTGCGATGCTGCGCGAACTGCGGGCGAGCGTATTCACCCGCATGGCCGAGCGCCTGCCCGGCACGGTCAGCGATACGGCTTACTTCGCGGAGATGGATGCAATCGACGTTTCGGCCTTAACAGCGCCGCTGCTGGCGATTCACGGCACCGCCGACAATGTCGTGCCGTTCGCCCACGCGAGCCGCGTTGCGAACGGGGCGCCCCGCGGCGAACTGATGGCGATCGAAGCCGGCGAACACGTCAGCCTGTTCACGCATCTCGATCAGGTGCGGATGCGGGTGAGCGAGTTCGGGGCGAAGTGCGGCCACATCGGCAGCGCGCTCCCTCGCCCCGCTCTTGCGGGGAGAGGGTTGGGGTGAGGGGCAGGCGGCGAGTCGATGCGCTCGACCGCGGAGAGACGCCCCCTCACCCGCCCGGCTTCGCCGGTCGACCTCTCCCCTCACGCGGGGAGAGGTTAAGTCGCGAGCCTCAGATCACCGGGCTCCACGGCGCCGGCACCAGCCGATAGCCGGTGCCGTCCTTTTGCACGTAGCCGTTCGCCGGGAACGGATAGTGGAAGCCCTGCACCCGCATCTTGTCGGCGACCAGCATGTCGTAGACCTTGCGGCGGGTGGTCTCGGCCTGGGCGGGGTCCTGGTCGAACATCAGGTGCCAGCCCGGATTGGTGACGAACAGCGCCGGATGGTTGGTGACGTCGGACTGGATGAACACCTTGTCGGCGCCGGATGACAACACGAAAGAGGTGTGGCCCGGGGTGTGGCCGACGGCTTCGACCGCGAGCAGACCCGGGGCGACATCCTTGCCCCACTCATAGGGCGTGACCTTCTTCTGCAGACCGGCCTCGAACACCCGGCGGGCATTCTTGAACACGCCCTGCATCCGCTCGCCGGAAGCGCGGCTCATCTCGCCGTCGTCCATGAAGTACTTCCACTCGGCCGCCGGCACGAGGATCTCGGCGTTCGGGAACGCCGACTGGTTGTCGGCGGTGAGCAGGCCGTTGATATGGTCGGCGTGGAAGTGCGAGATCACCACGATATCGACCGCCTTCGGGTCGAGCCCCGCGGCCACCAGATTGGTGGCGAACTGGCCGACATTGCCCTTGCTGGACGCGAACGCGCCCGGGCCGTTGCCGGTGTCGACCACCACCAGCTTGCCGCCGGTGTTGATCGCCAGCGGCGCGAAGTTGATGGTCATCTTGTCCTTCGGCATGAAAGCCTGCTCGAGCGCAGCATTGACCTCGTCCTTCTTGGCATTGAGGACGAAGCCGTCCGGCAGCGGGAAGGTGTTGGCGCCGTCGGAGACCACGTTCACCTGGGCGTCGCCGACCTTATAGCGATAGAAGCTCGGCGCCTGCTTGTCGGCAAGCGGCGCAGCGGCCTTTGTGGGGGCTGACGTCATGAGCGGAGACGCGGCGAGCACGGCGGCGCCTGCAAGAGCCTGGCGGCGTGACATATCCATTATCGATCCCTCCAAGATGAAGATTGCCCG
>NZ_JBMDXE010000243.1:0-37279 GCF_048594845.1 Rhodopseudomonas sp. | reverse complement strand
ATTGCCCGACAGCACGAACGGCGTCGCGAAGGCCAGTACGGAAAAGCACAGCAGCGGAAGGCCCTGCCCGCGCAGCGCGTTGTGTTTGCCTCGTCCGAGAGGTGTCATCGCGCGAATAGTCCCGAGGGTTTGAAGAGCAGGATGAGGAGCATCGCTCCGAGATAGGAGAATGCCGCGATCGTCGGGCTCGCCACTGTGCTGACGGCCGCCTGGGTGAAGCCGAACACCATGCCGACGATCAGCGCGCCGAGCACCGAGCCGGGGCCGCCGATGATCATGATGGCGAAGGCGGTGATCGACATCGTCCACGCCACGGTGAGGTCGAAGCTGTAAGCGAGCGCAAACAGGATGCCGCCGGCGAAGATCACCGCATTTCCGAGCGCGAAAGACAGGCTGTAGCTGGCCTTGACGTTGACGCCGCGCAGCGCAGCCGCGTCACGGTTTTGGAACACGGCGCGGATGGCGCGGCCGTAGCGGTGAAACCGCAGCAGCGCGAACAGGGCCGCGAGGATCGACAGCGCCAACGCCAGCACGACCAGACGGTTGGTGGCGATCGGTAGCGGCCCGACGAAGGTGATGCCGCTGACCAGCGGCGGTAGCTGGAACTGATCACTCCAGCGGCCATAGGTGGAGGAGAAGATGCCGGTGAGAATCTGGGTGATGCCGAGGCTCAGCACGAAATACGAGATGTTGCGGTTCGGAACGTCGTAGAACCGGCGCACCAGAATGTATTCGAGTGCGTAGGACAGCGGCACGCTGACGCCGATTACAAGGATCGCCGCGATCGCCGGGTGCACGCCCCAGCTGATCGTCATCGTCCAGCCGAGCAGTGCGGCGAGCACGAAGAACTGGCCGTTGGCGGCGTTCGGCATCCAGATCGAGCCATAGACGATCGTCACGCCGACGGCGACGAGGGCGAAGATCGAGCCCAGGATCAGCCCGGTCGAGATGGTCGATAGAAGAATGATCAGGTTCGCGTTGGACACGCGCGCTACTCCTCGGGAGACAGGGACCGCCGGCACCCGGCGGCCCGAATGATCATTGACCCAAGGATCACTTGACCAAGGTGTAGACGGGAATGACTTCCGGATCCCATTCGATGTAGAAAGCCTGCTTCGCCTTGTAGGACTTGGCCGCCACATCGTTGATCTGCAGGAAGTACATGTATTCCTTGCGGGCGCCGTTCTTGTCGAACTCGATCGGAACGCCCGACGTCGTCTCCTTGGTCTTCAGCGCCGAAATCGCATCGCGGAATTTCTCACGATCGTCCGCGGCTTCGGGATTCTTGTCGATCACTTCCCGAATGACGTTGGCGGTGACGTAGCAGAAATTCTCGCCGTAGGAAGGCGGGCGGTCGTTCTGGGCGACGAAGTCGGAGACGAAGCTCTTGCCCTCCGGCGTCAGCGAGTCGAGATTGGAATCGAAGAACGTGCCGTAATACGAGCCGACGCTTCGCTTGCCCCAGTTGATCACCTGGGTGGTGATGCCGAACGGGTGGATGATCTGCTCGGGCTTGACGCCGAGATCGAGCAGCTGATTGGTGATGGTGTTGTCGAAGCCTCCGGCGCCGCTGACGACGACGTAGTCGGGCTGGGCTGCGAGAATCTGCGCGGCCTGCACGGTGGCGTCGCTCGAACCCTGCGGGAAGGCGATGTCGGCGACGATGTTGAGGCCGGAGCGTGGCGCCTGATATTTGATGCCGGCGGTGATCGCCCGCATCAGCGCGTAGTCGGAATAGATCATGGCGATCCTGCCGCCGGGCTTCTGCTTCTCGACAAACTTCGAGATCGCATAGCCCCAGCCAACCGCGTCCGGCTCGAGGCGGAACGTGTAGCGGGTGCCCGGCTTGGTCAGCTGCGGGAACGCCGCGACCGGCACCACGAACGGCACCTTGTTCTGCTCGGCATAGCCGTAGACCGCGAGGCCGGTGTCGGAGCTGGTCGGCCCGCTGAGCGCCAGCACCTTGTCCTGCACATCGAGACTACGCGACGCCGCCACGGCCTGGGCTGGGCTGGTCTGATCGTCGGCGATGACGAACTCGATCTTGCGCTTGCCGGGCGGGTTGAGGTTCTTCTCGGCCAGCTTCAGGCCGGCAACGCAACTGGTGCCGAAGAAGCTCCACGGGCCGGTGAGTTCGGTGACGAAGCCAATCTTCACCGGCGGCTTGTCCTGAGCCATCGCCGTCACCGACGCGAGCGTCACGGACGCCGACGTCAGAGCGACCGTCAGCACGGATGTACGACTCTGCATGTTCGTTTCCTGTCCCTTGGATTTTGTTTTTGACGTTGTCGTTGGCCGGCGGGTCTTGCTGCCCGCCTTGCCGGTCGTCCGGCGGCTATGCCGCTTGTTTTCGTTTGCCGGAGGCATCGAGCAGGCCGGCGGCGATCAACGCCTGTCGGATGCGCTCGATCTCCGGCTCCTTCAGCTTGATCAGCGGCGGACGGACGACCGCCCGCGGCAACCGGCCGAGCAGCACCAGCGCCTCCTTCATGCGGTTGTGCATGTCGACGAACGGATCTGAGTAGAACACGCTGGCGATCGGGTTGATGCGATCGTTCAGACGGCGCGCTTCGGCCAGGTCGTCGGCCTGCACCGCACGTAACAGCCGCGCCTGCAGATCTGCGATCACGCTGCCGCTGCCCGATAGCAAGCCATTGCAGCCAAGTACAAGCGAGCTGAACAGCCACGCGCTGTTAGTGGACAGTACGTTGACCGGGTGGCTGCGCGATTGCAGCAAGCGCACTTGCGCTTCGTGCTGCGGCACAATTTGCGTCCAGTCCTTGATGGCGCGGATGCTCGGCACTTCGTCCATTAGCCGCGTCAGCGTCGCCAGCGGATAGCCCTGCCCGGTCGCCAGCGGATATTGAAACAGGATGATCGGCAGGTCGGAAGCCGACGCGATGGTCTTGAAGTGCGCAACCGCCATGTCGGCGCTCTGCCCCAGCGTGAACGGCGCCGGCGGAAACACCAGAAGCGCCGACGATCCGCCGGCCTGCGCGCGCTCGGCGATCCGCGCCGCCTCCAGGCTGCCATCGGCCCACACGCCGTGGACGATCGGCAAACGGTCGCCGATCTCGTCCATGGTGATTTCGAGCACACGGGTCTGCTCTTCGGCGGTGCACGACGCCACTTCGGTCGAATGCGCGTTGATGGTTACCGCCGACAGCCCTTCGACCGCCACGATATCGCGCAGATGGCTGCGAAAGCTGGCCTCGTCGATCGAAAAGTCCTCGTGGAAAGGAAGCAACACGGCGGGAATGACGCCATGCGGCACGTAGTTGCTGAAGCGGCTCATGTCGGTCTCCGGTGTTCCAAATTCAGGCGTGTCGTTGCATGCGCAGCGGGTAACGCTCGTCGAGCGGCCACATCAGCGCCAGGCGCGAAGCGACCTCGGCGGCCAGCGGACCGCAGGCTTCGATCTGCGCCCGCGTCATCCGGTTCGTCGGAGCCGCCACGGAGACGACACCGACACATTCGGTGACGCCGGACAGGCGCGGCGCCATAATGGGCGCAGCCACGGCGCCGACGCCGATCTCGTTTTCCTCATAGGTCACCGCAAAACCGCGACGGTTGGCGCCATCGAGTTCTTTACGCAGGGCATCAAAGTCGACGCTGGTATGCGGCGTCAGCCGCGCCATGCCGGCTTGCTCGACGAGGCACGCCGCGCGTTCCGGCGGCAGCGTCATCAGCCACGCCTTGCCCGTGGCGTGCGTATGCAGACTGACATCGAAGTTGAAATTCGGATCGATGCGTAGCGTGCGCCGGGTGCCGACGACCGCGTAGACCCAGGTGATCTTCTCGCCGCGCTCGACCACCGACAGGCGCACCAGTTCGCCGGTCCGCTCCGCGAGATCTTCCAGCAGGCTGGTGCATTGGCCGAGCAGGCCCGATTGCTGCAACTGCCGCAGGCCCAAATTGCTGATCCGATAGGTCAGGTAGTAGCGCTGCGCGACGTCATCGCGCCAGACGTAGCCGGCGTGCTCCAGCGTCTCGAGCAGTCGCGATGCGATAGCCTTGTTGACGATCAGTTCGCGCGAAATCTCCGCAAGGCTCAGGCCATCGGCGGCGCCGGACAGCAGCTGAATCGTTTCCAGCGCGCGCTCGACCGCCAGCACGGTGGTCTCGACAGGCTTTCCAGCGCCGCGCTTCGACCCCTCAGATGTCGTCGCCATCCGAACCTTCCCTGAGATCAGCTGCCTGCGCGTTGTACGCCCGGCAAGTCCATCCGATACATCGTTACTCTTAATTGGTAACGCCGTTACATTAATGCGACGGGGACCATCACTGTCAAGCGCTACGCACTGAGGCCGAGAGAAATTCATTGGCGCAGAATGTCGCGGCTGCGCCGAACTAATCGCTGTCCGGTTCAGGCCAGCCATTGCTAAGCGCGGCCCCGTGCCAGGATCATCTCGGCGGCCTTCTCGGCGATCATCGTGACGGCGGCGTTGGTATTGCCCGACGGAATTGTCGGCATCACCGACGCATCGGCGACGCTTAGCCGGGAAACGCCATGGACCGTCAGATCAGATGAGACGACCGCCATCGGATCGTCCCCCATGCGTGCGGTCCCGACGGGATGAAAGATCGTCGTGGCGATGTCGCCCGCCGCGCGCGCCAGCTGATCGTCGGTGCTGATGGCTGGACCGGGCTTCAGCTCCTGCGGCCGATATTCACTCAGGCGACGCGTCGCCATCAGCTTGCGCGCGTGACGGATGCTGTCGGCGGCGACGATACGGTCAGCTTCGGTCGACAGATAGTTCGGCCGGATCAGCGGTGCATCGCTGGGCGCGGCACCGCCGATATGGCTGCTGCCGCGACTGACGGGACGCAGGTTGCAGACCGACACCGTCAGCGCCGGAAAGCGATGCAGCGGCTCGCCGAAGGCTTCTAGCGACAGCGGCTGGACGTGATACTCGATATTGGCGCTGGCATAGGCGGGCGACGATCGCGTGAAGATACCGAGCTGACTAGGCGCCATTGCCATCGGGCCGCTGCGCCGCAGCGCGTACTCCGCCGCGACCCGCAGCTTGCCCAGCCACCCGGCCGTCATATCGTTTAGCGTACGCGCACCGGTGATACTGAACACCGTCCGGATCTGCAGATGATCCTGAAGATTCTCGCCGACGCCGGGCAGCTCGCGCTTGATCTCGATGCCGTGCGCCGAGAGCACATCACCGCGGCCGATGCCCGAGTGCTCCAGCAGCTTGGGCGTCCCGATCGCGCCGGCCGCGAGCACGATCTCGCGCGTCGCATCGGCCCGCAGCCGACGGCCCTTCTTGCCGAACACGATCCCGGTGGCGCGGCCCCCTGTTATAACGATGCTCTCGACCTCGGCACCTGTCTCGACCCGCAGGTTGCGGCGCTGCTTGACCGGATCGAGAAAAGCCTTGCGCGCGTTCCAGCGCACGCCGCGGCGCTGATTGACCGCGAAGTAGCCTGCACCTTCGTTGTCGCCGCGGTTGAAATCATCAACCGGCGGAATGCCGAGCTCGGCGGCCGCCTCGCGCACGGCATCGAGCACCGGCCAATGCAGCCGCTGCTGCTCGACGCGGAGCTCGCCACTCGCGCCGTGATACGCGTCGGCCGGGCCGTAGTGGCGCTCGGACCTGATGAAATAGGGCAGCACATCGTCCCAACCCCAGCCGGTATTGCCCATCTGGCGCCAGCCGTCGTAGTCGGCCGCCTGCCCGCGCATATAGATCATGCCGTTGATCGACGAGCAGCCGCCGAGCACTTTGCCGCGCGGATAGTTCAACGCGCGCCCGTTCAACCCTGGCTCGGACTCCGTCTTGAGGCACCAATCGACCCGCGGATCGCCCATCGTGTAGAGATAGCCGACCGGGATATGCACCCAGAGCCGATTGTCGCTTCCGCCCGCCTCGAGCAGCAGGACGCGGACGTTGGGATCGGCGCTCAGCCGATTAGCGAGCACGCAGCCGGCCGTGCCGGCGCCGACGATGATGTAGTCGAACTGGCCGACAGATGTCGCGACCGGCCCGGCCATGGATCAGGCGCCTTCGACCACGACTGTCTGCTGCTGATAGCCCAGCCCGTCGATCTCGAGCCGCATGACGTCGTTCGGCTTGAGATAGACTTGCGGCTTCATGCCGAGGCCAACGCCGGGCGGCGTCCCCGTAGTAATGACATCGCCGGGATGCAGCGTCATGAAGCGGCTGAGATAGCTGACCAGATAGGCGACGCCAAAGATCATGGTCCGCGTCGAGCCGTTCTGCCGGCGCACGCCATTGACGTCGAGCCGCATGCCGAGATTGCCCGCATCGGGAATTTCGTCGGCCGTGACGAGCCATGGCCCCATCGGCGAGAACGTGTCGTGACTCTTGCCCTTGGTCCATTGGCCCTGGCGCTCGATCTGCCAGGCGCGTTCGGAGACGTCGTTGACGATGCAATAGCCGGCGACGTGCTTGAGCGCGTCGGCTTCCGAGACTTTCTTGGCGCGGGTGCCGATGACGAAAGCCAACTCGACCTCCCAGTCGGTCTTTTCGGCGTCGGCGGGAATCTCCACCGGATCATAAGGCCCCGAGATCGAGCTCGTCGCCTTCATGAACACGATCGGCTCGGTCGGCACCGGCAGGCCCGACTCGGCCGCGTGATCCGAGTAGTTCAGGCCAATGCCGATCAGCTTGCCGACACGGCCGACGCAGGGGCCGATGCGGACCCCGCTCGGCGCCAGCGGCAGGCTTTGCGTGTCGAGCGCTGCAAGCTTGGCCAGGCCTTCCGGCGACAGAGCCGCACCGTCGATGTCGTTGACGACGCCGGCGAGGCTGCGCAGCGCGCCCGCATGATCGATCAGCCCCGGCTGTTCTTCGCCGATGTTTCCGAACCGGACGAGTTTCATGTCATTTCCCGCGATGAGAGGTTTCGGGCGCGCGCAGCGCCATTTCGAGCCAATAGCTGCCGCGCTGCTCGTCGGCGCGCCGCACGGCGCGCGCCGCATCGCCCGCGACGATAGGATCCGGCAGCCGCTCCGGCGGCAATCTCTGCTCGATCATGGCAAAGTACGCCTGCTTGCCCGGCCCGCCGCCATAGATCTTGCGCTCGGAGGTGGTGATGTTGCCGACCGCCGCATCGGCCCGCCACAGCCGCGCGCGGACGACGCCTTGACAACGCCCCAGCGCTTCGAGCCAGGCGCCGGCACATTCGTGCTCGTCGCCGTCCGGAAGATCGAACTGCATCGCCGTGACGTAAGGCGCCGGCCACGCGGTCGGGCCGCCGGTCTCAGCGATACGGGAATAGATGCTACGGACCGGATTGCGGAAATGCGTCAGCGCCTCGCGTGTCCAGTCGGTTGGCGCATTGAGCGCCGCCATGTAGGCGTCGGACGCCAGCACGCTGGTGGCGTCGGTTTCGTAAAACATCAGAAAATGCGGCGCATCGCTGACCGCGCGATAACGCCGGCCCTCGATGAAGCCCGGAATGGAAACCCGCTCCGGGATGTGCTCGCAATTGTGCCATTGCTGATAGCGCAGCACGTAATCGGCATCGATGTCGGCCGTAAAGGCCATCAGGCCAAAGCCCGAGGTCGCAACATTGCTCATGGCAAAATCCGAATGGCTCGAGGAGCGCCGCGACGATCGCGGCGCATGCGACTGACCGCTCGGCGCGATCAGAACTGGCCTTCGCGCTCTTCGTAATGCGTGGGCTTGTTGTGCGAGGGCATGTCGCGCTGCACCCAGTCAGCAACCCAATCGACCATTCGCGCCAAAGACACCGTCGGATAGCCGTACAGGCGCTGCGCCGCCAGCGTGGTGTTGTACCAGCCGGTGGAAGCTTCCTCGCCTTCGTAGATCGGCTTGCGGCCGAACTTGCGGCCGAACTCTTCGGCCACCAGGCGCACGCTCATGTGCTCCGGACCACCGACATTCAGCGGCGAAGTCGGCGTCGTCGCATGCGCGAGCGCGCCAAGGATCTGGGCGTTGCTGTCGCCCTGCCAGATCACCGACGCGTAAGCAGTGCCGATCGGGATCGGCGTGCCGTCCATCACCCAGCGGGCAATGTCGTAGAGTACGCCGTAGCGCATATCGATCGCGTAGTTGAGACGGATCAGCCGGCCCGGCGTGTTGTGGCGACGGGAGAAGTACGAGAACATCCGTTCGCGGCCGGTGCAGCTGGTCGCGTAGTCGCCGGCCGCATTAGGTTGCACAGACTCGTCCCAGCCCCCGCCCGAGATAGGCGCGAACGGATAGACGCACAGCGTCGAGAACGCGACGATGCGCGAGCGGTGGAAGCGCTCGGCGACCATCGCCGGCACATGCGTATTCATCGCCCAGGAAAAACTCGGATCGACGTCGGTACCGAACTTTTTGCCGGCCATGTAGATGATGTTCTGCACGTCCGGCAGCTTTTCGAGCCCACCGCGGTCGAGCAGATCGCACGAGATCGTCTCGATGCCCCAGCTTTCGAGCCGCTCGCGGAGGCCCTTCTCCGAGAAGCGCGCGACGCCGATCACCCGCTTGTCCGGCGCAGCCCGCTTGGCCATGCGCGCCAACGTCGGGCCGACCTTGCCGCCGACGCCGAGCACCATGATGTCGCCTGGAGCTTGTTCGAGCAATTTCGGCAGCCACACCGTGGGCCGCGACAACAATTCCTCGAGGACCTCCTCGTTCTCGATGGTCGCCGGCAGATCATGCGCCTGCAGGAACTCGCTCATTTTTGTTTCCTCCGTCTTATTAAGTTTTCACTTAATAGTTGGCCGAAGGGCTGTCAAGCGTGAGAAACCGCCGTCTTCGCGTGTGTGCGGCGCAAAAATTAAGGGCGAAGGAAACCCATGATGACGTCGATGATGAACTGCTCGCGCTGGCGAAGCCGCACCGGCGTCATTAGATCCTGATGCAGGATGACGCTAAGTGTGTACCGGTTCGACAGATAGAAATAGCCCTCGGCATTGATGGAAATGAACAGTTCGGTCGGATCGACACCCGCCCGGAAAACGCCACTAGCGACGCCGCGATCGAGCGTCTCGCGAATGAAGTCGAGCAGCGCGTCGTACATGCTGACGATCAACGGCGAGTTCTTGATGTGACGTGCGCGGTGAATGTTTTCTGAAACCAACAACCCGATCGTCTCGGGCGAATTAACGAACATCCGGAACGTCGACACGATGAGCTGCCGCATCGCCTCCTCGGGATCGGCACCACTCAGTTCCATATCCTTGTGATGCGAGCGCACGATCGAATACGCACGCTCCATCACTGCGATGAAGAGTTTCTCTTTGTTGCCGAAGTAGTGATAAACGAGATTGATGTTGCAGCGCGCCCGCTTGACGACTGCGTCGACCCGAGCTCCATCATAGCCCCGCAGCGCGAATTCGCGGGTGGCGGCGTCCAGGATCTTCGCTTTTGTCGCAGATGGGTCGCGGGCGCTGATCTTGGTTCTTGCACGCGGCGTCGTCATAGCCCCCGGCATCCAGTCATGATTCTGTCGATCGAAATCCGATTTTCGCTATTTCACCTTTTCTGACCAATCTGGTCAAACTGCGAGATCGGCCTCGAGGTCGGATCATGAAAACGTCCCGCCGATGCGCGCCTTCGAAGCCTCCCTAAGAGGGGGACAGGCCGGACGCCACCGCGCCGCCGAAACGAGCCGTCTCTCCAAAGACAGGCAGAACCTTTAACGAGACCGCGGCTTGCTTTCGCCGATGGTACAGTGGATGTCCGCTTCTGGCCCGAATCCGAAATTTGGCAGCGTTCCTGCTAGTCCGGTCACGGGGCCATACGGGACATCCGACGGCATCGGCCACGAATTACGCCAGTAGATCGCGGACAATTCATCCGTCAGTGTATTTCGGTTTTGAAACCGGACATAGCGCCATGGCGCGGTGGGCGTTCTCGCAGCGACCTCGGTCGGCCAGTCAAGAAAGCGACTTCGCCGGCACGATCGGACTCCTAGAGCGTTTCGCCACTCAGGCCCTATCCATCCACCACCTTGGCCCATGAACGCCCGCTTTCGGATCGAAGCAGTCAATCAACCGAGCATGCAGGACCGCTTACCTGCGCTTCTGACCCTAAGCTGACATTCGATGAGACCATTCGGTTTGTAACCCGACGCATATTCCGGCTTGCTTTAACAGACTGATTGTCTTCGGAGTAGAGAGCAGCCGTAAACATGGCCTGAAATGCGCGATCCGAGTAGTACGACAATCGAAGATCTGGATGTAGGGCCGCAGTCGTTATGAAAAACGGCCCATGCGAATCATTTTTCATCGGATTTTGCGGGTTGTTCAGCATACACCTTTTCGAACCGGAACGATTCCCCACCCGGGATGCCCTCTCGGGTTTCGGGATGAGGGTCCGGGTGATGAAGGTTGTAGAACTCGACGATCTTGAAGCCGCATTTGTTGATGTAGAAGTGGATGTTGCGCTTCTCGAAATACGGCGTGTGGGTTTCCCACGCCAACGTGTCGGGATACATCGCTTCGATCGCACGCCACGCTCTGGAGCCGATGCCTTCTCCGTGATGTTCGGCAGAGACGAAGAACAGATCGAGCGCATTGTGATGCGTGGCGGTGTCGATCGACACCACGGCCCCGCCGACCCGCACGCCATCGAGGACGATGTGATACGTGGCCGCACCCGGCGCATGGAAGAACTCGCCGAGTTCTGCATCCGACGGGATCGGACCTTCGGGCTGCGTCCCGAACGCCGCCGTGAACCCGGCGGCGAAGGCGTCCTGCAGACTTAGCTGGAAATCCGCCAGATCAGCTTCCTGCGCCGGAACCAGGATGACACGATTTGCCTCGTCCAATTTCATTGCTTCGTCTCCTGCATTGTCGACCTGTGTTTCCAATCGTCTCACTCATAGAGCCGCCCGCCGATGCATCATCGAAGCCGTAGGCGAGCTGTCCCCCCGCTTCCATTTTGGCGGGGCCTTAGCGAGTGACCTCAGCATCGGCTTCCGGTAGCGCGAGCAACATGACCCAGCGGTCCGGCGGCAGGGTTTGCCCGAGCGCACTCCGTTCGGTGGTCACGGCGATCTGCTCGGCCCGTGGTCGCAGTGCGAGGACCCGGTCGACGCAAGCCGGTGCTGCGGCCGGACATATCCCGACAAAGCCGCTGCGACCGAGCGTTTCGGTCGAAACCCACGGCGTCAGTTCGGGCGCGCCGGCCAAGAACATGCGCGGATGGTCGGGGCTGTAGAACGATACGGTCGCGATCTCCTCGCTATCGCCGACTACAATCCTGAGCGGCGTGCCGGCGCGCTCACGCCACAGGTCGGTTGCGATCGCCGCCAGACGATCCAGCCGCGGCGACAAGGCACGGTTCGGTTCGACCAGCACCTTCACCGTCGCGAGCCCCGGCGCCGCCATCAACGCTCCCACCCCGAGCATGAGCAGGATCACCGCCGCCCTGGCCACGGCGCGCAGCGGCACGGCAAGCCGCGGCAGTGCCAGAACGGCGAGCGGGACCAGCGAGAACAGCGGGATGGTCCAATCGCTCTTCATCCGGACCGGCAACGCAATGGCGGCGATGATAGGGCCGATCACCAACACGGCGACGATGAGCCAGATTTGGCGGGCGCGCTCCACCGCGTCATCCGGCGGCGGCGTTACGCGTCTGAGCCGCGGCAGCAACACTGCGACGGCGCCGGCCACCAGCGCCGGCAGCAGCAGAGCGAAGGCGTGCAGCGTCGAGTCTATCGAATGCCGCGCCGCCGCCCCGCGGTCGACCACGAGGAATTGCGAAGCGTAGCGGAACGGCGTGAAGCCTACCGCAGAAAGCCAGTCAAGATGCGGAGCAATCGCCAGCACGAACACCACGACCGCCACATAGGGCACCGGCGAGCGGAACAGCCGGCTGCGGTCCGGCCGCGTCACTGCCGCAACCGCGATCGCCACCAGTGCCCACGCGCCCCAGTACTTCGTCATCACCGCGACCGCGCCGGCGAGCCCGATGACCACACCCCACAGCGCGGTTCGCCGTTCGGCCGCGACCATATAGGCCCACACGATCAGCACCACGAACGGCAGCTGCAACAAGTCGGGGTTGAACTTGTAGCCCTTGAAATTCAGGATCGGGTAGATCATCGCCAGCAGCGTGGCCAGAACGGCTCGCCGACGGTCGACTACTTCCCCGGCCAGCAACCTGATCAGCAAGACGGTGGTGCCGGTGACGGCCATCGCCAGCGCGTAGAACGCCCAATCGCTGGTCGGAAACACGCTGAACCATACCCGCGTCACCCACCCTGCCATCGGCGGGTGCTTGCCCGAGCCCCAGGCCAGGGTCTGCCCCCACGCGAACGCTTCCGTGCTGTCGGAATGCAGCACCTGAGCGAATTTCAGGATGGTCAGCACAGCGACCCACAGCAGCGCATTGCCGAGCACGATCCCCAGCAGCAGCGGAGTCCCGAGTCCCGGATGCAGCAGCGCCGCGGCGGCGCGGCGAAAGGCGCATCGCAAGTAGCAATAGCGGATCACGGCCGGCCGGGACGAGCCCGCGCCCAGATCGCGATGAAGCGCGTCGGCATTCGCGAGAGTCATGGGCTTACGACGGCGAACGCGATGCGCAGCGAAGCCGATCGTCGTCCCAGGCCGCGCCGAAAATCCGTCAGGTCCGCGTCCTGCGCCGGGACCAGGATGACGCGTTTTGCCTCATCCAATCTCATTGCTTCGTCTCTTGCATTGTCGACCTGTGTTTCCCGCTCGTCTCGTTCATAGCTTCGCACTCCGAAGAGTGATCGGACCGGCTGGATGCGGTCCAGTGTCGACGTCGATCACCTCCGGCGTCAGCGCATCGACCTCGCCGTCCCATCCGCCGCCGAGCGCCTTGTTCAGTGCGATGTAGTCCGAGACGATCTTGACCCGGCTCTGCAGCAGCGCATCCTCGGCGCCGTAGAGTGATCGCTCGGCGGTCAGCACGTCGAGAAAGCTCGACGATCCGGATCGATACAGCGACTGCGACAGGCGCGCCGCGTGCCGATAGGCCGTGGTCGATGTTGCGAGAATTCGGCTTCGCGCGCGCTCGTTACTTAGCGACACCAGCGCGTCCTCGACGTCCTTCAACGCGGTGAGTACAGACGCCTGGTAGGCCAAAAACTGCTGATCACGCTGCGCCTGCGCGATCTCGACCGCAGCCCGCAGTTTTCCGCCGTTTAAGATCGGCACCGTCAGGGTTGGACCGAGCGACCAGCTGACCGACGAATTTCTGCCGAGATCGCCGAGCCTGGTGCCGGAGGTCGCGATGTTTCCAGTCAAGCTGACGCTAGGATACTGCGCCGCTTCGGCCTGCCCAATACGGGCGGTGGATTGCGCGTAGCGGCGCTCCGCAAGCCGCACGTCAGGCCGCGTCAGCAGAACGTCGGCGGGAATCCCGGCCGGCACCGGCAGCTTCGGCGCCGGGATCGGCTTCGGCCGCGCCAGGAGAGCCGACAACGCAGCCGGCGGCCGTCCGGTCAGCACCGAAAGCCGGTGTACGGTTTGGGCGTAGGCCGTCTCGAGCGTGGGGATGACGGCCCGCGTCGCCGCCGCCTGCCCGGTCGCGGTTGCGAGGTCGACGGCCGATGCGGTGCCGGCGGCCAGGCGGTTGCGGGTGATCGCGGTGGTTTCGTCCTGCGACAGCGCGGTCCGACGGGCCAGCGCGATGCGCGCCTGATAACCGCGCGCCTCGACGTAGCTCGACGCGACGTCGCCGACGAGCGTCAGCAATACGGCGCGCAGATTCTCGTCCGAGGCATCGATGCCATAGGCCGCGGCTTCGACGGTCCTGCGGTTGGCGCCGAACAGATCGAGCTCCCAGCTCGCATCGAACCCCGCCTGATACAGACCGGAGCCACCGTCCGATCCCAGGAAGGGCGACGGACCGCCGAGGTTCGGTCGCCCTGGCGCCGCCAATGGATCACCCGCCCCCTTTGCCAGCCGGGCCGAGTCGCTGTTGGCGATCGTCGGAAGCAGCGCGCCCACGGCCTGCCGATAACTCGCCCGCGCCTCGCGCACCCGCGCGCTCGCCGTCGCGACATCGAGGTTGCCGTCCACGGCCTCGACCACCAGCCGATCCAGGGTCGGATCGCGCAAGCGAGTCCACCAGCCTGGCAATACGGGCGGCGCAGGGGTCGCGACGCCGGCCCGGCTCCACTGCGCGGGCGTCGCGACAAGTGGCGTCCGATAGTCGGGCCCGACAGCGCATCCGCCAAGCAACACCGCGGCGAGGATCATCAGCGTCGCAAACGACGGCGCGACCGCAGGCCTCACAGGTGTCACAGGTTTCGCAGGCGCCTGCGCGGGCGGCGTCGTCCTTGCCGGGTTAAGTGGAATCTCGATGGCGCACCCACTCAGCGCGGTGGCTATCGACGCAAGCGAAGCGGACGCGGCGAGCAGCACTCCGGCTCTCCGGCAACGCGCGAGCCGTCGGCGAGGCCGCCGCATCATCGGCGTTCGTGCTTGCATCATTGCTCTGCTCACGTGTCTTTCCGGGCTGAAAGGCCGAACGCCGCGGGCGGGGTCGGGCTCACGGCGATCTCAGTGCCGGCCGCGCCCTTGAACACACGCCGGACCAAGACGAACAGCAGCGGTACGAAGAAGATGCCCAGCAGCGTCGCCGCCAGCATGCCGCCCATCACGCCGATGCCGATCGAATTCTGCGCCGCCGAGCCGGCGCCGCTGGCGACGACCAGCGGCGCGACGCCGAGGATGAACGCAAGCGAGGTCATCAGGATCGGCCGCAGCCGCTGCCGCGCGGCGAGCAAGGTGGCGCGGTGCAATCCCAGCCCGACCTGCTGCCGCGCGATCGCGAATTCGATGATCAGGATGGCGTTCTTGGCGGCAAGACCGATCGTGGTCAGCAGACCGACCTTGAAGTACACGTCATTGCTCTGACCGAGCAGCAGCGCGGCCGCCAACGCGCCGAACACGCCGACCGGCACCGACAGCATCACGGCGAACGGGATCGACCAGCTCTCGTAGAGCGCGGCAAGACACAAGAACACCACCAGGATTGAGATCGCGTACAGCGACGCCGCTTGATTGCCGGAGAGCTGTTCCTGCCGCGACAACGCTGTCCATTCGTGGCCGAAGCCGGCCGGCAGGCCGGCAACGAGCCTATCGACCTCCGTCATCGCCGCGCCGGAGCTGACCGACGGGGCAGCGTCGCCCTGGATTTGAACCGCGGCCGCCCCGTTGTAACGCTCGAGTCGTGGTGAGCCGAACGTCCAGCGGCCAGAGGCGAAGGCCGAGAACGGCACCATCGCGCCGGCGTTGTTGCGGACGTACCAGAGATTCAAATCTTCCGGCTGCATCCGGAAGTCCGCCGCCGCCTGCAGATAGACTCGCTTGACGCGGCCACGATCGATGAAGTCGTTGACGTAGCTGCTGCCCCACGCAATCGACAGCGTCGAGTTGACGTCGGCGAGATTGAGGCCGAGCGCACTCGCCTTCTCCTGATCGATATCGATCGAAAATTGCGGTGTATCGTCCTGGCCATTGGGCCGGGTCCCGCTCAGGAGCCGGCTTTTTCCGGCGGCGCCGAGCAGTTGATCGCGCACGGCCATCAGCTTGTCGTGCCCCGCGCCGTTGATGTCCTTCAGATAGAAATCGAAGCCGTTGCTGGTTCCGAGCCCTTCGATCGCCGGCGGCGCCAGCGCGAACACCTTCGCATCGCGAATGCCGGCGAACACCGCCATGGCACGCTCGGCCACGGCGCTGGCGGAGAGGTCGGCGTCTTTGCGCTCGGCGAAATCCCTCAGACGCACGAACGCCATGCCGACATTCTGGCCGGCCCCGGAAAAGGAAAAGCCCGTCACCGTCATGAGGCCATCCACCGCCTTGGTCTCGTGGTCGAGGAAATGGCGGGTGACCTTGTCGAGCACACGCTCCGTGCGGTCGGTGGTGGCCCCGACCGGCAACTGCACCGACACCATCAGCAGCCCCTGGTCTTCTTCCGGCAGGAACGAGGTCGGCAGGCGGATGAACAACGCGGCGGCGGCGACGATGACGAGCACGAATGCAATCAGCCCTTGCCGCGGACGCCGCAGCATGCCGCGCGCGCCGGCCTGATAGGCATCCGTGGCCCGGCCCAGCACACGATTGAACCAACCGAAGATGCCACGCCTCTCGTCGTGCGGCTTCGGCGGACGAAGAATCGTCGCGCACAGGGCCGGCGTCAGCACCAGGGCCACGATCACCGAGAGCACCATCGCGGAGACGATAGTCACCGCGAACTGCCGGTAAATCACCCCGACCGAGCCGCCGAAGAACTCCATCGGCACGAACACCGCCTACAGAACCGTGGTGATGCCGATCAGCGCGCCGGTGATCTCCGTCATTTACCGGACGGTCGCCTCGCGCGGCGACAATCCCTCGTCGTGCATCACGCGTTCGACGTTCTCGACCACCACGATCGCGTCGTCGACCAAAAGGCCGATCGCCAGTACCATGGCGAACATGGTCAGCGTGTTGATCGAATAACCGGCGAGCGCCAGCACGCCGAAGGTGCCGAGCAGCACGACAGGCACCGCCAGCGTCGGAATCAGCGTCGCGCGGAAGTTCTGCAGGAATACCAGCATCACCACGAAGACGAGGACAATCGCCTCGACCAGCGTACGGGTGACGTCGCCGATCGAGATTTCGACGAACGGCGTGGTGTCATAGGGGTAGACGACCTTAACGCCTTGCGGCAACGTCGGGGCTATCTCGTTGACCACCGCCTTGACGGCAGCGGCCGTCTTGATCGCATTGGCGCCCGTCGCCAGATTGATGGCGAGCCCCGTCGCCGGCAAGCCGTTGTAGGTCGACGCGCTGGTGTAGTCCTCCGCGCCGAGTTCGACGGTGGCGACATCGCTGATGCGCACCATCGATCCGTTGCTATCACTCTTAACGACGATGTTGCGGAATTGCGCCGGCGTCTGCAGCCGGCTCTGCGCGGTGACGGTCGCGTTGAGCTGCTGGCCCTTGCGCGCCGGCAGGCCGCCGAGCTGACCAGCCGAAACCTGGGTGTTCTGAGCCTGAATCGCCGCGGCGACGTCGGCCGGCGTCAACGCGTATTTCAGCAGCTTCTCCGGATCGAGCCAGATTCGCATCGCATAGCCGCCGCCGAACAGCTGGGTATTGCCGACGCCTTCCACCCGCTTGAGCCGCTCGTTGAGCGAGCTCTTCACATAGTCGGCGATATCGGTCTCGCTCATCTTGCCGTTGGTCGAGACGAAGCCGACGATCATCAGAAAGCCGTTGGTCGATTTGGTCACCGACAGCCCGGTGGTCTGGACGACCGACGGCAAGAGCGCGGTGACGAGCTGCAGCTTGTTCTGCACCTGCATCTGCGCGACGTCCGGATTAGCCTTGTTGGTGAAGGTGATCGTGATCTCGGCCTGGCCGCTCGAGGTCGACGACGCAGTCATGTAGTCGAGGTTGTCGAGCCCAGTCATGCCTTGCTCGATGACCTTGGTCACCGAGTTCTCGACCGTCTGGGCGTCCGCACCAGGATAGCTCGCGCTGATCTGAATCGTCGGCGGCGCGATCTCGGGATATTGCGACACCGGCAGCGTGGTCAGCGCCAGCAGCCCGCCGAGCATGATCACGATCGCGATCACCCAGGCGAAGATCGGCCTCTTGATGAAGAAGGCGGAGATCATGGCACGGCCCTGGAGCGGGCGGCGCGTCGTTGCGGCGGCAGCCGTCCGAGCACTTCGCCGGTCGTGTCGTCGACCACGACTTCGGCACCGGAGGCCTTCTGCCCGGGACGCACATGCTGCGTGCCTTCGACGACGACCCGGTCGCCGTCGCGAACGCCGGCACCGATCAGCCAGTTGTTGCCGACGCTGCGGACCACGGACAGCACGCGTTCCTCGGCTTTGCCGTCCTTGTCGAGAAACGTCGCGATCGCCTCGCCTTTGGTGTTTCGGGTCACCGCGCGCTGCGGCACCAAGAAGCTGTCGGGCGCGACGCCTTCTTCGACCACGGCGCGGACATACATGCCGGGCAGCAGCAATCGCTGCAGATTGGGAAACACCGCGCGCAACGTCACCGTGCCGGTCGAGGTGCTGACATTGGCCTCGGAAAATTCCAGCTTGCCGGTCAGCGGATAGATCGCACTGTTTTCCAGCTTCAGTTTGACCGCGACATGCGAAGCGTTCACCTTCAGGCGTCCGGCGTCGATCGCCTGCCGCAGATTGAGCAGGTTGGTGCTCGATTGAATGACGTCCACGAAAATCGGGTCGAGCGTGCGGATTGTGGTCAGCAAGCCGGTCTGGCCGGCCGTGACCAGCGCGCCGGGCGTCAGGGACGATCGGTCGGTCCGGCCGCCGATCGGCGCTTTGATGGTCGTGTAGTCGAGGTTGATCCTGGCGGTCTCGAGGGTGGCTTTCGCGGTGGCCACCTCCGCCTTCGCCTGGGCGAGCGCGGCAACGGCATCGTCGAAATCCTGCTTGCTGACGGCGTTCTGCTTGACGAGGCCCTGATAGCGCTCCGATTTGGCCTGCGCGCTGGGCACCGCAGCTTCCGCCTTCCGCAAGGCCGCGACGGCGCTGTCATAGGCCGCCTGGTAGGACGCAGGATCGATTTGGTAGAGCGACGCGCCTTCGGCGACTTCGCCGCCCTCCTTGAATAGGCGCTGCTGAATGATGCCCGACACCTGGGGACGCACTTCGGCCGTCTGCGAGGCAACCACGCGGCCGGGAAGCTCCGCAGTCATAACCACCGCCTGCGGTCGCAGCGTCGTGACGCCGACCTCTGGATGCACGGCCGCTGCGGAATAGGCGCCTTGATCGCTTGGTTGAGGCTTGCAGCCGGCCAGCGCCACGGCAAAGGCCAGGGCGGCAATCAGCGCAATCGCGGGTAGGGACGACACAGATTTCATTCTCGTGGAGGACGACGGGCAACATCCGGCCGCCGCGCAAGCGCCTGCCTGACGAGCGAGACTTAGACGCGACGCATTGGCCGGGTGTGGAGACTGTATGGAGGTTTGATGGAGACGGCGGCTCCGCAGCTGCCGACGGCGCCGCGCTTCCCGGAAACCCACAGGGAAAACAATAGATTAGACGCATGCAACCGCGGCCGTCACGTCCCTGCCAAAGCCGGCCGGCGGCAGGATTTCGGCCGCGATCTTCGCTAACAAGGGACCGGTCGCCGCGCGCGACATGTCAGGGAGCTTTGTAATCCGATGAGAAGATCGTCTTTGATTGCCGCCGTGCTGATGAGCATGGCATCGCTGTGGGCCGGCAGTGCGATCGCGATGCCGTTTGGCAGTTCGTCACATGCGCCGGATTTGGTCCGGGCCGATTGGCAATGCGGCCGTGGATGGCATGTCACGTCCTGGGGCATCTGTCGTCCGGATCGCCGCCTCGGCTATAGGTACTCGTCCTCGCCGTATCGTTACGATGACGGCTACAGTGCCTACGGCTGGACTGCCGATCACGACTGGCCACACCATCACGACGGACATCATGACCACGACTGGCATCACGATCACGAGTGGTCCGACGAACACTGAAGCGGCCCGGTCTCAAACCGCGCCGATTTGTTTCGCAAACCTTCGCGATCGGCACTCCCGCGCTGGACGATGAACCATGAACGAACTCATCCTCATCGCTGAAGACGAGCCTGAAATCGCCAAGATCCTCGATGCCTATTTGGTACGCGAAGGATTCCGCACCGTGAATGCAGCCGACGGGCAGACGGCGCTGGATCAGCACGCGATCCTGAAGCCGGATCTGATTCTTCTCGATGTGAAGATGCCTAAGATCGATGGCTGGGACGTCCTCGCCGAGCTGCGTCGTCGGGGCGAAACGCCGATCATCATGATAACGGCGCTCGATCAGGATCTCGATCGTCTGCAGGGGCTGCGTCTCGGCGCGGACGACTACGTTGTCAAACCCTTCAACCCGCTCGAAGTCGTCGCCCGCGCCAAGGCGGTTCTCCGTCGGTCTGGGCATGCGGCCAGTCGAACGATTCTGCGCATCGGCAGGCTCGAGGTCGACCTCGAGAGTCACCTTGCGAAGGTGCATGGCGAAGATGTCTCGATGCCATTGCAATTGACGCTCACCGAGTTCCGACTGCTGGCCCACATGGCAAAGGCGCCGACGCGGGCTTTCGCCCGCAATGAACTGATCGACGCCTGCCTTCCCGGCGGCGATGCGCTGGAACGCACGGTGGATAGCCATGTCAGCAATTTGCGCCGGAAGCTCGACGAGGCGGGCGCGACCGGCATGATGTCGGTGGTGCGGGGCGTCGGCTACCGACTGACGGCCGCATGAAACGGTATCGCCTCAGCGGGCAAATCACGCTGTCGATGAGCGTCGTCGTCGCCATCGCAGTGCTGATGGTGTTCGTTGGCACCTTCATCTTCTACAGCATCTATATGACCTGGTTTCCGCCACCGCCGGGTCCGCCGCCATTGCTGCCGGAAGCGCCCGACTTCATCTTGATAGCGATCTTCCTTCTGCTCGGCCTTGTCATCGCGATCCACGCCGCACTACGGCTGACGCGGAGGATCCTCGCGCCGCTCAATTCGCTGGCCGAAGGCGCGCGCAAGATCGCAGCCGGCGACCTCACCGCGCGTGCTGTGGCCGGCGATCGCTCGCTCGGCGAGACGGCGCAACTGGTCGACGATTTTAATGCGATGGCTCAGCGTCTGCAGGACGCGGCGGAGTCGATGGCGTCGTGGAACGCGGCCATCGCTCATGAACTGCGAACACCGCTGACAATTCTGCGCGGTCGCTTGCATGGCCTCGCTGATGGCGTCTTCGAGCCGAACGACGAGTTGTTCAGGAGCCTGCTGGCCCAGGTCGAGAATTTGTCGCGTCTCGTCGAAGATCTACGGGTCGTGACCCTCTCCGACAGCCAGCGCCTCGACATGCGTGTCGAGCCGACTGATCTCGCCAACGAAGTGGCGCAGGCCGTCGATGCGATGCGCCCTGCCCTTGAAGGAGCCGGCTTTTCTGTTCGGATGACAACCGAGCCGGTGACGCTGCCATGCGACGGCCCGCGGATCCGACAGGCCCTACTCGCGCTTTTGGAAAACGCGCGCCGCTACGCAACGCCCGGCTTAATCGTGATCCGGATGACTCTGGAAACGTCCGAGGTGGCCATCGCCGTTGAAGACGAGGGGCCGGGCTTGAGCGCGGAGTTCGCCGCGCGAGCTTTCGATGCCTTCGCGCGCGCCGAACCCTCCCGGTCTCGGCAATTCGGCGGCTCGGGTCTCGGATTGTCGGTGGTGCGAGCGATCGCCGAGGCGCATGGTGGACACGCCCGATACAGGACCTCGGAAAAAGGCGGCTCTGTATTCCAGATCGTTTTTCCCATCGACGGCCCCTCTGCCGACTCTAAGGCTGCATCTTGAGCACCGAAGGTTTGACGACTGCGTGATCCCGCGTCCAACCGTCAGCTGTACCTCCACAGTCGCGCGCCGAACCTCGAGTTTTTCCGCTCGGTAACAACCTACGTCCGCTTTTGGCCCATAGCGGACAATGGCGAATGATGTATCCAGTCAATGAGCAAAACTCGGCCAAACCATGCCCTCCCATTCCCGCTGGCTAGGGTCCGCGGCGATAACGATGGACGGCAAAAGAGGCGGATTTAAAATGCAAGAATCTTGCGGGTCGATCGAGCGAGCGGCAGGACGAGGAGATCACCGGGGGACCGCGCGTCGATTTCAACCGTGCGGCGGCCCGCGCGCTCGATATCCTGACCGCATTCAACGGTGGCGACTAGTTTCTCGGCAATGTCGAGATCGCCGAACGCACCTCGATTTCAAAGGCGACGGTGTCGTGCATCACCGCGACCCTGACCGAACTCGGCTAACTCCACTTCGATCGGCAGATTGGCAAGTACGAGATCGCCCCGCGTGTGTTGGCGCTGAGCTTCCCCTTGATGTCCAAGCTGCGCGTGCAGAGTCACGCGCGCCTGCGCATGGATGAGCTCGCGCGCGACGCGAATGCCCTCGTTGGTCTCGCGATACTCGACGATCTGAACATTGTTTTCATCGACAGACACGGCAGTCGGAGATCAACAGCATTTTCGCGAAGCTCAGGTCGGGTGCCGGTTGCGTTGACCGCGTCGGGGTGGGCCTGTCTGTCGACGGTGAATGGCCTGCGGCGCGCCGAGATCATGGAGAGGCTGGCTGCATATCCGGGCCCACGGTCATCAGCAATATCGAGCGCGGCATCTCGGAAGTATGGGAGCGCGGCTTCTGCATTTCGATGGGCGCGCTGGATCCTGGAACGAACGCCGTAGGAGTACCCTATCTACACCCCGATGGCCGCCACGTGCTGGCCTTCAACATGACGGCGTCGAAAAGCATCCTGACCCGAAAATCGATCGAAACCGTGTGGGCGCCGAAGCTGCTGAGCATGGTTCGAGCGATTCAGGGCGTGCCGATCCAGGCACCCACTTCGGGCTTCCACTCGAACGCTCCGGCTGCACGCGACCGCCCGCGGCCTTCACGCAGATGAAGCGATAGGCTGAGGTTGGTTCGAACATCGCGCCGTTAGACGAACCTGCACGCGCCGGGCTTTGCTCAGAAAAGAGGGGCGAGCCGTACATGTCCGACCTAGAAACGCCTGCAGCCCCTCGGGGCCGCCTCAGAAGACCTATTACTACAAATTTAGTTGATCGAGGGTGCTGACGCCCTCGATCAGAACACTTTCGATCGCCGCCCGCACTCTCGGTCATAACAAAAACGGTCATTGCAACCGACCGCAAAGCCGCCCGCCCGCTACGGCGCTATTTGGGAGCGCGCGCGCGGGCGGCTTTGCTCCTTCTGAGGTGCAAAACTACCGCCGCGCAACCCTTAATGGCATCAAGCGCAACAGTTTCGAAATTAGACGAGCATCCCGAGCGCCTGCATGTAGGTCTCGAGGATCGTCTCCTGCTCGGCGCGCTCGTTGGCATCCTGCTTGCGCATGCGGACGATGGTGCGCAGCGCCTTGACGTCGTAGCCGTTGCCCTTGGCTTCGGCATAGACGTCGCGGATGTCGTCGGAGATCGTCTTCTTCTCTTCTTCCAGCCGCTCGATGCGCTCGATGATGGCCTTGAGCTGGTCCTTGGCGAATCGGGTCGCGGGCTCGTCTTGGACGGCGGCAGCAGAGGTGGCCATCGTTCACTCCTGGAAACTGATGATCGGGGAAAGGGCGGCGAGGACGGTGGCCATGCGCCGCGTCTGCGCGGGACAGTCTTCGCGGCGGCCCCTCTCGTCAAGACCCCACGTGCTCGTCCACAGCGACCGCACAGACAAAATCGCTGTGCGAAATTCGGCGCTGGACTTCCGCCGCACTCAGCTGCGAGTCGCTGGCGTGCCTTCGGTTTGCCTCAATGACTGTGGGACGTCTTGAAGGCCTCGACCTGGGCCGGCGTTGCGGCGCTCTGGTGCTTGGCTTTCCACTCCTCGTAGGGCATGCCGTACACCGCCTCGCGGCTTTCATCCTTGGTCATCGCCACGCCCTGCGCATCGGCCGCGTCCTTCAGCCAGTTGGACAGGCAGTTGCGGCAGAAGCCGGCGAGATTCATCAGGTCGATGTTCTGCACGTCGGTGCGCTCGCGCAGATGCGCCACCAGCCGGCGAAACGCCGCCGCCTCGAGTTCAGTCCGGGTGTTGTTGTCCATCGCACTCACCTTCTCGTGCACGCCGCCTGCGGATCAGATGGGCGCTGACTCCGATTTTGCCACATCTCCTGCCTACAACGGCACGCTCGATCACACCACGTTCGCCCTGGCGCCGACGCGGCGGCCGTTGACAGGCCCCTCATGTCACGCGAAACCATTCCCTTTCTGTTATAGCTAGCCGGCATGATCAGCACAGATTCCCTCCCCTGCACCGCACAACCACGCCGTGCGCCGATGCTCGTCGCGGCCGCGCTGGCGTTCGCTGCGCTGCTGCTGGCCGCCTCCCCGGCCGCCGCCGACTTCCGGCTGTGCAACAACACGTCGAGCCGGGTCGGCATCGCACTCGGCTATAAGGACGTCGACGGCTGGACCACCGAGGGCTGGTGGAACGTGTCGTCGCGCAGCTGCGAGACCCTGCTCCGCGGCACGCTGGTGGCGCGCTATTACTACATCTACGCGCTCGACTACGACCGTGGCGGCGAATGGTCCGGCCAGGCGTTCATGTGCTCGCGCGACAAGGAGTTCACCATCAAGGGGACTGAAAACTGCCTGGCGCGCGGCTTCGACCGCACCGGCTTCTTCGAGGTCGACACCGGTGAACAGCGCGCCTGGACGGTGCAGCTCACCGAGAGCAACGAACAGAACACCCAGAAGCTGCCGGGATTGCCCAGCGGATCTCCGCCGGGCGCCGGCATGCCCGGCATCCCGCCGACACCAGGCCGCACCGCGCCGGTCGCGCCCGCGCCTGTCCCCGGCGACAATGGAGCCAAGCCGAACGACGGCGGGGGAAAGCCATGAGGCGGCTTCGCAGGATCAAGATTCTGGCGACGCTCGGCCCCGCGTCTTCCGACAGCACGATGATCCGAAAGCTGTTCGAAGCCGGCGCCGACGTGTTCCGCATCAACATGAGCCACACTCCGCACGACAAGATGCGGGAGCTGGTGAAGACGATCCGCAGCGTCGAGTCGAGCTACGGCCGGCCGATCGGCATCCTGGTCGATCTGCAGGGACCGAAGCTGCGCGTCGGGATGTTCGCCAACGGGCCGATCCAGCTCAACAACGGCGCCAGCTTCGTGCTGGATTCGAACAAGGAGCCGGGCGACGCCGAGCGGGTCTGCCTGCCGCATCCGGAGATTCTATCGGCCCTCAAGGTCGGCGACGCACTGCTGCTCGACGACGGCAAGGTGCGGCTGATCTGCGAGGAAGCTTCGCCCGATCGCGCGGTGACGCGTGTGGTGATCGGCGGCAAGATGAGCGATCGCAAGGGCGTCAGCCTGCCCGATACCGACCTGCCGATGTCGGCGATGACCAACAAGGACCGCGCCGACCTCGAAGCCGCGTGTGAGACCGGCATCGACTGGGTGGCGCTGTCCTTCGTGCAGCGCGCCGAGGATGTCGCCGAAGCCAAGCGGATGATCCGCGGCCGCGCCGCGGTCATGGCCAAGATCGAAAAGCCGCAGGCGATCGACCGGCTGCAGGACATTCTCGACGTGTCCGATGCGCTGATGGTCGCGCGCGGCGATCTCGGCGTCGAGATGCCGCTGGAGCGCGTGCCGAGCCTTCAGAAGCAGATGACCCGCATGGCGCGACGCGCCGGCAAGCCGGTGGTGGTCGCGACGCAGATGCTGGAGTCGATGATCACCAGCCCGGTGCCGACCCGCGCCGAGGTCTCGGACGTTGCCACCGCGGTCTATGAGGGGGCCGACGCGATCATGCTGTCGGCCGAGTCCGCCGCGGGCAAGTATCCGGTCGAGGCGGTGTCGACGATGAACCGCATCGGCGAAGAGGTCGAGCGCGACGCGCTCTCCCGCACCGTGCTGAACGCGCAGCGCCCCGAGCCCGAGGCCACCGCAGGCGACGCCATCGCCGGCGCGGCGCGGCAGATCGCCGAGACGCTCGATCTGTCGGCGATCATCTGCTGGACGTCGTCCGGCTCAACCGCGCTCCGCGTCGCGCGCGAGCGGCCGAAAGTGCCGGTGGTGGCGATCACGCCAAACCTCAACACCGGCCGCAAGTTGTCCGCTGTGTGGGGCGTCCACTGCGTCGTCGCCGAGGACGCCCGCGATCAGGACGACATGGTCGACCGCGCCGGCCGCATCGCCTTTCGCGACGGCTTCGCCAAGTCCGGTCAGCGCGTCATCATCGTCGCCGGCGTCCCGCTGGGGACACCGGGCGCAACGAACATGGTGCGCATCGCCTATGTGGGGCCGACCGATACGGATGTGTGAAGGCGGTTAGTTAGTCTTCGACATTCACACCACATCAGCGTTCGTCATTACGGGGCGCGCGTAGCGCGAACCCCGAAAGACGAACGATAGGCTGGTTTCTACGAGCCAGCTTAGTTCGCCAGCTTGGCGTCCAGCGTGATCTTGGTGTTGAGCAGCTTCGAGACCGGACACCCGGCTTTGGCCTTGGCGGCGCAGTCCTGGAAGGTGGCGTCGTCGGCGCCGGGGATCTTGGCGGTCAGTGTCAGATGCACCGCGGTGATGGCGAAGCCGTCGCCCTGCTTTTCCAGCGTCACGTCGGCCTTGGTGTCCATCTGCTCAGCGGTGAGCTTGGCTTCGCCGAGAATCAGCGACAGCGCCATGGTGAAGCACGCGGCGTGGGCGGCGCCGATCAGTTCTTCCGGGTTCGAACCCGGCTTGCCTTCGAACCGGCTGGCGAAGCCGTACGGATAGTCGCTGAGCGCGCCACTTTTGGTCGAGATCGCGCCTTTGCCGTCCTTGATGCCGCCCTGCCACTTGGCCGAACCGGATGTCACGCTCATGGAGTTCTCCTCGCGGGTTTGATGGTGGATCCTAACGCGCGGCGGCGCGGGGTGTTGCGGCATCGGCGGCAATCAGTGCTTCGATTTCGCGACCGACCAGATCCGGCGCGGCGTTCTGCACCATATGCCCGACATTTGGCAGGACGATGAGATGCGCGCTCGGCACCGCGGCCACGAAGGCCCGCGCGTGGATGTCGAGCGAGACGATGTCGTCGGCATCGCCGTGGATCACCACCGTCGGAGCCGAAATCTGCGGATAGCGGGCGACCTGCTGACGAACCGCGTCCTTCAACGTCGTCAGGTCCCAGCTGTTGGCGAGAAATTCCCGCGGACGCAGCAACAAGGGGGTGGCGCTGGCGTCGACGTAGTTCTCCGGCATCGGCTGCGGCGCGAAAACCGCGCGCGCGCCGGGCTTGGTCAGCATCAGGCCGAGCGGCAGCGTGACGGTGTAGGCGAGCAGCGGCCCAATCCCCGGCGTCGTCATGATACGGCTGTAAGTGCCGACGCCGCCGCGCCAAGGATGCGTCACCGGCGCCAGCATCACCAGCCCAGCCACTCGGGACGGCTGATCCAGCGCCATCCGCGCGCCAAGTGCACCGGCCAGCGAATGCACAACGATGACGGCCCGCGACACGCCGAGCCGATCGAGCGCCTCGCCGATCGCCTTCGCCTGATCGGCCGGCGCCGAATCCGCCAGCGTGTCGCGCTCGCTCCAGCCATGGCCCGGACGATCGATCAGGATCACGCGGTGCTGCTCCGCCAGCGCATCGCCGAGCGGCACCCGCATCGCGCCGAGATTGGAACTGGCGCCATGGATCAGTACGATCGGCGGCTCCGTCAGATCGCGCGGCCCCAGATCGACGACGTGGAGATCACCCCCCGCAACGGCAAAGCTCTCGCCTTGTGGTGGAAACCTGTTCTCGATCCACACCACGCCGGCCTGAGTCAGCAGCGCCAGCACGGCGATGGCTGCAACGAGGCCGATCAGGAGCATCGGGAGCGTCCGGGACAGGATGTGCACGGTACAGCTACGCCGCCCGTGCCCGTTCGTTTCGTGCCCGAGAAATTAGGGACCAATAAAGACCGTCCCGCGGCCATCGCAGCCGGCTAAATGTCCCGGCCTTCGACCTTCTCGGACAGCGTTTTGACCAACTCCGGCACCTTATCGAGGTGCGGATTGATGGCCAGCGCCTGACGGAACGCGTCGAGCGCCCGTTTGTCGTCTCCGAGTTCCTGCATGATCATGCCGAGCCCCGCGAGCGCACCGAAATGGCGTGGTTCGCGCGACAGCACCTGTTCGATGTCGCCGAGCGAGCGGGCATATTCATTCTGCAGATAGTAGATGGTGGCGCGGCGGTTCCAGCCCTCGACATAGTCGGGCCGCAGCTTGACCACGGCATCGAGCAGCTTGATCGCGACGTCGTACTGCTTGGCGTCCATCGCGACCTTGGACCGCGCCATCAGCAGCGCGGTGGTGTCGCTGTTCGTCTGTGTCCACAGCGCCCAGATCCGCGCTTCGACATGCTTGGCGCTGGCCTCGTCCGGCGCGGCCTTCAGCGCACCGAACAGGAAGTCCAGTCCACGCGTTTGATCGCCGCCCACGCGCGGCAGCTTGGCGGGCGGGGTCGGCGGCTGATCGAGCGGCTTTTCGAGGTGATGTTTCGGAGGAGCGTTGTCCGGCCGCTCTTTGGGAGACTGAGCGGCCGCCGCAACCGGCAACAGCGCCACGGCGAAAGCCGCGCAGGACAACAACACCCGGTCGAATGCTTGGAGAACCATGCACGAAGTCTAGACATGACAAAGCGCGCTGCAAAGCAGCGCGCGCGTCAAACAGGCGTGATGGGAAGTCGCGGCCGGTCAGAGCCAGCCGGGCAGGATCAACCCTGGCGGGCCTTGAAGCGGCGCTGGACCTTGTTGATCACGTAGAGCCGGCCCTTGCGGCGGACCAGACGGTTGTCACGATGACGGGAACGCAGCGACTTCAGCGAGTTACGGACCTTCATGGGTCTATCCTGACTGTTTGAAAGGCCGTTTGAAAATGGCCGAAGGTGTAAAAGATACCTTGCCCGCCGGCGGCAGCCCGCCCGGGACGGACGGTTTCTAACCAGCCGGACTTGCTGTGTCAATCGAGCCAGCGCTCTCCACGGGCCGCTTCGCACCGGAAGTTTGCCATCGCAGGCGCTAAGCGAAAGCTGCCGGGCAATCCTTCACCAATTCAACACGGGAACCCTCCAGCGGCCCGCTTCACAGTCCGAGAGAATAGTTATAGACCATAATCAATTCTCCCGCCCAAAAAGACGGCCCCGAAGGAAACGCCCGATGCTCAATCCCGACGATCTCGTCGCCATCGACATTCACACCCACGCCGAGGAGCCCTGCGGCACGCACCCGGACGACGGTTACGACGATTTCCAGGCGCAGATGGCCGAGTACTTCAAGTCGCCGCACAAGCACCCACCGACCGTGCCGGAAACCGCCGCTTATTATCGCGCCAAGAAGATTGCCGCGGTGATCTTTCCGGTCGACGCCGAGCGCGAGACCGGCTTTCGCCGCTACAACAACGACGAGATGATCGAGATCACGCGCGCGAATTCCGACGTGCTGATCCCGTTCGCCTCGATCGATCCGCACAAGGGCAAGCTCGGCGTGCGCGAGGCCAAGCGGCTGATCGCCGATTACGGCATCAAGGGGTTCAAGTTCCACCCGACGATGCAGGGCTTCTATCCGAACGACCGCCTCGCCTATCCGCTCTACGAAGCGATTCAGGAAGGCGGCGCGATCGCACTGTTCCACACTGGCCAGACCGGCGTCGGCTCCGGCATGCCGGGCGGCATGGGCATGCGGCTGAAGTACTCGAACCCGATGTACATGGACGACGTCGCGGTCGATTTCCCGGACATGAAGATCATCCTGGCGCACCCGTCCTTCCCCTGGCAGGAGGAGGCGCTCTCGGTCGCGACCCACAAGCCCAACGTTTACATCGACCTGTCGGGCTGGTCGCCGAAGTACTTCCCGCCGATCCTGGTGCGCTACATCAACGGCCTGCTGCAGGACAAGATGCTGTTCGGCTCGGACTGGCCGGTGATCACGCCGGACCGCTGGCTGGCCGATTTCGCCAAGCTCGAGATCCGCGACGAGGTCCGCCCGAAAGTGCTGAAGCAGAACGCGCGGAAGCTTCTGGGCATCTAGTGGTCTGCGTGACTGAGAGGGAAGCGAAGCAATCCAGTTCTGTAACCAAGCTGGATTGCGTCGCCTCGAAAGCCGTCTGGACGGCGCGCAGCGCGGCCGGCTATTCCTTGCAACAATGAGGATGAAAGCCGGCGAGCTTCGCCGGCCAGGGAATTTGGAATGAGCCTGGAGTCCGTTCGCGCCTGGTTTGCGCAGCACGCGCCCGACATCGCGGTCGAACAATCCGACAAGAGTTCGGCGACTGTTCCGCTGGCGGCGGAAGCCTACGGCGTGCCGCCGGAGCAGATCGCCAAGACGCTGTCGCTCCGCCTTGGCGAAAAGGTCGTGCTGGTGGTGACCAGCGGCACCGCACGGCTCGACAACAAGAAGGCAAAAGCCGCCTTCGGCGCCAAACCGAAGATGCTGGGCGTCCACGAGGTCGCTGACCTGACCGGCCACGAGGTCGGCGGCGTCTGCCCGTTCGGCCTCGCGCAGCCGCTGCCGATCTACTGCGATGTTTCGCTGCGCGCGTTCGACATCGTTGTGCCGGCGGCGGGATCGACCCACAGCGCGGTGCGGATCGCCCCGCAGCGAATGGCCGAACTGGTCGGCGCCGAATGGGTCGATGTCAGCGAGCTCCGTTCGGAGACGCCACAGCCTTAACGTTTCGTCAATAAAAAGCGGGGCCCGAAGGCCCCGCAATCCGTTCACGCCGGAGAACTGTTACCAGCGGCGCCAGCCGCCGTGCCAGCGCGGTCCGTAGTAGCGCGGGCCGCCGTAGAAGCGCGGGCCGTAATACGGCCGCGGACCGTAATAGCCGTACGCGCCGTAGTAGTTCGGACGCCACCAGCAGCGGCCCCAGGCGTTACAGACGTAGCGCACCTGGTCGATATTGGCGGACTGGTTGGCGACCGCACCAGCGGCGCCGGCAAGACCGTTGGGCATGGCCGCCGAAGCGGTGCCCGAGGTGAGTGCGACGGCGCCGAGAGCGGCTGCGGCGGCAACAGCGATCTTGAGTTTCATCGGATCAACCTCCTTCAATCCAACTCTGAAAACTGCGAACAGCTTAAGAAGTTGCAGGTGAATGAGCGCTGACGACCGAGTTCATCTTGATGAAATCGCGGTAAGGTAAAGCGTGTAGCAAGGAATCTTCGCAACCATTGACGGCGAAGCTAAGATCTCTTCGAGAGATGCTTGCCACGTCCGTGAGATCGAAGTCCGGCTCTATGCCGCGCGGCGCTTCGCCTCTCCGGTGCGGAGCGAGCGCAGGAATCCACGCACCGCATCGCCGAGCGCGGCCGCCTGATGAGCAAGCGAATCCGACGCGGTCAATGTCGTGCCGGCGTGCTGCTCGGTCTCGCCGACATTCACCGTGACGCTCTGGATGTTGCCCGAGATATCGCGAATGCCGGCGAAGGCCTGCTCGATGTTGCGAGCCACCTCGCCAGTCGCCGCCGTCTGCGCTTCGACCGCCACGGCGACCTGACAGGTGATCGAATCGACTTCCCCGATGCTTCGGCCGATGCTGGAGATCGCCTCGACTGCGGCACGGGTGGTTTCCTGAACCTCGGCGATACTCACCGAGATGTCGTGTGTCGCCCGCGACGTCTGCTGCGCCAATGACTTCACCTCCTGGGCCACCACCGAGAAGCCCTTGCCCGCCTCGCCGGCCCGCGCAGCTTCGATCGTGGCGTTGAGCGCCAGCAGGTTGGTCTGTGCGGCGATCTCCTCGATCAATTGCACGATCGTTCCGATCCGCTCCGTCGCGGTGGACAGGCTGCCGACGGTTTCGCGTGCATGGTCGGAGGCGCTCACCGCGGTGCGGGCAATCGAGGCCGAACGGTTGACGCTGCCGAGGATCTCGTTTGCGGAGGCCGTAAGTTCGGCCGTCGCCGCCGCGACCGACTCCATGTTGGTGGCCGCCTGCTCAGAAGCTGCCGACACCGCGAGCGCCCGCTCCCGAGTCGCGACCACGCCGCGATTGAGGCTGCCGGCAGTCTCGCCCATGTTGCTCGACGCACTCGAGACCGTATCGATCACGGCGCCGATGGCGCCCTCGAATTCCGCCGTGTTGGCGTTGAACGCGGCGACCCGGGTTTCGATCGCCTGCATCGCATCATTGATCGTCTGTGTGGCGATCAGCAACGAGCCACGCAGCCCCGCCGGAAGGATGTGACGATAATACTTGTCGTCGCGGATCGCGCCCATGGCGGCGCTGGCCTCGCGCACGAAAGCGTCACAGCGATCAATCATGTCATTGAAGGTGTGGGTCAACGTGCCGATCCGGCCGCCCTCGCGGCAGCCGATGATGCGCGCTTCGAAGTCGCCATCGGCGATGCGGCGGCAGACCAGACCGATCGTCTCGAACACCCGGCCGATGCGCAGCAGCATCAGGCCAAGCAAAACGGCAAAGACAAGCGCTGCGCAGATGCCAAGCTGCAGCAGCAAGGACACACCGGCGAACGCGCCGACGGCCGCCAGCAGGATCGATATCATCACGCCAGCGAGGCAGACACCTGCATTAAAGAGAGAAGACGAACTGATCATAGGAAATGTTCTTCGACTTGATGAAATCGACCAGATGCTGAGTACTCGCAGCGAGCCCGTCCTTGGCATTGCGGTGGCGGGCTTCGACGTCGAGGAGCTGCCTGTAGACGGGCACAAGGGCAGCAATGACATCGCGCGCCGGCACCCTGCGATTGGAGTGGTAGCCGATCACTCGCCCCGACGCGTCGAACGATGGTGTCACGTGGGCGAACACCCAATAATAATCGCCCTTCCGCGTCATGTTCTTGACATAGGCGAAGATCTCACGCCCCTCGGCAAGCGTATCCCACAGCAGCTTGAACACACAGCGCGGCATGTCCGGGTGACGGACGATCGAATGGGGCTGCCCGATCAATTCTGCTTCGCTGTAGCCACAGACATCGCTGAACACCTTGTTGGCATAGGTGATGCGGCCTTTGAGATCGGTTTTCGAAACGATGATATCGTCCGCATCGAAGAACACTTCGACGTCGGTCGGCGTGACGGTCTGTTTCACGGCGAATTCCGGACTGGACTTATTCCAACTACACGCCGGACAATCTTCGGGACCGGCCTCGAACAAATACGAGCCGCGGCATTAAGAGTTAGTTCGCTCGGTTGCTGAGTTTATTGTCCGAGTCCAGCCGAGATCATGGGATTTCAGCGCGATTACCACACCGGAGTACAGTTATCAGGCGGGAGAGTCGACGAAAGTCTTAGCTCGATCCGATCCTGATCACCTCCGGGCGATGTCAGAAAATTCCTGACATCGCGCCGCTACCGATCATCAAGCGAAACTCAGCCCATGCTATTCGCTGACAACTAGCGCTCGTCCTTCGGCTTGCGACCAATCCCCGCGACCAGCAGAAACGCGACGACGAGGCTTGCGACGTTCAGCGCGGCACCACGAATTCCCTCGCTTGAAAAGCCGAGCGCGCCTCGCGTGACCGCATAGAGCGCGGTGGCGACCGCAACCGCGGTTATTCCCGCGAGAACGAAACGACCAATCGTCCGGGTCGTGAACTTCGGCATCGGACATCTCCGAGATGTGGGTAAGTGATGCGTAGTTCGGCGAGGCCGCCAAGGCACTGGTCGAACAGGGAACTCAACGGCCCGCCGGGTTCCAGGTTCCGTGGGATAACCCGAGCCTAGCTGCTTTTACGAATTATTCACGACATCACCGGCGCCGCCGTCCAACCGAATCGTAACGTCTGGTTGCTAAAGGGATCCTGCTACCGCGCTTGTGGCGCGGCTCGGCATTGGGGGTCGCTTTGGCTGTCATGGATGCTCCTCCGGCAACATCAACGCTGGCCGGATTGAAGGCGCGCCTTGCGGGTCTCTTCGGTGCAGGCAACGAGCGGTCGCTGACCAATCGCCTCGCTGGTACTATTTTCCTGATCCGCGTCGGCAGCGCCGGTCTCGCCTATCTGGCGCAGATCCTGCTGGCCCGCTGGATGGGCGGCTCGGACTATGGCGTTTATGTCTACGTCTGGACCTGGGTGCTGCTGCTTGGCTCGATGCTGGATTTCGGCATCTCAGCCTCGGCCCAGAAGATCATCCCCGAATATCGAGCAAGCGGCGCCGACGACCGGCTACGTGGCTTTCTGTCCGGCAGCCGCTGGGCGACGCTGGCTGCTTCCGGTCTGGTATCGCTGCTGCTCGCTGCACTGGTGTTTGCGCTATCGGCATCGATCGATGCGGCCACCGTCGGCCCCCTATATCTCGGCTGCCTGACGCTGCCGGCCTTCGTGGTCGCCAACACCCAGGACGGCATCGCCCGCTCGCATGATTGGATGAAGCTCGGCCTGATGCCGCAATTCATCATCCGGCAAGGGCTGATCATCGGCTTCACGGCCGGCCTGTTCGCGCTCGGCTTCCAGCTTGGCGCCGTCGCCGCGATGGCGGCGAGTTGCGCGGCGGTGTGGATCGCGATGATCGGCCAGATGATCGCGCTCAACCGCAAGCTCCGCGGCCACGTCCCGGCGGGACCGCGCGCCTACGATTTTCGCGGCTGGCTCGCGACCTCGCTACCGATCCTGCTGGTCGAGAGCTTTTATCTGCTGCTGTCCTACACCGACGTGCTGGTGCTGCAGCAATTCCGCCCGGCCGAGGAGGTCGGCGTGTATTACGCGGTGGTGAAGACGCTGGCGCTGGTTTCTTTCATTCACTACGCAATGTCGGCGACCACGGCGCACCGCTTCACCGAATATCACGCCGCCGGCGACAAGGAACGGCTTGCCGCCTATGTGCGGCACGCCATCGTCTGGACCTTCTGGCCGTCGCTCGGCGCTACCGTGCTGCTGCTGGCGCTGGGCGAACCGATCCTATGGCTGTTCGGGCCGCAATTCACCGAGGGCTACGGCATCATGTTCGTCGCCGCGATCGGCCTGCTGGCGCGCGCCGCAATCGGTCCGGTCGAGCGGCTGCTCAATATGCTCGGCCACCAGAACGCTTGCGCGCTGGCCTATGCCCTAGCGTTCGTGGCCAATCTTGTGCTGTGCCTAGTGCTGGTGCCGCGCTTCGGCGGCTACGGCGCAGCCGCGGCGACGTCGGCCGCGCTGACCTTCGAGACCGTGCTGCTGTTCTGGATCGTGCGGCGGCGATTGGGTCTGCACGTGCTGGCATTCGGGAAAAGACGCATACGCCCGTAAGGTGGGCAAAGCGAAGCGTGCCCACGTCGAGCGCAAACCGCACACGTGGGCACGGCGCTTCGCGCCTTTGCCCACCCTACATATGGGGTTCGTTAACTAACTATTAGTAACCGCGTCGTCGCCCGGCTCGACCGGGCAATCCAGTATCCCAGAGACGCAATGCTCTGCGATACTGGATCCTCCGCTTTCGCGGAGGATGACAGTTCGAGACGAGGCCGCGGCCTACATTGATCGATTACGCCGCGGTCCAGCCGCCGTCCATCGACAGATTGGCCCCGGTGATCTGGCTGGCGTCGTCGCTGCACAGATACACGGCGAGCGCCGCGACCTGCTCGGCAGTGACGAATTCCTTGGTCGGCTGCGCCTGCAACAGCACGTCGTTGATCACCTGCTCCTTGGTGAGGCCGCGGGCCTTCATGGTGTCGGGGATCTGCTTCTCGACCAGCGGCGTCCAGACATAGCCGGGCGAGATGCAGTTGCAGGTGATCTTGTGGGTGGCGACTTCGAGCGCCACGGTCTTCGTCAGGCCGGCGATGCCGTGCTTGGCGGCGACGTAGGCCGATTTGAACGGCGACGCCACCAGCGAGTGCGCCGAGGCGGTGTTGATGATGCGGCCCCAGCCGCGTTTCTTCATGCCGGGCACGGCGGCGCGGATGCCATGGAAAGCCGACGACAGGTTGATGCCGATGATGGCGTCCCACTTCTCGATCGGAAAATCCTCGATCGGCGACACAAACTGAATGCCGGCATTGTTGACCAGGATGTCGACCGAGCCGAAGCTCTTCTCGCCGAGCGCAACCATCTCGGCGATCTCGGCGGGCTTCAGCATGTCGGCCGGGGAATACACGGCCTTGACGGCGAATTCGGTCTCGATCGACTTGCGCTCCTTCTCGATCGCGTCGGCATCGCCCATGCCGTTCAGCACCACATTGGCGCCGGACTTGGCGAAGGCGCGCGCGTAAGCGAGGCCGATACCCGAGGTCGAGCCGGTCACGACCGCGGTCTTGCCCGTGAGATTAGCCATCATCTTCTCCTGTTCGATCGTCTGAGACGGCTCGAGCCGCCGTTATTTGAACGCGTCCCGGGTCAGGTCCCAGGTCACCATGGCCTCACCGTCCTGCGGTCCGCGCTGCCACGCCTGATCGCGCATCGAGACATAGACATCCTGCTCGCCGGATTTCCAGTGTTCGACCATGTTCAGGCGAGAGAAATCGTAGTCCTTCGAGGACGCCTCGTAGTCTCTCTTACGGTAGATCAGATGCACGACCGTGACGGAATTCTCCTTCGCCGCCTCGTGCAGGATCGCGTAGGTCGGATCGTTGCGCAGTTCGTCCGGCAGCCGCTCGATCAGGTGACGCAGCGCCTTGCGGGTGTTGTGGATCTGCTTGTTCTTGTCGGTGTTGAGCCGGGTGCGGCTGGAGAAGCGGATATCTTTTTCGCGCTCGGCAGCTTCCAGCAGCGTCTGCGGCAGGCGACCATGGGAGCTGAACAGGTCGACCTGGAAGATGAGCAGACTGTCGCGCTGCTCGCTGTCGAGCACGTAGTCGAGCGGCGTATTCGAGGCGATGCCGCCGTCCCAATAATACTGACCGTCGATCTCGATCGCCGGAAAGCCCGGCGGCAGCGCGGCCGAGGCCATGATGTGCTCCGGCCCGATCGTGACGCGCGTATTGTCGAAATACTCGAAGTTTCCGGTCACGACATTGACGGCGCCGACGCTGAGCCGGATGCCGTTGGTGTTGAGCAGATCGAAATCGACCAGGCGCTCGAGCGTCGCACGCAGCGGTTTGGTGTCGTAATAGCTCAGCGTCTCGGGATCGGCGGTCGGCATCAAATGCGCCGGCGGAAAACGCGGCGTGAAGAAGCCGGGAACGCCGAACGCCGCGATCATCGCGGCACTGGCTTCGTTGAACAGCGAATGCGCGTGGTCGGTGTGCAGCATCGGCTGCCAGGGCACCGGCGACGACGCCATTTCCCAGAACTGCTTCAGCTTCTCGACGCGCTTCTCGCGCGGATTGCCCGCGATGATCGCCGCGTTGATCGCGCCGATCGAAATGCCGGCGAGCCATTCAGGCTCGAAATCGTGATGGCACAGCGCCTGATACGCGCCGGCCTGATAGGAGCCGAGCGCACCGCCGCCTTGCAGCACCAGCACGCGACGTGGATGAACAGCGGGTTTCGGATGATGGTGGGGAGAATTCATGGGTTCGCCACGGACAGGATCGGCACCGTGGCGCTCTGCAATCCCGGCGTCAATCGCGCGCCCGGTCAAACCCGATCACGGCCGGGTTATCGCGGCGGCTCGGTCGAGGCCAGGATCAATGTCCAGAATACTTTATATTTCGTGTTCGGCGCGTAGACGGCGGCAATGCCGAGCCTTGTGACGCCGTTCTTCAGCATATTCGCGCGATGCGGTGGCGAGTCGCGCCAGCCGGAGAACGCTTCCGCCAGCGTGTGATAGCCGGCCGACACGTTCTCGACCGCAACCGTCGCCGGATAGGACGCCGCGTTGAGCCGCTGCGCCAACGGCGCCTTGGCGTCGTGATCGAGCTTGTTGCGCCTCGCCATGTTGGTGGACTGCTCTTCGGCAAGTTGCGTGAGCGCGGGATCGACCGCAACCGGCCCGAG
>NZ_JBMDXE010000242.1:0-6104 GCF_048594845.1 Rhodopseudomonas sp. | reverse complement strand
CCCCCTTGCGGGGAGGGGTCGGGGGTGGGGGTCCCCAGGGACTGCGCCCGCGTCCCTTCACACAGGCTCTGTGCCCGCGTCGCCCTCACCCCCACCCTCTCCCGCAAGCGGGAGAGGGAGCGCGCTGCGGTTCGGGGTGTCTGCAGGCGTTAGCTGACTACGCCTTCGTCTTCTTCGTATTGGACTTGGCGACTCTGGCCTTTGCCGCCTTGTTCGCAACCTTTGTTGCTTTCAGTTTCGCGGCGGCCGTCGATTTCGTGGGCTTCGTCTTCGCGCCGCCCTTGCCGGCAGCCGATTTGCTCGCCGCGGTCTTGGCCTTGGTGGCCGGCTTGGCGGGTTTGGCCGCGGCCTTTGCGCTCGTCTTAGCGCCGGCTGTCTTGGCAGTGGTCTTGGCGCCCGCCGTCCCCGTCGTCCCAATCACCCCGGCCTTGGCCGCGACCTTCTTGGCCGGGCCCGCCGCGAGGCGTTGCACCGCTTTCTTGGCGGCGGCCTTGGTGATCGCGGCGGCGCTGTCGATGACGATGTCGATCAGGCTGTCGACCAGCGGCGCCTTGGGCTTGTCGGCCGGCTTGGTCGTGGCGCGCGCGGCGCTCGGCGGCGCGTCGCGCCGGGGTTCGTCGTCCACTGGTGATCCTCCGCAGTGTTGCGGGGCCGGGCGGGATGCTCTGTTGGAACGATGCCGCGTGCTGGCCCTTGGACTCGTTGAACACGAGGTATCAGCAGATGTCCGACGTCATCACTTTGTTCCAGGTCGCCGCGCCGGTGTTGTCCCTTTTGGGGCTCGGCGTTTGCCTGGTGATGGCGATCGCGCTGCTGATCCGCCGGTTCGGCGGTCTGATCACACGGCGGCCGCGGGTGGTGACGATGGCGCGCCACCGGCAATTGCTGCGTCAGGCGGATGGGCGTCGTTCGGGCAGGCTGTAGCACCGCGTCAGCGCGTCAGGAATTTCCACGCCACCACGATCGCCACCAGGCCGGCGAAAATCAGCAGCGCCGGCACCGGTTTGCGGCCGCTCGGCGCACCCGGCCGGGCGCCGCGATCGGCAGGACGCGCCGGCGCGGGCTTCGGCTTCGGCGGCTTCTGAAAACGCACCACATTGTCGACCGCCGGCTCGTCGCGAGCCGGACGCGGCTCGGGCTCCGGCGCATCGCCGGTGCCGCCCATGTCGCTGTAATAGGCCTGAGAAGTCTCGCGCACCGCGATCGCCTTTGACTCGATCTCGCTCATCCGGTCGAGCCGCGCGCGATAGTCGTCCAGCACCTTGCGGGCGTTGTCCGGCAGCGTGTCGAAGCTGCCGAGCTTCGCCATCATCAGCCAGGTGGCGAAGTCCGCCTCGGCCCGGGTGCGGGCCTTGCGCGCAATCGTGGTGCTGGGCTTGGCGGCCATGGTGCTCCGTTCGAGTCGTCCTCCCTCGATCGCTCGTGTTGATGGCGATCGTGCGACGCTTGCTCTCAATAGCCGAAAACGTTGACGGGTGTCATGGGTTCGCGCCGTCGCCAGCAAATCGCCGCTGTGCACTGGCGAAGCGGCGGTATGATCGCTACATTGCGCCAGCGAGGCTGCGTTTCGCGTCAGGAGCCATATATCCCCGGGGCCTTATCGATCCTTCAGGGAACTGTCCCTGGCCGGGTCCGTGGACCCGGTCACATGGTGCCCACCTACTTTCGTAGGGAACTCCGGGATCGAGCGCTTCAACGGTCATCGTGGCTTCGCACTTCTCCTTCCGCCCTGCCGATCCCCTCAGCTTTTCCCCGCCGCGGCGTCCGCCTATAAGCGGGAATGTCCGAGCTGACCGACGCCCCCAGCAAGAATGACCTCCGCGCTGCGGCTTTGGCGCGCCGCCTGGCGCTGTCCGAAGCCGAGCGGGCAGCGGCTGCGACGGCGATCGCGGCGCGCGGCCTGCCGTTCGCGCTTCCGCCGAATGCCGTCGTCTCCGGCTATGCGCCGATCCGCGGCGAACTCGACCCAAAGCCGTTGATGCGGGCGCTGGCGGCCTGTGGCGCGCGGCTGGCGCTGCCGGCGGTGGAGCAACCAGGCCTGCCGCTGCGCTTCCGCGCCTGGCAGCCCGGCGACACGCTGCAGCGCAGCTCGCTCGGCATCGACGAGCCGCGCCGCGACGCCCCCGAACTGATCCCCGATATCCTGCTGGTGCCGCTCGCCGCGTTCGACGCGCTCGGCCATCGCATCGGCTACGGCGCCGGCTATTATGACCGGACGCTCGACGCGCTGCGGGCGACGCGCCCGGTCGTCACCATGGGCCTCGCCTTCGCGGTGCAGCAAATCGCGGCGGTGCCGGCCGCGGCCCACGACGTGGCGCTGGATTATGTGCTAACCGAGCGGGAGACGCTCATTTTCCGGAGTCGATAGGTTTGCGCATTCTGTTCATCGGCGATGTGGTCGGCAAGGCCGGCCGCGTTGCGATCGCCGAACATCTCCCCGGCCTGATCCGCGACTGGCAGCTCGACTGCACGATCATCAACGGCGAGAACGCCGCCGGCGGCTTCGGCATCACCGAGGCGATCTACAATGATTTCATCGACGCCGGCGCCGATGCGGTGACGCTCGGCAACCACGCCTGGAATCAGAAGGAGGCGCTGGTGTTCATCGAGCGCGCGCCGCGCCTGATCCGGCCGGCGAATTTCCCGCGCCACACGCCAGGCCGCGGCGCCGCGCTGGTCGAGACCCGCAAGGGCGCGCGCGTATTGGTGATCAATGCGATGGGCCGCGTCTTCATGGAGCCGCTGAACGATCCGTTCGCCGCGGTGGCGCGCGAACTCGACGCCTGTCCGCTGCGCGAAGCCGCCGACGCCATCGTGCTGGATTTTCACGGCGAGGCGTCGAGCGAGAAGCAGGGCATGGGTTACTTCTGCGACGGCAAGGTCAGCCTCGTCGTCGGCACGCACACCCATGTGCCGACCGCCGATCACCAGATCCTGGCCGGCGGCACCGCCTACATGACCGACGCCGGCATGACCGGCGATTACGACTCGGTGATCGGCATGCAGAAGGACGAACCGCTGCACCGCTTCGTCACCGGCATCCCGCAAGGCCGGTTCGAGCCGGCCAATGGCGAGGCCACGCTGAGCGGCGTGGCGGTGGAAACCGACGACAGCACCGGCTTGGCGCTGAAGATCGCCCCCGTCCGCATCGGCGGCCGCCTCAACCAGGCGCGGCCGGAGTTCTGGGTGACGAACTAACCCCACGTCATTCCGGGGCGCGCCTCTTGGCGCGAGCCCGGAATCCATACCCCCTGGACTCTCGTTTGATCATCGCCCGCCATGCCGATCAGCAGGCGCTGCGGCGTATGGATTCCGGGCTCGCCGCTCCGCGGCGCCCCGGAATGACAGAAGAGAGCTCAGTATCGCTCCGGCACGTACATCTCCGGCGGAATTGGCGTGCGGATGTAGTCGGGGTGGTGAATGCGCGGCGGCAGCACGACGCGTTCGCTCGGCACTTCCTCATACGGCACCTGGTCCAAGAGATGCGCGATGCAGTTCAGCCGCGCCTTCTTCTTGTCGACGGCGTGGACGACATGCCAAGGCGCCTCGGCGATGTGGGTGCGCTCCAGCATCTCTTCCTTGGCCTTGGTGTAGTTCTCCCAGCGCGCGCGGGACTGCACGTCCATCGGGCTGAGCTTCCATTGCTTGAGCGGATCGTTGATCCGCATCATGAAGCGCAGTTGCTGCTCGTCGTCGGTGATCGAGAACCAGTATTTGATCAGCACGATGCCTGAGCGCACCAGCATGCGTTCGAATTCCGGCACCGAGCGGAAGAACTCCTCGACCTCGGCCTCCGTGCAGAACCCCATCACCCGCTCGACGCCGGCGCGGTTGTACCAGGAGCGGTCGAACAGCACGATCTCGCCGGCGGCCGGCAGATGCGACACGTAGCGTTGGAAGTACCATTGGCTGCGTTCGCGCACGCTCGGCGCCGGCAGCGCGGCCACACGGCAGATCCGCGGATTGAGCCGCTGGGTGATGCGCTTGATCACGCCGCCTTTGCCGGCGGAGTCGCGGCCCTCGAAGATCACTACCACCTTGAGGCCCTGATGCTGCACCCAGCTCTGCAGCTTCACCAGCTCGCCCTGCAGCCGGAACAGTTCCTTGAAGTAGATCCGGCGATCGACGGTGTCGGCCGGAGAGTGTCCGGCGAATTCGTTGGTCAGTGCATCGATGCGATCGTCGTCGATCTCGAGTTCCAGTTCCTCGTCGAAACTGTCGAGCATCTCGGCCGCGATCCGCTCGCGGACCGACAGGCCCCCGACGCGTTCGGCAGGCGTCTTACCCGGTTCGGCAGGTGCAGGGGCGGTCGGCGGCGCAGACTTGCGGGGCATCGAGGTCTCCAAGGTGAGGAGCGGGAAAATGCCGCTACGTGTTTGTCACGCGTATGACGGGGCGACAGGTGCGATGATTTAGCGCGCGCCTGGTGATCTTCGGGCAACCGCGGCGCTCAAGGTTGGGCAACAAGCGCAGTGCCTGGGGACCCCCACCCCCCGACCCCTCCCCGCAAGGGGGAGGGGAGCAGAGCATAGCGCGCTCCCTCTCCCGCTTGCGGGAGAGGGCTGGGGTGAGGGCGACGCGGGCAGTGAGTCAGCGACTCGCGGAGGGGAGAGCCCTCACCCGCCGCGCTTCGCGCGTCGACCTCCCCCGCAAGCGGGGGAGGTTGCGCCGTGTGCGGGGCAGAGGGTAATCAGCTCGCTCGTGCAGCGCCGAATTGCAGCACCGCATCCACCATCCGATCGACATCCGCGCGCGTCGTGCGGTGATTGACGATCGCGGCGCGGATCGCGAGTTTGTTGTCGATGGTCGTGGAAGACGGCGCGGCGATGCCCGACTCGTGGATGTCGGCGACGATCTCGGCGTTGAGCGCGTCGGCATCAACCCCATTCGGCGCCCGATAGCGGAAGCAGACGATGTTCAGCGTGACCGGCGCCAGCATTTCGAGCTGCGGCTCGCGCTGCACGCGGGCTTCGAGATGGCGCGCGATCGCGCAGGTCTCGGCGATCATCGCGCCCATCCGCTCGGCGCCGTAGGTCTTCAGCGTGAACCAGGTCTTCAGCGCGCGGAAGCCGCGCGACAGATCGGGGCCGAAATCGCATGGCCACGGCGAGCCACCGGCGAGGCCGCGCGTCTCGCGGCGTAGATAAGCGGCCGGCGCCGCGAAGGTCGCGCGGTGCTGCTCGCCGTCACGCACCATCAGGAAGCCGGCGTCGTAGTTGACCTGGCCCCATTTATGAAAGTCGAGCGCGATCGAGTCGGCCTCGCTTAGTCCCGCAAGCTTCGGCGCGATCTGCGGCGACAGCATGCCGAGCGACCCATAGGCGCCGTCGATGTGAAACCACAGGCCTTCGTCGCGGCAAAGCTGCGCCAACGTAGCAAGGTCGTCGATCGCGCCGGTGTCGACGGTGCCGGCCGAGCCGGTGACCAGGAACGGCTTGAACCCCGCCGCGCGGTCTTCGGCGATACGCCGGCGCAAGGCCGCGATGTCGATGCGGTGCGATGCGTCGAACGGGATGCGCCGCAGCGCGCCGCGGCCGAGCCCGGCGAGATCGGCGGCCTGGACGACGCAGCCATGCGCCGCCGCCGACGCATAGGCGGTGAGCGGTTCGCCGGCGAGACCGCCTTCGCGCACCTGCGGGCCGAGCGCGGCACTGCGTGCTACCAGCAGCGCCATGAAATTGGCCATCGACGAGCCGGTGACGAATACGCCGCTGGCGGTGTCCGGAAAGCCGAACAGCTCGCGCATCCAGCGCACGATCTGGCGCTCGACCTCGATGCCGATGTGATTGCGCCCGCCGCAATTGGCGTTGAGCCCCGCCGCCAGCATTTCGGCCAGCATGCCGACGGGAGTGCCGCCGCCATGCACCCAGCCCATGAAGCCGGGATGCACGTTGCCGGTGGCGTAGGGCGCGATGGAATCGGTGAAGTCGGAGTACACGTCGGCGAGCGGCATCGCGGCGCGCGGCAGCGTCTCGCGGAAGCGGGCCCGGACGTCGTCGGGGATCGGCTGCCACACCGGGCGCGCGCGCACCAGCGCGAACGAGTCGCTCATGTGGGCGCGCCAGCGAAGCGCCCCCCAGCGCCGCGCGGGGCCCGCGGCGGGG
>NZ_JBMDXE010000241.1:0-10163 GCF_048594845.1 Rhodopseudomonas sp. | reverse complement strand
TTCACGAGCTGCTCGCGCACCGCCGCGCGATCTTTCGATCCGGCCCGCTCGATGGCCGCCTGCAGGATAACGCCAACCGCCGCCCCCGATGCCTGGGTGAAATCCGGCTCGACGCCGTACTTCGCCTTGAACTGTTCGACGAACGCCTTGGTCGAGCCGAACACGTCCTCGCTGGTGTAGTTCAGCACGGGATGAAACCAGCTCGCGGTGGTGACGTTTTCGGCGAGCGGACCGACCGCGTCGATCCACTCCTTGTAGGCCGGACCGTTGATCAAGGTGTAGACCTGGCCACCAACCTTGAGTTCAGCGGCCTGCTTGCGAACCAGAATGAGGTCGTTGATATAGCCGGTGACGACGACCCAATCGGGCTTCGCCGCCCGCAACTGGGTCAGCGCCGATGAGTGATCGAGCGTCCCGATCGGATATTTCTCGGAATAGACCACTTCGAGACCGCGCTTCTTGGCACTCTTCTCGAATTCATTGCCAAGCGACAACGGATACAGATCGTTGCGGGCGAGAATCGCCACCCGCTTCACGTCCGGCAGCTTGGTCTTGATCAATTCGGCGATCGGCTCGCTGAGCGTGCTGTTGTCGGTGTAGAGGCCGAACAGATTCTTATAGCCTTGGTCGAACACTTCGGCCGACGACGCGCTGGAGGCCAGCAGCGGCACGCCATATTTCTCCGCCACCGAACTGACAGCCTTGGCTGCCCCGGAGCCGAATGGCGAGAACAGGAAGTCGACCTTGTCGTCGCTGATCAGCTTTTCGGCGAGCTGAACCGCTTTCGGCGTAGTCGATTGGTAATCGTAATAGACCAGCTCGACCTTCAGCGTCTTGTCGCCGACCTTCACGCCGCCGGCCGCGTTGACCTTGTCCAGCCACAGCTCGTAGCCCTGCTTCAGCTTCGCGCCTTCGGGCGCCAGCGCGCCCGTGAGCGGCAGCGGCGCCCCGATTCGAAGCGCCTCGTGTGCGCGCGCGGGCGACAGCACAAACGACGAAACGGCGAGCATCGCGGAAGCGATCGACAGCAGTGTTTTCATGACGCCCCTTGCACTTGATCAGGCGGCCCGTGTCGACGACCTGCTAATCGATGTCAATCCACACGATAATGAAAGCGAATATTTACTCCAAGACAGCCCTTCTGACGTAAATAGCAACTCCGCTCTCAGGCACGAGAACACAAAACTCTCTCGCGCCCCTCTGAAGAGCTCACCACAAATACACGGCACATCCCGTCGCGCGATTGCACTCATAGGGGCAATCAATAATCGCAATCGGAATCGCCGTTCCGCGCCCGCGCCCCGCATCGTGGTGCGGAAAAGAGAACGGGCGTCATCAATATGGATACTAAACGAGAATACGACTGATTGTTTGGGCGCCAGATTGAGACACCATTCTATTGATCCGGCGGTAAAACTCGACGCACACTGTCGCGACATTTTCGATTAGTTCAGCGACATGGGAGAAATCGAGTCAATGCGTGCCGTCGTCTTACGGGAGCATGGTGGACCTGAAAAACTGATCTATGAAGACAATTATCCCACTCCCAAGATAGGCGATGGTGATGTTCTTCTCAGGGTTCGTGCGTCATCCATCAACTACCATGATGTCTTCACCCGCCGGGGCATGCCCGGCATCAAAGTGCCGTTGCCTGTCGTCGTCGGACTCGATGTCGTCGGCGAGATCGCGGAGGTCGGCCCCTACGTCAGCGATTGGAAGATCGGCGATCGCGTTCTGGTCGACCCGATCAATCGGGTCGAAGGCGGGCTGATGGGTGAGACGGTGGACGGCGGACTCGCCGAATTCTGCCGCGCCCGTGCGCATCAACTAATCCGGATTCCCGATAACGTCTCGTTCGAACAGGCCGCGGCGCTGCCGGTCGCCTACGGCACCGCGCTGCGCATGATGAAGACAATCGGCAAGGTCAAAGCCGGCGAGAAGGTGCTGATTTTGGGCGCCAGCGGCGGAGTTGGCGTCTGCTGCGTGCAACTCGCCAAGCTCGCCGGCGCCTATGTGATCGCGGCCGCCGGCTCCGAAGAGAAGGCGCGCCGCCTCGAAGAACTCGGCGCGGACGAAACGATCCTCTACACGCGCGATGATTTCCTGAAGGTGATCTACGAGCGTCACGGCAAGCCGCACCGCCGCCGCTTCGTCGAGGGCGGCGGCGTCGACGTCGTCGTCAATTTCACCGGCGGCGACACCTGGGTGAAATCCCTGCGCGCCTTGCGGCTCGGCGGGCGTCTTCTCACCTGTGGCGCCACCGCCGGTTACGCTCCGCAGGAGGACATTCGATTCATCTGGACGTTCGAACTGCAGATCCTCGGCTCGAACGGCTGGGAGCCCGACGACATTCGCGAGCTGTTCCAGCTGGTCGGCGACGGCAAGCTCAAAGTGCTGATCGACCATGCCTACCCGCTCGAGCAAGGCGCGCTCGCCGTGCAGGCGGTCGAGGATCGAGCGGTGTTCGGCAAAGTCGTGGTGACGCCATGACGACGCCGCTCGATGCCGAGCAGATCCAGCAGAAGTTCGATGCGTCGCCGTTTAATTCGTGGCTGGGGCTGAAGGTCGTCTCGTTGGACTTGGCCAAGCAGGAAATCACGGTTCGTACCGAGATGCGGTCGGAATTCGAACGCGGCGCTGGCACTAGTCAGTGGCACGGCGGCGCGATCGCGGCGGTGATCGACACCGTCGGGGATTTTGCACTCGCGGCACTGGCCGGCCACGGCCTGCCGACGATCAACTTTCGCGTCGACTACCTGCGTCCAGCGGTCAAGACGGCGCTGATCAGCGTCGGTCGGGTTCGCAGAAGCGGCAAGAGCGTCGGCGTCGCTGACGTCGACGTGTTCGACGAGAACGGCACGCTGCTGGCGGTCGGGCGCGGCACCTATTCGACACTGCCGAGCGCCGGCTGACCGGCACATCGATCAAATACGGGGACGACTATGACCGGACTTACTCGAAGGCATCTTCTTCTGGCAGCGGCTGGCAGCGCGCTCGTGCCCGGCCTGATCGGCCGCGCTTCCGCCGAAACGCCGAAACGCGGCGGCACGCTGGTTGCGACCTGGGGCGGGCTCGAACCGCAGGCGTTGTTCGTGCCTCCCGGAGGCGGATCCAGTCCGGACTTCACCTCCACCAAGGTGCTGGAGCGGCTGCTGGCGCTGTCCGACGACTTGCAGTTCAAGCCCGTGCTGGCAACCTCCGTCACGCCCTCCGCGGACTTCGCCAGCTACACGATCAAGCTGCGTGACGGTGTCGCCTGGCACGACGGCAAGCCCCTGACTGCCTACGACATCGTTTTCAGCGCGCTGTCGTACTGGAAGCCGATCTCGGCGGGCGCTGCGCTGGATGCGCTTGCCGGCGCCAAAGCGATCGACCAGACGACGGCCGTACTCGAGTTCAAGGCGCCTGTTCCGGAGTTCTTCCTCAAATCGGTGTTGGCCGGCAAAGGCGCGCTGGTCATTCCCAAGCACGTCTACGACGGCAGCAACATTCTCACCAATCCGATCAACAACGCGCCGATCGGCACTGGCCCATTCAAGGTCAAGGAATGGGTGCGCGGCAGCCACGTCGAGTTCACCCGGAACGAGAACTACTGGGACGCCGGCAAGCCGTATTTGGACCGGCTGATCATCCGCTGGTGGCGTGATCCCGCGTCGCGCTCCGCGGCGTTCGAGGCGGGACAGCTCGACCTTGCCGTGTTCAATGCAGTGCCGCCGCCGGACATCCCGCGCCTCGTACAGGGCGGCAAGTTCGTCGCCGAAACCAAGGGTTACGCCAACTCCGCGTGGCTCACCACACTGGAGTTCAACCAGCGCCGCGACATCGTCTCCAAGCCCGAGGTCCGGCGGGCGCTGCATCACGCCATCGACCGCAGCTTCATCGCCGACACGATCTTCTTCGGCCGCGCCAAACCGTCGGTCGGCGCCATCCATGCCTCGAACAAGATCTTCTTCACGCCCGACGTGCCGAACTATCCGTTCGATCCGAAGAAGGCCGGCGCCCTGCTCGATGCCGCCGGCTATCCGGTCAAGAAGGGATCGCGCTTCTCGATCAGCCTGGTGTCCGCCGGCTGGTTCGAAGAGAACGTCAAGATCGGCCAATACGTCAAACAGGCGCTTGAGGACGTCGACATCAAGGTCGAACTCTCCGTCCCGGATCGCGCGACCTCGCTGAAGCGGATTTACACCGACTACGATTTCGACGTGGCGATTTCCAACAACTCCGGCTCGATCGAACTGCTGCCATCGACCACGCAGTTCTACACGACGGACGGCATCGTGAAGGGCGCGGCGTTCCGGAACGCGACCGGCTATTCGAACCCGCAAGTCGATGGCCTGGTTGCCGAGATCGCTCGAGAGACCGATCCGGAACGCCGCGTCGGCCTGGTCCACAGCTTCGACAAGCTGGTGACCACCGAGGCGCCGATCCTGCCTCTGGTCGATCTCGAGCCGGTCACCATCGCGCGCGCCGACGTCCGCGACCACTCGCTCGCCGCGGACTTCATGGGCGAGTCGTGGTCCGGCGTCTGGCTGGCGAGGTAGGATGCGCGGCATGCGGCGGTTGGCCAAAGCGCTCGGAGAGATCGTGGCGCTGGTGCTCGGAGTCATCGTGCTCAACTTCGTGTTGATCCGATTGGCGCCGGGCACCCTGTTCGACGTCATGACGTCCGAGCAGCAGATCATCGATCCGGCGATGCTCGAGAAGCTGCGCAGTCTGTACGGCTTCGACGACCCGGCCTACATCCAGCTCGCCAAATACATCTGGTCGGTGCTGCGGTTCGATTTCGGCTTCTCGTATCGGCAGAACGCGCCGGTGCTCGACGTCATCCTCGAACAACTGCCGGCGACGCTGCTGTTGATGCTGGCGGCCATCTCGATCGCCGTCGTGCTCGGCACCACCGCCGGCGCGATTGCCGCCGCCAAGGTGAATACAATCTGGGACAATCTGATCTCGTTTGCCGCCGTGTTCTTCTTCGCCGCGCCGAGTTTCTGGCTCGGACTGATGATGACGATCCTGTTCGCGGTGAAATTGGGATGGCTTCCGGTCGGCGGCATGACCTCGATCGGGGTCGACCACTCCTGGCTGGCCGCGAGCCTGGACGTGCTGCGCCATCTCGCACTGCCGGCGCTCTCACTCGGGCTGTTCTATGCCGCGACCTACGCGCGGGTGATGCGCGCGTCGATGCTCGAGGTCGCGCGGCTCGACTTCGTGCGCGCGGCACAGGCCAAGGGCCTGTCGCGCACCCGGGTCATCCTGGCCCACGTGGTGCGCAACGCGCTGCTGCCCGTGGTCACCCTGCTCGGGCTCCAGCTCGGTACCGTGCTCGGCGGCAGCGTGGTGGTCGAGGCCGTGTTCAGCTGGCCCGGCATCGGCAGCCTGCTGTTCGACTCCGTGATGAGCCGGAACTATCCAGTGGTGCTCGGCATCCTCATCCTCGGCGCGCTGGTGGTGGCGCTGGCGAACGCGGCGGTCGACCTGATCTACACACGGCTCGATCCGCGCATCCGGACGGCACGATGATGCGCGCCTCGACTTTGCTGGACTTCATCCGCAACTTCAGCCGCAACCGGGCGGCGGTTGCGGGCCTGATCATCGTCGTCGCCGTGGTGGCGATCGCCGCGCTGGCGCCGCTGCTGTTTCCGCGGAATCCGCTGCGCATCGTCGCGCGTCCGGAAATCTGGCCATTCATCAACTCGTCCTATCCGCTCGGGACGGATTCGCTTGGCCGTGACATTGCCGCGATGATCGCCCATGGCGCCCGGACCACGCTGGCGATCAGCTTGTTCGCGTCGATCACCGCGACCGTGATCGGCGTGTCGGTCGGCGCCACCGCCGCCTATTTCGGCGGATGGGCCGACCGCGTGCTGATGCGGATCACCGAGCTGTTCCAGACCGTGCCGGCCCTGATCTTCGTTCTGACGATCGTGGTGATCCTCGGGCAGCGGATTGAGAACGTCGTCATCGCCGTTGGCCTCGTGACCTGGACCTCGATCGCGCGGCTGACGCGCGCCGAATTCCTGACGCTGCGCGAGCGCGAGTTCGTGCTGGCGTGCCGGACCATGGGCATGTCCAACTTGCGCATCATCCTCGGAGAGATCCTTCCCAACGCGCTGCCGCCGATCGTCGTGCTCTCCTCGCTCTCGGTGGCCGGCGCGATCCTCTACGAGTCGGCCGTTTCGTTCCTGGGCCTGGGCGACCCGAACATTGCGAGCTGGGGACGGCTGATCGGCGACGGACGCAGCCTGATCCGGACGTCCTGGTACATCTGCGCGATCCCCGGCGCGACCATCATGATCACCGTGCTGGCCCTCAACCTCGTCGGCGACGGCCTCAACGATGCGCTCAACCCGAAACTGCGTGACCGATGACGAACGATCCCCTCCTCCGCGTCGACGGACTGTCGGTTTCGCTGTGCACGCGCGGGGGCGTGATGCAGGCGGTCGACAACCTGTCGTTAGCCCTAGCTGCGGGAGAAACACTGGCGATCGTCGGTGAATCCGGATGCGGCAAATCGCTGACGGCGCTGGCGCTGATGCGGCTGCTGCCGACGCCGCCGGCGCGCATCGTCGCCGGCCGGATCGACCTCGGCGGCGTCGACCTGGCGACGCTGCCTGAAGCACGGATACGCAAGGTGCGCGGCCGCGAGATCGGCATGATTTTTCAGGACCCGCTCGGCGCGCTCGATCCGGTGATGTCGATCGGCCGGCAACTGACCGAGGCGATCTGCGCCCACATGCCGATCTCGCGCCGCGACGCCGAGACGCGTGCAGTCGAATTGCTCGACCGCGTCAGCGTGCCGGACGCACGGCGCCGGCTCGACGAATATCCGCATATGCTGTCCGGCGGCATGCGGCAGCGGGTGATGATCGCGATGGCGATCGCCTGTTCGCCGAAGGTGCTGATCGCCGACGAGCCGACCACGGCGCTCGACGTGACGGTTCAGGCCCAGGTCATCGAGCTTCTGAAGGAGCTGCAGCAATCACTCGGCACCGCGCTCATCCTGATCACGCACGATCTCGGGGTGGTCGCGGAGATCGCCGACCGCGTGCTGGTCATGTATGCCGGCCGCCCCGTCGAACAGGGTCCCGCGGCCGATCTGTTCGAGAGCCCGCAGCATCCCTACACCCGCGGGCTGCTGAGATCGACGCTTGGTCTCGGCCGGCGGCACGGCGATTTCCTTCCGGAGATCGGCGGCACCGTGCCGTCGCTCGCGGAGCTGCCGCAGGGCTGTGCATTTTCCAACCGCTGCTCTGAGGTCCGCGATATCTGCCTGACATCGTCGCCGCCGCTTCGTTCGTTGTCGCCAGGACGTAGCGCGGCCTGCTTCGTTGCCGAGGAGGACGCACGCCGTGTCGCTACTCAGCGTTCGTGATCTGGTGGTCCGCTACGAGAGTTCGCACGGCCGGCTCTCGGCGGTGTCGGGCGTGTCGTTCGATATCGAGCCCGGGGAAACCGTCGGGCTGGTCGGCGAGTCCGGTTGCGGAAAGTCGTCACTGGCAAAAGCCATCATGCAACTGGCGCCGGTCTCCGAAGGCTCGATCGCCTTCGAGGGACGCGCCTTCGGTTCGATCCATCGCCATGAACGCGCGGAGTTTCGCCGCAAGATCCAGATGATCTTTCAGGATCCGTACGGCTCGCTCAACCCGCGGCACGATGTGCTCACCATCATTCGTCAACCGCTGCTGATCGCCGGTTGGCGGCGCGCCGAGGCGAGTGAGCGCGCCCTCGATCTGATGGATCAGGTCGGGCTGCCGCGGCAGGCGGCGACGCGCTACCCGCACGAGTTCTCCGGCGGACAGCGCCAGCGCATCGGGATCGCCAGGGCGCTCGCGCTGGAGCCGCAGCTCGTCGTCTGCGACGAGCCGGTGTCGGCACTGGATGTTTCGGTGCGGGCCCAGATCATCAATCTGCTAACGCGCCTGCAGCGCGGCCGCGAGATCGCGTTCCTGTTCATCTCGCACGATCTCAGCGTGATCGAGCACGTCGCCCAGCGCGTGCTGGTGATGTATCTCGGCCGGATCGTCGAATCCGGTCCCGTCGCCACGGTGTGGCGGTCGGCGGCGCATCCCTACACGCGCGCGCTGCTGGCGAGCGCACCGATCGCCGATCCCCGCTTCGCCCGGCGGCGCGTTCGCAAACCGATCGAGGGCGAACTTCCGAGCCCGTACAATCCGCCGTCGGGCTGCGTGTTCGTGACGCGCTGCCCGTTCGCGCAGGATCGCTGCCGCCACCAGCAACCGCAGCTGCGGCCCAAGGCCGCCGGTCACTCGGTCGCCTGCCATTTCGACTTGCCGCCGCTGGTGCACCCGGTCCCCGAACCGATCGTCGCCGGCGTAGCCGTCAGACCGCTACACACTGCCCTTAAAGGATGAACGAGCATGCGTTGGACCAATCTCGGCGATCTGATCGACCGTAACGCCGACCTCGACCGCGTCGCGATCATCGACACGCCGGCGCCCGGGCTCGAGCGCACCTTCACGCACCGGGACGTCGATCTCCTCGCCGGCGGCATTGCGCGGCTGCTGCTGTCGCGCGGCTTGCAGCGCGGCGCATCGGTTGCGATCGCCGCGTTCAACCGTGCCGAATATCTGGCCGCCTATTTCGGCATCATGCGCGCCGGTCTGGTGGCCGTTCCCATCAACATCAAGCTGCCCGCCGAGACGATCCGGTTCGTGATCGAGGATTCCGGCGCGCAGCTCGGCTTCGTCGACGCAGCCCACCGCGGTTTGCTGCAGGATATCGTCCCCGTAATCGAGTTCGACGATGCAGGCTCGGACGGCTTCGGATCCGTGGTTGAGCCGGGCTCGTTCGAGAGCGTCGTCGTCGAGGCCGACGAGGTCGGCCAATTGCTCTACACGTCCGGATCCACCGGCCGGCCGAAGGGCGTGCCGCTCTCGCATCACGGACAGCTGTGGGCGCTCTCGACCCGAACATCGGGAGCCCTCAATCAGCACGAGCGCTACATCATCGCGCAGCCGCTGTATCACATGAACGGGCTGTTCTCGGCCAAGACAGTGTTCGGCACCAACGCGTCGTTGGTGCTGCAGCCGTCATTCGACAGCCGCGCCTCTCTGGACGCGATCGCGCAGCACAAGGTCACGGCGGCGACGGCGGTTCCGACGATGTGGGCGCGCGCGCTGAAAGAAACGGATCTGCTCGCCGCCCGTGATTTCTCGTCGTTCCGGCGCCTGATGCTCGGCTCGGCGCCGATGACGGTCTCGCTGCTGGAGCGTATTCGCGCGGCATTTCCGGGAATCACCATCAGCGTCGGCTATGGCACCACCGAGGCCGGTCCCGCGATCTTCGGTCCCCATCCGAACGGCCTGCCCGCGCCGCCGCTCGCGCTCGGCACCCCGATCAACCCCGATTTCGTCAAGCTCGTTGGAGCCACCGAGAACGAGGGCGTGCTGTGGATGCGCAATCCGGCGGTGACGGCCGGCTACCGCAATCTGCCGGCGCAGACCGCCAAGGTGCTGAGCGACGACGGCTGGTACAACAGCGGCGATGTCATGCGCCGCGATGCCGAAGGGTTCTACTACTTCGTCGGGCGGGCCGACGACATGTTCGTGTGCGCCGGCGAGAACATCTATCCCGGAGAAGTAGAGAAGCTGTTGGAGCGCCACCCTGCCATCCAGCAGGCCGCCGTCGTGCCGCTGCCCGACGAGGAACGCAGCCAGGTGCCGGTCGCTTTCGTTGTCAGCCGCGGCGAAATCGCGCTGTCGGCGGAGGACGTCAAACGGTTCGCGCTAGCCGGCGGGCCGGCCTATCAGCATCCGCGGCGCATCCGCTTCCTGCCCGAGCTACCGTGGGCCGGCACCAACAAGATTGATCGCAAGGCGCTGCTCGACCTCGCGCGCGACATCGAGACCACGCAGGCGTGGGATCGATGACCGGCCGCCTCACCGGCAAGGTGGCGGTCGTGACCGGCGCCAGTCGCGGCATCGGCCGGGCGATCGCGCTTCGCCTCGCCGCGGACGGCGCGAAGGTCGTTGTCCACTACAACAAAGCCGAGAAGGAAGCGCGCGACGTCGTCGCGGCGATCCGGGCCGACGGCGGAGAGGCGCTCGCGATACCCGGAGATCTCGCGGCGCCCCACACCCCCCCGCGCCGTGCCGCAAAGATCGTAGCGGCAGCGCGTGCCGCGCTGGGTGCGCCGGCGCGGG
>NZ_JBMDXE010000240.1:0-23237 GCF_048594845.1 Rhodopseudomonas sp. | reverse complement strand
TGCCCGCGAAGCGCGGCAGACTTCAGTCAAACAACAAGCAACTAATAACATCCAGGGAGTGACAATGTCCGAGGCAGCCGAGCCGGCCACGCTGGCCGACGTCATCCGCGCGCAGGCCAAGGCGCGCGGCGCTGACGTGGTGTACGAATTCGAGGGCCGCATCACCAGCTTCGCGCAATTCGATGCGCATACCAACCAGATCGCCCGCGCGCTGGCCGCCTCCGGCGTCAAGCCCAACGAGCGCATCGCCTATCTGGGCAAGAACAGCGACGTCTATTTCGAGATCTGGGGCGGCGCCATCAAGGCCAAGGTGGTGATGGCGCCGGTGAACTGGCGACTGGCCGGGCCCGAGGTCGCCTACATCGTCGAGGACTGCAAAGCCGCGATCCTATTCGTCGGTCCGGAATTCATCGACCAGGCTCGCGCACTGAAAGACCAGATGCCGAGCGTGCGTCAGATCATCACCACCGAAGGCGGCGCGCCGGAGTGGCAGGACTTCACCAAATGGCGCGACGCGCAGCCGGGCGACGATCCGCAGGTCGCGATCGCGCCGTCCGACATCGCCATCCAGCTCTACACTTCCGGGACTACTGGCAAGCCGAAGGGCGCGATGCTTAGCCATGCGAATTTCCTGTCGCTGGTCCGCGCCGGCCAGGACAACAAGCCAGAATGGAACAGGTGGTCGACCGACGACGTCTCGCTGGTGGCGATGCCGATCTTCCATATCGGCGGTTCCGGCTGGGGCATGATGAGCATCTATCACGGCGCCAAGGGCGTGATCGCGCGCGAATTCGATCCAACCAAGGTGCTCGATTTCTTCGAACAGTCTGGCATCACCAAGCTGTTCATGGTGCCGGCCGCGATGCAGTTCGTGGTGCGGCAGCCACGCGCCCGTGAAGTCGATTTCTCGCGGCTGAAGTACATGCTGTACGGCGCCTCGCCGATTCCAGCCGCGCTGCTGAAGGAATGCATCGAAGTGTTCAAATGCGGCTTCGTGCAGATGTATGGCATGACCGAAACCACCGGCACCATCGTGGCGCTGCCGCCTGAGGATCACATCGAAGGGCTCGAGCGGATGCGCTCGGCCGGCAAGGCGTTGCCCGGCGTCGAGATCGCCATTCTCGATCCTGATGGAAATCCGCTGCCGCCGCGGCAGGTTGGCGAGATCGCCACCCGGTCCGGCTCCAACATGGCGGGCTACTGGAATCTGCCGGAGGCGACCAAGAAGACCATCGACGCCAACAATTGGCTGCGCACCGGCGACGCCGGCTACATGGACGAGGACGGCTACGTTTACATCCACGACCGCATCAAGGACATGATCATCTCCGGTGGCGAAAACATCTACCCCGCCGAAGTCGAGAGCGCGATCTGTGATCACCCCGACGTCGCCGAAGTCGCCGTGGTCGGCGTCCCCGACGAGCAATGGGGCGAGGCGGTGAAAGCCGTGGTGGTGATGAAGCCCGGGAAGGAAGCGACCGCGCAGGACATCATCGGCTTCACCCGCACCCGCATCGCCGGCTTCAAGACACCGAAGTCGATCGACTTCATCCCCGCCCTGCCCCGTAACGCATCAGGCAAGATCCTGCGCCGCCATCTGCGCGATCCGTATTGGGCGGGGAAGGACCGGCAGGTGAACTAAGCGCTGCTAGCACCGTGTCCCGCACGCGGTGCAGCGCAGAGCGCTGCTCCGCAGATGCGGGACCCCGGTTACTTCAGCTTCTGCAAATAACCGGGACCCCGGATCTGAGCAGAGGCATTTCATGCCGCAGAGCGTCCGGGGCACGGTCTCGCCTCACCTCTTGTTCGCGCCCATGTAGCCGAACAGGAATCCCGCGACCTTGCGCATCTGGATTTCCTCGCTGCCTTCGGTGATGCGGTAGCGGCGGTGGTGGCGATAGATGTGCTCGAAAGGTTTGTGGCGCGAATAGCCGATGCCGCCGTGAACCTGGATCGCACGGTCGGACGCCTGGCCGCACAGCCGGTTCGCCCAATAGTTGCACATTGACACCTTGTCGGACAGCGTGTGCTCGACCTGTGCCTGGGTCATCTGATCCATTTCCCAAGCGGTCTTGCGGATCAGGAGGCGCAGCATCTCGGCCTGAGTGGCGAGCTCGACCAGCGGGAACTGGATCGCCTGGTTGCGCGCCAGCTCCTCGCCGAACGGCTTGCGCTCACGCGCGTACTTCACGCTCTCGTTGATGCAGAACACCGCCGCGCCGAGCGACGACGCCGCCTGCCGGATGCGGTTCTCGTGCACGAAGCACTGCGCCAGCGACAGGCCGCGGCCGACTTCGCCGAACAGCACCTCTTCGGTGACGAACACGTCCTTGAACGACACCCGCGGATGGTCGGTCGGCATGTTGAAGGTCCAGAGATATTCCTCCACCTTCACGCCGGGCGCATCGGCCGGCACCAGGAAACAGGTGATGCCGCGCGCATCGCCGTCGTTGCCCGAGGTACGGGCGAACAGCGCGCAATGCGTGGCGACGTGCATGCCCGTCGTCCACATCTTTTCGCCGTTGATCACCCAGCCCTTCTTGCCGTCGCGCGTCGCCGGCTCGGCGCGCGTCTCCATATGGGTCGCGTCGGAGCCGTGGTCCGGCTCGGTCAGGCCGAACGTGATGCGATACTTGCCCTTGATCGAGCCGTCGATCATCGCCTTCTGGTCGTCGCGGCCGTACAGATCGAGCATCTTGACGATCGGAAAATTGCCGACGATCGAATGCTCGTTCTGCAGATCGTTGTGCAGGCCGAGGCCCTGCGAAGCGAAGTGCTCGCGGATCACCGCCATCCACAAATTGCTGCCGTCCTGCCCGCCGTAGCGCTTCGGGATCGCGAAGCGCAGATGACCGGCGTCGTCGGCGAGGTTCTTCGCCTTGCGCAGCAGCTCTTCCCATTCGTGGCGCGGCAACCCACCGTTCTCGAAATCGGTGCGCGCCCATTCGCGGCGATGATCGAAGAAGCGGATGTTATCATCCGCCTGTTCCAGCGGCTTGATCTTGGCGTCGATGAAGCGATCGAGCTCGGCGAGATAGGCGACCAGATCCGGCGGCAGAGAAAAATCCAAGGCGTGCTCCCACGGTCTTCGTGTTGTTGTTGATCTTGTTAAGCGAGCGATTAACATGCGCCACGCACGACAAGTCAAGCGCGCTTCAGCCGCATCAATTCTGCTCAACGAAAAAAGGAAACGTCGATGGCGCTGCAATTCTCCACCGTGACCCGCAAGGGCCCGATCACCATCGTCACGCTGTCGCGGCCCGACGTCTACAACGCGCTGCACACCGACGCGCATTACGAACTCGAAGGCGTGTTCAACGACTTCGCAGCGGATCCCGAGCAGTGGGTGGCGATCGTCACCGGCGCCGGCGACAAGGCGTTCTGCGCCGGCAACGATCTGAAGTGGCAGGCCAGCGGCGGCAAGCGCGGCTGGGGCGAGACGGGCTTCGGCGGACTGACGTCGCGGTTCGATTGCGACAAGCCGATCATCGCCGCCGTCAACGGCGTCGCGATGGGAGGCGGCTTCGAGATCGCGCTCGCCTGTGACCTGATCATCGCATCGGAGAACGCGGTGTTCGCGCTGCCCGAGCCGCGCGTCGGCCTCGCCGCCCTCGCCGGCGGCCTGCACCGCCTGCCGCGGCAGATCGGCCTGAAGCGCGCGATGGGCATGATCCTCACCGCCCGCCACGTCAAGGCGCAGGAAGGTCTCGAGCTCGGCTTCGTCAACGAGGTCGTACCGCAGGGCCAGGCGCTCGCCGCTGCGGAACGCTGGGCGGAAACGATCTGCACCGTCTCACCGATGTCGATCCGCGCCTCCAAGCAGACGCTGTCGCGCGGGCTGGAAGTGTCGCTGCCACATGCGATCGCCGAGCAGCGCGACTACCCGGCGGTCAAGGCGATGGTCGCGTCGCAGGACTACATCGAGGGCCCGAAAGCATTCTCGGAGAAGCGCAAGCCGAATTGGACGGGGAAGTAGTCCATCGGCACGGCCTCTCCCCGTCATTGCGAGGAGCGCAGCGACGAAGCAATCCAGCGCGGTGCACAGCGCTGGATTGCTTCGCTACGCTCGCAATGACGGAAGCCTCTCGTCCGTCATTCCGGGGCGCGAGCGCAGCTCGCGAGCCCGGCATCCATACGCCGCAGCATTCGCTGTCATGCAGGGAGGCCAACCGACACTTCGCTCAACAAACAGCACAGGGGATATGGATTCCGGGCTCGCGCTGCGCGCACCCCGGAATGACGAGCGACAGGAGTTCGACGCGGTGAACACGAGGTTGCTCCAGTCGCGTCGCCCTTACTGCTGCTCCATCTCCCGCCGATAGCTCGCGTAGTTCGGCTGGTCCACTGCGAGTTTGGCCAGCGTCGTCTGCCACAGATGGTCCTGCAGCCCCGGCGTTGACAGATCCATAGCGCCGGAGGCGATGCGCTCGGAGAGCAGGCCATTGAGCTCGCGGAGCGAGCCATCAGCGTCCAGCAATTTCTTCAAGCGCAACAGCTCGGCCGCATCACTGTCTCCGGCCAGCGTCAGCTGCCGCGTCACCAGATCGAGCGCGTTGATGCCGACGCGAAGTTTGAACGCTGCATGCCCCGAGATCTGCGGCGCGATGTGGTCGCGGAGGAAATCCGCGACCGCCTTGATTAGTTCGTCGGGCCTCGGTTCGTCCTGCATTGGATCCTCGCTCTTCATGCGCGGCCGGCCGAACGCCGAGCGCGTGCATCTGCCTCACCCGCGCGGCGCCAGCAGTCGCAGCAGGTCGATTTCGGTTTCCGACGAGCGGCGGCCGATCATCGCGCGCTCCATCGAGTGATCGGGCCCCTGACGGAAGCGCTGCATCATGCCGCAGCACATGATGCCCCAGCGCAGCGTGCCCATCACTTCCCAGAACTTGACGCGATCGGCGTCGACGGTGCCGCCCGCGTCCTGATAGCCGGCGAACATCTCCTCGCGCGAGCCGAGGCCGCCGACCGGCTTGTCGATCTCGCCGAACCGCCACGAATTGACGCAGACCCAGCCGAGATCCTCCATCGGATCGCCGAGATGCGCCAGCTCCCAATCGAGCACGGCGCGCACGCCATCGGGGCCGATGATCAGATTGCCATGCCGGAAGTCGCCGTGCACCAGCGTGATCGCCTTCGACGCGCCGGGATCGTGGTCGGCGAGCCAGCGCAGCGCCAGCTCGAACACCGGCCGCGGCCAGTCCATCGCCCGATAGTCGTCGCGCAGCAGGCCGATCTCTTCGGTCGAACTGATCGTGCGCAGATTCGGCAGCGCGGCGCGCTGGATGCCGTGGAGACCAGCGAGGATGCTGCCGATCTGTCGCGCCAGCTTCGGCCGCGCATCGGCGAATTGATCGTCGCGCAGGATCTTGCGCGGGATGGTTTCGCCATTCACCTTTTCCATGATGAAGCCAGCGCCAAGCTGATCGTCGTCGGTCAGCACGTGCAGCACGCGGGGCGACGGGACGCCCGCGTCGTACGCCAGCCGCATCAACTCGGCTTCAGCGTCGAGACCCGCGGCGCGGCCTGAGACACTGCCGTAGCCGGGGGGCGAGCGGCGCAGGATCGCCGCGATGTCCCCGTCCGGCCGCTCGATCACGAACGACCACGTCTCCTGGCTCGCGCCGCCAGACAACTGCGCGGCGGCGCGTATTCCCGTCGCGCCCGCACACCAGCGCCTGACGCTGTGCGCGAGCGCATCCGCAATCGCGGGCTGGGTCATGCGCGATTACTTGCCCTTGAATTGCGCGGGGCGCTTTTCGAGGAACGCGCCGACGCCTTCCTTGAAGTCGTCGGTCGAGCCGGCGACGCGCTGGCATTCGAATTCGAGGTTGAGCTGCTCCTCGAACGAATTCTCCGACGAGTCCCAGTACATCTTGCGGATCAGCGACAGCGCGACGGTCGGGCCGTTGGCAAGTTCCTGCGCCAACTTCATGGTCTCGGCCCACAGCTCGGCATCGTCGTGGACGCGGTTGACGAGACCCCATTCCAGCGCCTTCTCGGCCGGCAGCTTCTCGCCGAGCAGCGACAATTCGACCGAGCGCGCCTTGCCGACCAAACGCGGCAGCAACCAGGTCGAGCCGCAATCCGGCACCAGGCCGATGCGACGGAACGCCTGCAGGAAGTAGGACGACTTGGCGCACAGGATCATGTCGCCCATCAGCGCGAAGCTCATCCCGGCGCCCGCGGCCGGACCATTGACCGAGGTGACGATCGGGCAATGCAGCTTACGCAGCCGGCGCAGGAAGGGATGGAAGGCGGTTTCGAGCGCAGCTCCCGCGCCCTTGCCGCTCTGGCTCATGTTGTTGCCGGAGTTGCGGCCCTGCAGATTGGCGCCGGTGCAGAACGCACGGCCGGCACCAGTGATGACGAGGCAGCGCACCTCGGCGCGTTTGTCTTCGATCGCATCGAGCGCTTCGCCGAGACCACCCAGCATGTCGATCGACACCGCGTTCATCACTTCCTGATGGTCGAGCTTCAGGACGGCGACCGGGCCTTCGAAATCGAGCGTGACGTGTTTGAACTGCATAGTTTCCTCGCTATGATCCGCGTTATTCCGCGGTGTGGAAGGGCTCCGTCCTGCGAAGCCATATTTGATTTTTGCGGCGCGCTTGTCCATGGTCGCGCCCACGATAAGCAGCGCGCTGCCGTGGTGCACGGTTTAGCGCTCAACAACAAAAATGGAAACGCTGTATGAGCATTTTCGATCTGAGCGGCCGCGTCGCGGTGGTCACCGGCGGCAATGGCGGCATCGGCCTCGGCATGGCGCAGGCGCTCGCCGCCGCCGGCTGCAACGTCTCGATCTGGGGGCGTAACGCCGACAAGAACAAGGCCGCGGTCGCGAGCCTCGCCTCCGCCCCGGGCAAGGCGCAAGCGCAGGTCTGCGACGTCACCGATCCGGCTTCGGTGAAAGCCGCGATGGACGCGACGCTGCAAGCTTTCGGTCGCGTCGACGGCTGCTTCGCCAACGCCGGCATCGGCGGCGGCGGACGCCACGCCTTCATCGACCGCACGGAGGAGCAGTGGCGCTCGATGTTCGCCACCAATCTCGACGGCGTGTTTCATGCCTTCCAGGCCGCCGCGCGGCACATGACCGAGCGGGCCGCGAACGGCGATGCGTTCGGTCGTCTGGTCGCGACGTCGAGCCTAGCCTCAATCTTTGGCACTGCGCGCAACGAGCACTACGCGGCGACCAAGGCGGCGATCAACGCGCTGGTCCGCGCGCTCGCGGTCGAACTGGCGCGCTACAACGTCACCGCGAATGCGATCCTGCCGGGCTGGATCAAGAGCGACATGACCGCCGGCATCATGGGCAACGACAAATTCGTCGGCAACGTCATGCCCCGCATCCCGGTGCGCCGCTTCGGCGAGCCGGAAGATTTCGGCGGCATCGCCGTGTATCTGATGAGCAAGGCGTCTTCGTATCACACCGCCGACACCTTCGTGATCGACGGCGGCTACACGGCGTTCTGAGGCCAGGTGGACGACGACCGCGACTTGGTCGTCGCATCGCCAGTTTCAGACCTGGTAGTTTACGACATCCCCTCCCTTTCGTCATGGCCGGGCTCGTCCCGGCCATCCACGTCTTTCGCGCTCGACAACGTCAGGGCGTGGATGCCCGGGTCGAGCCCGGGCATGACGGGATGAGAGATTCTGCGTAGCCGATGGTCAGTTCGCTGCCGCGCGTTCGGACGACGCGGCACGACGCTCCGCGGCGGAGCTTACGCTCAGCATGAATCCCTCGTACCCCTTCGCCGCGACCTCGTTACAGATCTGGCGATAGGTGCCGACGCCGCCGATATAGGGCATGAAGACGCGCGGCTTGCCCGGCACGTTGGCGCCCATGTACCACGAGTTCGCCTGCGGATACAGCGTCCCCGCCGCGACGTCGTTGACGTGCGCGACCCAGTCGTCTTCCGCCTGCCGGGTGGCTTCGATGCACATTGCTCCGCGCGCCCGCATCGCTATCAAACATTCGGTGATCCAGTCGACGTGCTGTTCGATCGACAGGATCATGTTGCTCAGCACCGAGGGGCTGCCCGGCCCCGTGATGATGAACAGGTTCGGAAAGCCTTCGGTCATCAGCCCGAGATAAGTGCGCGGCCCTTCGGCCCATTTGTCGTTGAGGGAGCGGTCTGCCCGGCCCTTGATGCAGATCTTCGCCACCGATCCGGTCATCGCGTCGAATCCTGTGGCGAACACCAGCGCATCGAGCGGAAACTCCCGATTGCCGGCGCGAATCCTGTCCGGCGTGATGCGGTCGATCGGCTCGGCGCGGAGATCGACCAGTTCGACGTTGTCGCGATTGAACGTCGCGTAGTAATTGGTATCGACGCAGATACGCTTCGAGCCCACCGGGTGATCGCTCGGCTGCAACTTGCGGGCGACCTCAGGATCCTTGACGATCTCGGCGATTTTGCCGCGGATGAAATCGGCCGCAGTGTCGTTGGCCGCTTTTTCCAGCGCCAGATTGTTGTAGGCGGCCATGAAGGTCAGGCCGCCGCGCGTCCAGCGGCTTTCGTAGTTCTGCAGGCGCGCCTCTTCGGGATCGTCGAAAGCACCCTTGACCGGCGGCTCGGTGAAGATGCCGTTGCGCATCTCTTCGCGCGCCTTGCGGCGAATCTCCGGATAGTTGTCGCGAAACCATTGCCGCTCTTCGGCAGTGAGCGGCGCGTTGCAGGCCGGCACCGAGAAATTCGCGGTGCGCTGGAACACGGTGAGCCGCGCGGCTTGCTCGGCGATCAGCGGGATCGACTGAATTGCCGACGAGCCGGTGCCGATGACGCCGACGCGCAGCCCGGTGAAATCCACCGGCTCATGCGGCCAATGTGCGGTGTGGTAGATCGCGCCCTTGAAGTCGCCGGCACCGGGGATATCCGGCAAACGCGCGTTGGACAGGCACCCGGTGGCGAGCACGACGAACTGCGCCGAGCACACCGCGCCGCCCGACGTAGTCACCGTCCAGCGTTGCGCCTGCTCGTCGAACACCGCCACCTCGACCCGCGTGTCGAACTGAATGTCGCGGCGCAGATCGAAGCGATCCGCGACGTGGTTGGCGTAAGCGAGAATTTCGGGCTGCGGCGCATAGCGCTCGCTCCAGTCCCATTGCTGCTGGAGCTCGTCGGAAAACGAATAGGAATACTGCATGCTCTCGACGTCGCAGCGCGCGCCGGGATAGCGATTCCAGTACCACGTGCCGCCGACTCCGGAGCCCTGCTCGAATACGCGCACCGAGAATCCCTGCCCGCGCAGCCGGTGCAGCAAGTACATGCCGGCGAAGCCCGCGCCGACGACGATCACATCGTAATCCGTATCCGGGACGCTGCTCGATCGCACCTCGCCTGCGGCCATGGTTCCACTCCCGATTTTGTTGTTGCTTGCACCCAGCATTTCCCTCACCGGGCGAAAGCGCAAGGGCACGATATTTTGCAGGGCGGAAACCGGGCACGATCCGCTGCGACCGTGAGCCGCGACAAATGCCGCGAGGCCCGCTAAGGATGAGCGCGAACCAGCCGATCAACAACAACAAGAAACGAGACCACAGAGCCATGACAACCCAGCTTCCGCCCGATCGCATCCCCGTCATCGTCGGTGTCGGCGAAATCGCCGATCATCCGAAGGATATCGCGCAAGGGCTGGAGCCGTTGGCGTTGCTCGAAGCCGCGGTGCGGCGCGCCGGCGACGACAGCGCCGCGCGGCTTGTCGGCGAGATCGACTCGCTCGACATCGTCAACTTCCTGAGCTGGCGTTATCACGATCCGGAGCAGCAACTCGCCAAGCGGCTCGGCGTCACGCCGCGACATTGCTTCTACGGGCCGGTCGGCGGCGAGAGCCCGATCCGTTTCATTCACGAGGCGGCGCTGCGCATCCAACGCGGCGAGGCGAACGTCGCCGTGGTGTGCGGCGCCGAGGCGCAGTCGACCGCGACCAAGGCGGCGCGCGGCAAGCTCGAGCTGCCGTGGACGCCGTTCGCCAGCGACGCGCCGGAGCCGAAGCGCGGCGCGGCATTTCAGAAGCCGTTGGCGACCCAGCTCGGAGTCGCCCGGCCGATCACCGTGTATCCGTTCTACGAGGCCGCCACCGCGGCGCATTGGGGCCAGACGCCGCGCCAGGCACTCGCCGAGTCCGGCGTGCTGTGGGCACGCTACGCGCAGGCCGCAGCCGCCAATCCGAACGCGTGGAACCAGCGCGCCTTCACGCCGGACGAGATCACCACGCCGTCGGCCGACAATCGGCTGATCGCCTGGCCCTATACCAAGCTGATGGTCGCCAATCCGAGCGTCAATTTCGGCGGCGCGGTGCTGCTGACATCGCTCGCCAAGGCCCGCGAGGCCGGCATCGCGGAGGACAAGCTGGTCTACCTTCACGGCGGCGCGTCGGCCGAGGAGCCACGCGATTTCCTGGCGCGCGATCAGTTCACGCAGAGCCACGCGCAGAACGCCGTGCTGGACACCATCAAGGCGATGGTCGGCGGCAACGGCCGCGCCTTCGATGCGATCGAGCTGTATTCATGCTTCCCGGTCGTGCCGAAGATGGCACGGCGGACGCTCGGGCTCGGCGAGGACGTGCAGCCGACGGTGACCGGCGGCCTGACGTTCTTCGGCGCGCCGCTCAACACCTACATGACCCATGCCGCCTGCGCGATGGTGCGCAAGCTGCGGGACGGCGCCAAGCTTGGCCTGCTCTACGGCCAAGGCGGCTTCGTGACCAAGCATCATGCGTTGGTCGTCTCGCGCCAGATGCCCGGTGCGCCGCTGGACGAGAACGTCAGTGTCCAGGCCAAGGCCGACGCCGCTTACGGCGAGGTGCCGCCTTTCGTCACCGACGTGACGGGCGATGCCACGATCGAGAGCTCGACGGTGATCTACACCGGCCGCGGCGAGATCGAGCACGGCGTCGTGGTGCTACGCTCCTCCGAAGGCGCACGTACTCTGGCCCGCGTTCCGGCGCAGGATCAAGCGACGCTGGCGGTGCTGACCGATCTGGATCACAGCCCGGTCGGCGTGCGCGGAGTGATCGCGGCGGGCGCCGATGGCGTGCCAGAGTGGCGGGCTGACGAGTAACAGATCACGGCGGTCCGCAGCGCTTCAACGAAGTCGCCGTCATCCTGAGGCGCCGCCGCGTAGCGGCGGCCTCGAAGGATGGCCGCAGGCCGCGTCTCCGCATCCTTCGAGGCGCGCAAGAGCGCGCACCCCAGGATGACGGCACCGGGGAGAAGCGAGTCGCGAGCGACTGTCTACCCCTTGACGTCCTGCTTCTCCGACGCGGTCGGCTTGCCCTTGGCGGCGTCGCCGACAACGCGGACCTTGTCGCCGCTGGAGAGGCCGTCGGGCGGCGCAATGATGATGCGGTCATCAGCAGCGAGGCCGGAGGCGAGTTCGATCTCGCGGCCCAGGTCGCGAGCGATCTTGACGTCCTTGAACTGCACGCGGTCGTCGGGTCCGACGGTGGCGACGCGCAGGCCGGCACGGTTGAACATCAGCGCACTGGCCGGCACGTAGAGCGACACCTGGTCGCTGGTCAGGCTCAGCTTCACATTGGCGTAGCCGCCCGGCATCAGTTCGCCCTTCGGATTGTCGAGCACGAGCTGCATCCGTGTCGTGCCGGTGGTGGCATCGACGGCCTGCGACGAGGTTTCGACCGTCGCCGGGAACGTCCGGTTCGGATATTCGGGCAGCGTGATCACCGCCTTGGCGCCGATCCTAATCATCGGCACGTAGGTCTGCGGCACGTTGACGTAGACGCGCAGCCGGGCGATGTCCGACACAACGAACATCGCCGGGCCCGCATTGGAGCCGGCGCTGATCAGCGCGCCGACATCGGTGTTGCGCTCGGTAATGACGCCGTCGAACGGCACGGTGATCTTCTTGAAGCCGGCGAGCGCCTCAAGCCGCTCGACGTTCGCCTCGCCGGATTTCACCGCGGCTTTCTTGTTCGACAAGTCCGCGGTCCGCTCGTCGATCTCCTGTGCCGAGACGAAGTTGGAGGCCACCAGCGTCTTGCGCCGGTTGAGCGTCGCTTCCGACAGACGCGCACTGGCCTGCTGGCTCAAGAGATCGGCGCGGGCCTGTAGCAATTGCTGATCGAGATCGGGCGCTTCGACTTCGGCGATCACCTGCCCGGCCTTAACCTTCGCGCCGATGTCGGCGCTCCAGCTCTTCACGTAGCCGGACACGCGGGCGTAGATCGGCGCACGGGAGTACGCCTCGAGCCGGCCCGGCAGATCCAGCGAATTGGCGCGCGCCTTGCCGTCCGGCTTTGCCACCGCCACGCTGGGGATCGCCTGCTCGTCGGTCCAAGCCGTCAGTTCGGCGTTGCTCTTCTGCCGCGCGCTGATGCCGGTGACGACCACCGCAACGGCGCCGAGGGCAAGCACGAGGCCGGCAATGCCGAGGCCACGGCGGGACTTTCGCGGCGGCGGCGCTTCAGTGGACATGCGACATCTCCGGGGCCGGTGCGGCATCCTGCGCCGGCTGTTTCTTGTGAACCATGCTGAACACCACGGGCACGAACATCAGGGTGGCGAAGGTCGCGCACAGCAGACCGCCGATCACGGCGCGGCCGAGCGGCGCGTTCTGCTCGCCGCCCTCGCCGAGCCCGAGCGCCATCGGCGCCATGCCGATGATCATCGCCAGCGCCGTCATCAGCACCGGGCGGAACCGGACGAAGCCGGACTCCAGCGCAGCCTGCACCGGATCGCCGAGCACCGCGTAGCGCTCCCGCGCGAACGAGATCACCAGCACGCTGTTAGCGGTGGCGACGCCCATGCACATGATCGCGCCGGTCAGCGCCGGCACCGACATCGTGGTGCCGGTGGCGAACAACATCCAGACAATGCCCGCAAGCGCGGCCGGCAGCGCGGTGATGATCACGAACGGATCGGCCCAGGACTGGAAGTTCACGACGATCAGCAGGTAGATCAGCACGATCGCGCCGAGCAGGCCGAACAGCAGGCCGGAGAAGGCGCTGTTCATGGTCTCGACCTGGCCGAGCAGCACCACTGACGAGCCCTTCGGAACATCGGCCTTGGTCTCGTCGATCACCTTGCGGATGTCGGCGGATACGGCGCCGAGATCGCGGCCCTGCGTGGTGGCGAAGATCTGCACCATCGACTGAATGTCGTATTGCGAGATCACCGCGTTGCCAGCCGAACGCTTGATATCGGCAATGCCGCCGAGGATCGGCGCGCTGGCGCCTGCCGTGCCGGAGGCCGAGATCGGAATCGTCTCGAGCTTGCCGAGCGAGTCGATCTGATATTGCGGCGTCTGCATCACGATCGAATACGACACGCCGTTGTCGGGATTGAGATAATAGGTCGGCGCGACCTGCGACGAGCCGGCGAGATTCACCACCAGGCTGTTGGTGACGTCGCGCGTCGTCAGCCCGACATACTGTGCGCGGGTGCGGTCGACATCGATGTTGAAGGTCGGGTTGTTCGGCGACTGCTGCAGCCGAGCGTCGGCGACGCCCGGGATGCGCTTGATCTTGGCCAGCAGCTTGCCGGCGTATTCGAAGTTCGCGGCGAGATTGGCACCGCGCACCTGCAGATCGATCGGCGCCGGCGCGCCGAAGTTGAGAATCTGGCTGACGATGTCGGCGGGCAGGAACGCGAAGCTCATGCCAGGAAACTGGCGGGGCAGCTGTTCGCGCAGCTGCTTGACGTATTCCTCGGTCGGCTTGTGCTCGCCCTTCAGCTTGATCTGGATATCACCGTCCTGCGTGCCGATCACGCCGGTGTTGTTATAGGTCAGATTGATGCCCGAGATCGGCATGCCGATGTTATCGGTCATGGTCTCGATCTGATCCGGCGGGATGACGGTGCGGATCGCCTTCTGCACTTCGGCAAGTTGATTGGCTGTTTCTTCCACGCGGGTGCCGACCTGGGTGCGGACATGCATCAGGATCTGGCCGGCATCGACCGATGGGAAAAAGTTGCGGCCAAGGAACGGCACCAGCGTGAACGACACCGCGACGACGCCGAGAAAGCCGACGACAAACAGCTTGCGATGGCCCATCGCCAAGGTCAGCAGATCGCCGTAGCCATGGCGGAAGCGTGCGAACAGGCTTTCGAAGCCCTGCTGGAAGCGGACCAGCGGATTGCGCGAGCGCTGCTTGCCGTCGAGGCTGCCGTGATGGACATGCGGCTTCAGCAGATACTTCGCCATCGTCGGCACCAGCGTGCGCGACAGGATGAACGACCAAAGCATCGCGAACATCACCGCTTCGGCCATCGGCACGAACAGGAAGCGCGCGACGCCCTGCAGGAAGAACATCGGCACGAACACGATGCAGATGCACAGCAGCGACACGAACGCCGGCGTTACGATCTGATGCGCGCCGTCGAGGATCGAGGTTTCGACGTCCTTGCCTTGCTCGAGATGCCAGTTGATGTTCTCGATCGTCACCGTGGCGTCGTCGACCAGGATGCCGACCGCGAGCGCGAGGCCGCCGAGCGTCATGATGTTCAGCGTCTCGCCGATCGCCGCGAGGCAGATGATCGCGCCGAGCACCGACAGCGGGATCGACACCGCGATGATGATAGTCGAACGCCAGCTGCCGAGGAACAACAGGATCATCACGCTGGTCAGCAGTGCCGCGATCACGCCCTCGACCGCGACGCCGGTGATCGCGCCGCGCACGAACACCGATTGATCGCCGATCAAGGCGATCTTCAGCGACTCCGGCATCGCGTCCTTGACCTCGGTAATCTTGCGCTTGATGCCGTCGATGATGTCGAGCGTCGACACCGCGCCGGCCTTCAGCACCATCATCAGCACAGAGCGGTTGCCGTCGACGTGGACGATGTTAGTCTGCGGTGGATTGCCGTCGCGCACCGAAGCGACATCGCGGATGTAGACCATCGCGCCGTTCACCGCCTTGATCGGCAGATTGCCGAGATCCTCGATCTTTAGCGGCGAGTTGTTGAGCTGGATGACGTATTCGAACTCGCCGATTTTCTGGGTGCCGACCGGCGTAATCAGGTTTTGCGCCGCCAGCGCATTGGCGACATCCTGACCGGACAGCCCGCGCGCCTGCAGCGCGCCCGGGTTGAGGTCGATCTGAATCTGGCGTTGCTTGCCGCCGAAAGGCCACGGGATCGCGGCGCCCGGCACGGTGACCAGCGGCGTTCGGAGCTGATTGATCGCGAGGTCGGCGAGGCTCTGCTCGGTCATGCCGTCGCCGGACAGCGCCAGCTGGATGATCGGAACCGTCGAGGCCGAATAGTTCAGGATCAGCGGCGGCGTTGCGCCCGCCGGCATCTGCTTGAGCAGCGTCTGCGAAATCGCGGTGACCTGCGCGTTGGCGGTGCGGATGTCGACGTTGGGCTGGAAGAAGATCTTGACGATGCCGAACCCGTTATACGAGTTGGCGACGATGTGCTCGATGTCGTTGACCGTCGTCGTCAGCGCGCGCTGAAACGGCGTGGTGACACGGCCGGCCATCTGATCCGGCGGCAGGCCGGTGTATTGCCAGACCACTCCGATCACCGGGATGCGGATCTCGGGGAAGATATCGGTGGGCGTGCGCATCGCGGCGAGCGGGCCCACGATCAGCAGGAGCAGCGCGAGCACCACGAAGGTGTAGGGCCGGCTCAATGCGATGCGGACCAGCGAGATCATTCGTCGGCGTTCCCCGATCATTGGAAAGTGGCTGCGCTGCCCGCGCGGACCTCACGAGACTTACCGAACGCCCGGCCAATAGCCAAGCGGCAGGGCACGCATGGCGCCCTGCCGCATCGCACAATCTCGCGAGGTGATCAGTTCGAAGGCCTTGCAGAGGGGCCAGCCCGCGGCCGCCTCTGCTGAACGCGTCAGGCCGCGCGGACGGACTGCAGGAACTGCCCGACCTCGGATTTCAGGCGATTGCTTTCGACCGACAGCGACTGCGCGGCGGCGAGCACCTGCGTGGAAGCCGCCGTCGCTTCGCCTGCACCGCGCTGGACGTCGACGATGTTCGACGAGACCTGCTGGGTTCCGAGCGCCGCCTGCTGAACGTTGCGGGCGATCTCCTGGGTGGCGGCGCCCTGCTCTTCGACCGCCGACGCGATGGTGGACGCGATCTCCGACATCCGGCCGATGATATCGCCGATATCCTTGATCGCCCCGACCGAGTCCTGCGTCGCGGCCTGAATGCCGGTGATCTGCTGGCTGATCTCTCCGGTCGCCTTGGCGGTCTGTTCGGCCAGTGCCTTGACCTCGCTGGCGACGACCGCAAAGCCGCGGCCCGCCTCGCCGGCGCGCGCCGCCTCGATGGTCGCGTTCAGCGCCAGCAGATTGGTTTGGCCCGCGATGGTGTTGATCAGCTCGACCACGTCGCCGATCCGGGTCGCGGCCTGCGCCAATTCGCCGACGCGAGCATTGGTGCGACGGGCCTGCTCCACCGCCTCGTTGGCGATCCGTGCCGAATCCTGCACCTGCCGGCTGATTTCATTGACCGACGAAGCCATTTCTTCCGTCGCGGACGCCACCGAAGAGACGTTGTTGGAGGCTTCTTCAGACGCCGACGCGACCACGGTGGTCACTTCCTGGGAGCGCCCGGCGGTGGCGGAGAGCGATCCGGCGGAGGCTTCGAGCTGGGTCGAGGCGGACGACACGGTCTGCACGATCTCGCCGATCATCGACTCGAACGAACGGGTGATCGCATCGACGCGCTGGCCGCGTGCGATCTTGGCGTCCGCCTCGACGGCAGCAGCTTCGTCGGCAGCCTTCTTGTCGATCAGAGCCTGCTTGAACACCTGCAGCACGTCGGCCATCGCGCCGATCTCGGTCTTCTCGCCCTGATGCGGAACTACAGCGCTCAAATCGCCGCGGCCGAGCGCCTGCATCGGCTGAATGATCGAAGCGATGCCGCGCGACACGTCGCGAACGAGGAAGATGCCAAGACCGATCGCCACGAGAGTCGCGACAGCGAGGATCCCGATCACGATCAACAGGGCAGAGCGGAAGCTATCGGCCGCCGTCTTGCTGGCCTGGTCGGCGCCGTTCTTGTTGAAGTCGATGTCTCGCTGCAGAACATCATCCGCCTTGACGCCGATCGGATTTACGATTTTGGCGTTGAAATCGCGGGTTTCTTCGGAGACGCGGCCGACGTCCTTACGCGATCGTGCCAGTACCTCGTCCGTGCCGCGGACGTACTCATCCCAGAGCTGAGACCATTCGCGATAGATCGCCCGCTCTTCCGGCGAACTGATCAGGCGCTCGTACGCAGTCCGGGCGTCGGCGAGACGCGCCTTGACGGCGTCCATGGTCTTGTCGACCGCCTGCTTGTCTTCCGCCGAGAACGAAAGCAGATGCTGACGAACGACGGTTCGGTAGGTAACTCCGGTCGCCCGCAGATCGCCAAGCGCCCGGACGCTGGGAAGCCAGTTGGTCGCGATGTCTTCAGTATTCGCATTGATGGATTGCAATTTCAGAATAGCTACGCCGCCCAGCCCGATCATCAGGATCAGGAGCGAAGCCAAGACTGTTGTGATTTTCGCGCGGATCGAAAGGCGGTCGAACATCGTCGGATCCTTGATAACACTGAAAGACGCGCCGCCCTGCCCCCACGGCCGACACCGCGCTGCGGCTTCTGCCGCCCTTATTGAAGTAGTGCAGCAATCCTGACTCAGGGCTTAAGATCGGAACCGTCGAGGCGAAGTTTTTGAGTGCAACTACTTTAAGTCAGTAAGTCGTCAAGACGTACTAACACCCGCCCGTCTACGAAGCCGACGCATTCGATCGAATCTGCCACGGAACCTGGCATCTCTCAGACGGCACCCGCTCGATGTCATTCCGGGGCGCTCAGGACGCAGGCTTCAGGCTGCGACTGCCTTGTAGGGCGCGAACCAGCCGAGGCCCTCGCCGGTGACCGTGCGCGGCCGATACTCGGCGCCGACGAATCCCGCATAGCCGAGCCGGTCGAGTTCCGCGAACAGGAACGGGTAGTTCAGTTCCTCGCCGTCCGGCTCCTGGCGAGACGGCACGCTGGCGATCTGGACATGGCCGATGATCGGCATCATTTCGCGCAGCCGCATAACCACGTCGCCATGCAGGATCTGGCAGTGATAGATGTCGAATTGAAGTTTGAGATTGGCGATGCCGAGCTCGCGGATCAGGTCGCGGGCGACCCCAAAGTCGTCGAGAAAATAACCCGGCACGTCCCGCCTGTTGAGCGGCTCGATCATCACCTCGATGCCATGCGGCGCGAAGAAATGCGCTGCCACCGCCAGCGACCGACGAAACGCCAAGACCGCCTCGCCGTCGTGGCGGTCTGCCAGACCGGCCAGGAGATGCACCCGCTTGGCCCCGGCCGCCAGCGCATAAGGCAGCGCGGTGTGCAAGCTCTGCTGCAGCTCCTCAAACTTGTCGGGGCGAGCGGCAAAGCCACGCTCACCCGCGGTCCAGTCTCCAGGCGGCAGGTTGAACAGAGCCTGCGTCAGATCATAGCGTCTCAGCCGCTCTGCGATGTCGTTCGGCGCAAAGTCATAGGGAAATAGAAACTCAACGGCGCGAAATCCCGCCGCAGCCGCCGCCTCAAACCGGTCCAGGAACGGCAGCTCGGTGAACAGGAAGGATAGATTAGCGGCAAAGCGCGGCATAGGCGGCCCAATAGAAATTCGCCGTCATTGCGAGGAGCGCAGCGACGAAGCAATCCAGCGACGGGCACGTCGTGTCTGGATTGCTTCGCTTCGCTCGCAATGACGCTGGCGACGGAGGAAGTCGCAGCACTCTATCGGGACAGTGGCTGCCTACAACCCCAAATACGCCTTGCGGACGTCGGGGTTGTCCATCAGCTCGGCTGACTTGCCCTGCATCAGCACCCGGCCGGTTTGCAGGATGTAGGCTCGGTCGGCGATTTCGAGGCACTCGGCCATGCGCTGTTCGACGATCAGCACAGTCATCCCGGCGTCGCGGATCTTCTTCACCGACTGGAAGATTTCGCTGACCAGCTTGGGCATGATGCCCTGCGACGGCTCGTCGAGCATCAGCAGACGCGGACGGGTCATCAGCGCGCGGCCGATCGCCAGCATCTGCTGCTCGCCGCCCGACAGCGTCTCGGCGCGCTGCTCGAGCCGCTCCTTCAGCCTCGGAAACAGGCTGAACACGAACTCCAGCGGCTGCTCGCGATCGGCTTTGCCGCGAAACATGTAGCTGCCGAGCCGCAGATTGTCGTGGACCGACAGCCGCGGAAACAGCCGGCGATTCTCCGGCACATAGGCGATGCCACGCGCCGTGATGAGATGCTGGGCCAGTCCGGTGATGGTCTCGCCGTCGAATGCGACCGAGCCGGAGCGCGGCCGCTCGGCGCCGGCGATGGATTTGATCAGCGTCGATTTTCCCGCGCCGTTGGCACCGGCGACGCAGACGATCTCACCTTTCTCGACTTCGATCGAAACCTGAGAAATCGCGACCAGCCCCTTATAGGCGGTGGTGACCTCACGCACCGACAGCATGACGATCCCCCAGATACGCAGTAATGACTTTCGGATCGCGCACGACGTCGGCCGGCTTGCCCTCGGTGAGCACCTTGCCGAGGTCGAGCACGATGGCGCGGTCGACCAGCGGCATCACGATTTCCATGACGTGCTCGACCATCAGCACGGTCACGCCGGTGTCGCGCACGCGCCGGACCAGTTCGACGCCCTTCTCGGCCTCGGTATGGGTGAGACCGGTGAGGACTTCGTCGAGCAGCAGCAGCTTCGGCTCGGTGGCGAGGGCGCGTGCAACTTCGAGGCGACGCTTCTCCGATGGGATCAGCTGATTAGCGAGCACGTCGGCGCGCGCGTCGAGGCCACAGAATTTCAGTACCTCGTGCGCCTTTCGGCGGGCTTCGCGCATCACCGTGGTGCGGATCAGCGCGCCGACGATGACGTTATCGATCACCGTCATCGACTCGAAGCTCTTCACCACCTGGAAGGTTCGGCCGATGCCGCGGGCGCAGCGCGCGGTCGCCGGCAGCTTGGTGACGTCCTCGCCGTCGAAGATGATCGAGCCCTGCGTGGGCGGGAGCACGCCGGCGATCAGGTTGAACAGCGTCGACTTGCCGGCGCCATTGGGGCCGATCAGGCCGACGATCTCGCCACGCCCGACCGAGATGGAGACGTCGCTGTTGGCGACCAGTCCGCCGAAGCGCTGCCAGACGCCGCGGGTTTCCAAAAGCGGCGCGGTCATTGTGGCACTCCCTTCGAGGCCGGGCGGCGCGAGAACAGGCCGATCAAACCTTCGGGTCGCGCCAGGGAGATTAGCACGATCACGGTGCCATAGAGGATCAGGTCGACGCCGCGGCCGGAGCCGCCAATGAAGGAGCGCGTCACTTCCGTGAGCGGGATCAGGATCGCTGCGCCGAGCACCGGGCCCCACAACGTGCCGATCCCGCCGAGCACCGCGGGGAGCGCCATCAGCAACGAGAACTGGAATGTCATGACGCTTTCGGGATCGATGTAGGACACGAACATCGCGTAGAAAGCGCCGCCGATCGCGGTCAGAAAGGCGGAGACAGCGGCCGCACCCATCTTGGAGTTGAACACCACGACGCCGAGGCTTTCAGCGGCTTCCGGGTTGTCTTTCACCGCGCGCCACCAATAGCCCCACTTCGAATTCTCCAGCCACCATGTCACCAGCCAGGCGACGCAGCAGAACACCAGAGCGAAGTAGTAGTAAGGCAGCTTGCTGCGTGTGAACTGGAACTTGGCCCAGCTGTCGCCACGCACCGGGATGTCGATGCCCAGCGCCGCACCGGCCCAGTCCCAATTGTGGAACAGCAGGAAGCCAATTTCGGCGATGACGATGGTGGCGATGACGAAGTAATGGCCGCGCAGTCGGAAGGTCGGATAGCCGAGCCCCAGCGCAATCGCCGCCGAGATGATGCCGCCGCCGATCATGCCGAACCACGGCAGCACGCCGAACTTGGTGAACAGCAGCACCGTCGTGTAAGCGCCGAGCCCGAAATACAGCGCGTGGCCGAGCGAGATCTGGCCGCAATAACCGCCAAGGATGTTCCAGGCCTGCGACAGCGCCGCATACATCAGGGTTAGCACCATGATGTTCTGGACGTAGACGTCCTTGACGAACAGCGGGGCACAGGCGGCCGCGACCGCGAGGAGGGCCGCAACAATCAGATCGCGGCGACGGCGTTTGGTGTGAGCGTCGTCCATCAGATCGATCCGAACAGGCCGCGCGGCCGAATGAACACAACGAGCAGATATACGGCGTAGATGCCGATCGACTTCAGTGACGGCGGCAGGATCATTGCCGTGGTTGCCTCGACCAAACCGACGATGATGCCGCCCGCGAAGGCGCCGAACACGCTGCCGAAGCCGCCGAGCGCTACAGTGACGTAGGCGATCAGCGCGAACGAGGCGCCGACGTCCGGGTAGATGTAGAAGAACATCGCCATCACGGCGCCGGCCAGACCGACCAGAGCGCCGCCGAGACCCCAGCCGAGCGCGAACACCTTGTTCTTGTCGATGCCGACCAGCGCCACCGCGCCGGCATCCTCGCGGGTCGCCTCCAGCGCGCGGCCGAAGTCGGTCTTCTTGATGAAGAAGTACAGCGCGCCGAACGCCGCCAGCGACACCAGCGCGCCGACCAGCTGCGGCACCGGCAGGAACACGCCGCCGATCTCAATTGTCTTGCCGCCCAGCCAGGAGACATTGATGCTGCGATAGTCCGGCGTGAAGAAATACTGAGCCAGACCGCGCATCAGGATGGCGAGGCCGAAGGTGGTGAAGATCTGCACCATGCCGATATTAGCTTTGGCCCGCATCGCGAAGCGGACCACTAACAAGTAGGCCACCGCACCGAACACGAACATCGCCGCCCCGACCAGCGGCGCGGCGAGCAGTGGATCAATCGCGAAAAAGGCAAACAGGAAGAAGGTGATGTACATCGCCAACATCAGGAATTCGCCGTGGGCGAAGTTGGTGACGTCCATCAGGCCGAAGATCAGAGCCAGGCCGACCGCGACCAGCCCGTAGAGAAGTCCCATCAACAGGCCGCTGGCAAGGGACTGGATGATCGTGGCGGTGGTCAATGGCGATGCTCCGGGTCACGTGGGAGCGTCATCCTGAGGTGCGAGCTCTTGCGAGCCTCAAAGGATGGCGCGGCGGTGGTGGCCCATCCTTCGAGGCTCGCCGCAAACGCGGCGAGCACCTCAGGATGACGCGGCATTTGAAGAGACGTGATGCGAACGAAAAACGTACGTCGCATCACCGTCCCCTCTTACGGCATCGGCCAGATCGCCTCGGCGACCTTGGCCTGCTCCGGGAAGATCGTGACGAACTTGCCACCGACATATTGCAGCAGTACCGGGTCGGCGAAGGTGTTCTGGCCCTGCTCGTCGAATTTAACGCGGGCCCACGGCATGATTGTCTGTTCGCCCGGCATGTCGGTGGCGACCAGCGCCTCGCGGATCTTCTCGCCGTCGGTCGACTTGGCCCGGTTGATCGCGTCCGCCATGACGATCAGGCCCATGAATTGCCGCGACGAGTAGTCGTTGAAATCCTTTCCCGACTTTTCCTTGTACATATCGTTGATCTTGCCTACCATCGGCCGCTTCTGCGCGAGGTCGAGCGAGAATGAGCCGCGAGAGATCACGCCCGGGATCTTGTCACCGACGGCGTCGTACAGCGCCTTCTCGGAGAAGCCTGCATCCTGCGCGACGATGTTCTTGGCCTTGTAGCCGAGCTCGCCCATGGTGCGGATCAGCAGAATGCCGTCCGTCGTGTAGCTCGACGGCATCAGCACGTCGGCATCCGCGGCCTTGAGCTGCTGCACTTCGGCGGTCAGCGACGGTGAGTTGGCGCGGTACTTGATGTCGGCGACGACCTTATAGCCACGCTCCTTGGCAAGCGCGAGCTGAGCATTGGACGAGTCGGTGCCGAAGATCGTGTCTTCGTGGAACAGCGCCAGCGTTTCGATCTTCTGGCCCTTCTTCTTCAGCGCATCGAAGAAGTCGAACATCGCCTGTGAGAACATCTCGTCGTGCGGCGCGGCGCGGAAATAGTACTTCAGACCACGGCGATGCAGGCTGGGCGAGGAGTTGTCGGCCGACAGGAACGGCACCTGGTAGCGCTCGCAGATCTGGCTGACCGTAACGGCGACGGCGCTCTGATAGGTACCGACAATCGCGCAAACTTTTTCCTGCGTGATCAGGCGCTCGGCCTCGGCGCGGCCCTTCTGCGGATCGGCCTGATGGTCCGCGAAAACGAGACGCACCTTGGCGCCACCGAGACCGGAAAAACCCTCGCCGCGCGCCAA
>NZ_JBMDXE010000024.1:0-4709 GCF_048594845.1 Rhodopseudomonas sp. | reverse complement strand
GGCGGAATGTTTCGCTGAGCCGGCGCGGCGCGAGGGATCGCGGCGGCTGCAGCGTATCACCTACATCCGCCTGCCGGACGTGCAAAACGACCCATCCTTTGCAACTGGATCAAAGGAGCCCTCATGCCCCGATTGATGTCGACCTCCGGCCGTTCCCGGCCTGCTTTGTTCTACGCCAGCGACGCGCTGGTGCGCGCTTGCCTCGTCGCCGCATTGGTGATCGCCGCGCTCGCGGTGTCGCTGTCGCTCGCCAGCGCCCAGGATCGCGCTGCCGCCCGCGAAGCCTGCAAGCCCGACTACCAGAAGTTCTGCAACAGCGTGACGCCCGGCGGCGGCCGCATCAAGAAATGCCTCGCCGACAACTTCGCCAGCCTCTCGGACGCCTGCAAAGCGGTGGTCGGATCGGCGAAGTAGGCAGAGCGCGTGCTTGAGCCGCAACCTCTCGGACCCAATTCGATCGTCATTGCCGGGCTTGACCCGGCAATCCATCCCCCTCGCAAGAACGTTGTTAGCAGCGCGCCAAGCGCGCGATGGATGCGCGGGTCAAGCCCGCGCGTGACGGCGGAAGTTGGGGGGCGCGGTGCCCCACAACAAGCCGTTGTTCGACAACGAGCTGCCCCACAAGCAACTGTTGTGTGGCAACGCCCAGCCCCACACCCGATCGTCATCCCCCGCGCATGCGGGGGATCCAGTATTGCAGAGCGTCAGAGATGACACCGTGCAGACTGATGAACGCACTGGAATACTGGGTCGCCCGCCTTCGCGGGCGATGACACTGAAGGTGGGGTAAGGCCTCGTCCGAACTAATCGCGGGGAGCGAGGCGCGTCAGCGCAATCTCTACAGCTTATACGCCGTCCTGAACCCGCCCCAGTGCCGCCCGCGCACCTTCACCGGGACGTCGATCTCTCGCATCATCACCATGTTGCCGCCGCCCATGTCGCGGGCGTAGCTCTGGATCAGGAACGGGCGGGTGTTGCGGCCGGCGGCGAGGCCGGCGGGGTCGTTGAAGATGCGGCGGTTGCGGCTGTTGGCGGTGTTGAACGCGACGTCGCCGGGGCGCTGCGGCTGCGAGTAGATGCGGTTGTGCACCGGCAGATAGCCGTTGCGGTCGATCATCACGCAGAACGCCATGCGCGAGTCCTTGGCGAGGAACGCTTCCTGGAACGGCGGCAGCGCGCGGTCGGCCCAGTCGAGAATCTGCGTGCGATATTGCACCGGATTGGTGCCGGGAATCTCCACGTAGCTGTCGTCGAACATGTCGTCGAGCGTGATCGCGCCGGTGGCGATGCCGCGCTCGAAGATGCGGTGTAGTTCGGTGCCGGCTTCGAGAGCACGGGCGACGAATCCGGAGTTCTCGTCGCGGATCGCCCACAGCCGGTCCTCGATCGCCTCCTGCAGCGCCGGGCTCGGTGCGATGAACATCGCCTGCGCGCCGGCGCTGCCGTGCTCGGTGATGCGCAGCCGGCAGGCGCCGATCTCCTGCAGCTCGGCGTCGTAAGTTTGATTGACCGCGAGGGACGCCGCGGCCGGGCCGGCGATCAGCACGCCGCCCTGCGAGATCTCGTAAACCGGCGCGCTGATCCGCCCGCGCGGCGCCGCGATCTCGATGGTCAGATGGCACGGCAGCTTCTCGCGCCGGCGCGCCTCCTCGCGCTCGCCTTGCTTGAGCAGCACCGCGGTGCGGGCGCGCAGCTTCTCGGCGAACAGCGTCACGGTCTGGCCGGCACGGGCGACGTCGGCGCCGTGCTGCTCGGCGTCGCGGGTGGCGCTCTCGATCTCGGCGGCGCTGTCACCGACCGAGACGATGAAATTGCCGGCGGTGGCGGCGTTGCCGGCGACGTCGCCGGTGGTGGCGTTCTGCTCGGCAACGGCGCCGTTGACGGTGTCGAACACCGGGCGGATCGCCGCGATCGCGCTGGTGATCCGATGCACCGCATCGGCCGAGCTCGAGGCGTCGCGCTGCAGGGCATCGATCTTGCGCTTGATCTCCTCGGTCGCCTCCTGGGTCTGCACCGCCAGCGCCTTGACCTCGGTCGCCACCACGGCGAAGCCGCGGCCGGCGGCGCCGGCGCGCGCCGCCTCGATGGTCGAGTTCAGCGCCAGCAGCGTCGTCTGCCGGGCGATCTGGGCGATCAGGTTGACGACATTGCCGATCGCCGCGGAGGAATCCCTTAGCCGCTCGACATTGGCGGTGGCTTCGTTGGCGGCGGCGCTGGCATCGTCGGCGAGCTGCGAGGCCTGGCGCACCTGCGCGCCGATGCCTTCGGCCGAGTGGGTGAACTTGTCGGCCGCCTGCGAGAACGACACCGCGGTCGCCTGCGCGGCGCTGGTGTGGCCGGTCAGCGCGTCGGTGCGCTCGCGGATGGTGTGCAGCGTGGTGGTGGTGGCCTGCACGCCGGTGGTGACCGACTGCGCGGCGCGTTCGAGTTGGCGAATCAGCGAGCCGAGTTCGAGTTCCAGCAGTTCGAGGATGTCGGATGCCGAATCGGCCTCGTCGGCGACCGCGGTGGTGAGCGCCTGCGGCGGCGGAGCCACGGCGGCAGCGTCCGGCGCCGGCGTTTCCGCCTGCCGCTTCCGAAAGAGGCCGAACGCCATAAATCCTCCCGCAAACCGAGAAATTTGCCTGATACTCGCGTGGCGTGGTGAAGGTGAGGTTAAATTTCCCTCTGCGGAAAACAGGCCATTCGGAGGAGAAGGCCGCGCAGGTCTTTGATTTCGGCCCTTCCGCCGCTTATAACCCCGCGCCGCAGCCCGAAATTTTCCTGATCGACCGCGAGAGAGCACGCATGGCCGGACATTCCCAATTCAAGAACATCATGCACCGCAAGGGCCGGCAGGATGCGCAGAAGTCGAAGCTGTTCAGCAAGCTGGCGCGCGAAATCACCGTCGCGGCCAAGCTCGGCACGCCCGACCCCGCGATGAACCCCCGCCTGCGCGCCGCGGTGATCGCCGCGCGGCAGGAGAACATGCCGAAGGACAACATCGAGCGCGCCATCAAGAAGGCGATCGGCGGCGACTCTGAGAACTACGACGAGATCCGCTACGAGGGTTACGGCCCGGGCGGCGTCGCGGTGATCGTCGAGGCGCTGACCGACAATCGTAATCGTGCCGCCTCCGACATCCGCTCCTACTTCACCAAGTCGGGCGGCAATCTCGGCGAAACCGGCTCGGTGTCGTTCATGTTCGACCGCACCGGCGTGATCGAATACGACGCCGACAAGGCCTCCGCCGACGACATGCTGGAAGCCGCCATCGAGGCCGGCGCCGACGACGTCGCCTCCTCCGAATCGGGCCACGAAATCTACGCCTCGCAGGACACCTTCCGCGACGTCGCCAAGGCGCTCGAGGCCAAATACGGCGAACCGCGCAAGGCCGCGCTGATCTGGAAGCCGCAGAACACCGTCGCGGTCGACGACGAGACCGGCGAGAAGCTGTTCAAGCTGATGGACAACCTCAACGACCACGACGACGTCCAGAACGTCTACGCGAACTTCGAAGTGTCCGACGCGCTGATGGCGAAGATGGCGGGTTAAGCGTCAGACTCTTCCCCGTGTCCCGGACGCGGTGCAGCGCGCAGCGCTGCTCCGCAGATCCGGGACCCCGGTTCCTCCGCTCAACACCCCCGAGACCCCGGTTTCGCTGCAGTGCCAGCACCGGGCCCCGGATCAGCAGCGCACCACGCCGCCAAGAGCGGCGCGCTGCGCAGCATCCGGGGAACAGGCGCTGTCGGGGATGATCGGCAAGGGGGTGGAGCGTCTCCTGAAGCTTCGCTCCAGCCCGACCTCGCTGGGGACTGCGCTTCCCGATCCCCCGTTTCTGTTTCGTTCACGTCTATCTGGCGTTATCACTGCGCCATGAGCCAGCCGCCGATTCGCAGCGTCCGCATTCTCGGGATCGACCCCGGCCTCCGCCGCACCGGCTGGGGGGTGGTCGAGAGCGAGGGCAATCGGCTGGTCTATGTGGCGTGCGGCTCGGTCGAGCCGAAGGACACGCTGCCGCTGGCCGAGCGGTTGCTGGGGATCCATGCCGGGCTTGAGAAGGTGCTGGCCGCCTATGCGCCGGCCGAGGCCGCCGTCGAGCAGACCTTCGTCAACAAGGACGGCGCCGCGACGCTGAAGCTCGGCCAGGCGCGCGGCGTGGCGATGCTGGTGCCGGCAATGCACGGTCTGCTGGTCGCCGAATACGCCCCCAATCTCGTCAAGAAGACGGTGGTCGGCGCCGGCCATGCCGACAAGACCCAGATCCAGATGATGCTGAAGATCCTGCTGCCCAAGGCCGATCCCAAGAGCGCCGACGCCGCCGACGCCCTGGCGATCGCCATCACCCACGCCCACCACCGCGTCAGCGCACAGCGGCTGAAGGCGGTGGGGGCATGATGGTGGGGACGGCGATGTCAGTCTTGCAATGTAAGCCGAGGCCTCTCCCCGCTTGCGGCACGTCCCCTCTCCCGCTGGCGGGAGAGGGCTGGGGTGAGGGCGACGCGAGCACCGTGCCTGCGAACAACACTAGCACAGTGCCCGGGGACCCCCACCCCCGACCCCTCCCCGCAAGGGAGAGGGGAGAGGGGGCGCGCTGCGGGCGCGGAGAGGCATCGCTCCAAACATCCTCATGCGCCCACCGCCTTCAGCCGTTGCGCGCTGACGCGGTGGTGGGCGTGGGTGATGGCGATGGCCAAAGCGTCGGCGGCATCGGCGGTTTTCGGTTCGGC
>NZ_JBMDXE010000239.1:0-8371 GCF_048594845.1 Rhodopseudomonas sp. | reverse complement strand
CTGATCGACGAGGACCGCCGCAAGGTCTCGGTGCTGGACGATCAGGAGGAGGTCGCACGGCTGTTCGGCAAGTACAACCTCGTCGCCGCGCCGGTGGTCGATCCCGACAACCGGCTGGTCGGCGTCATCACCATCGACGACGTGGTCGACGTCATCGAGGAGGAGGCCGACGAAGACCTCAAGGCGCTCGGCGGCGTCACCAGCGACGAAGAGTTGTCCGACCGAGTCTGGACCATTGCGCGTGGCCGCTTCAACTGGCTGCTGGTCAATCTCGCCACCGCGTTCCTGGCCTCCTCGGTGCTAGGCCTGTTCGAGGGCCAGCTGCAGCAGATGGTGGCGCTGGCGGTGCTGGCGCCGATCGTCGCCAGCCAGGGCGGCAACGCCGCGACCCAGACCATGACGGTGGCGGTGCGGGCGCTGGCCACGCGCGAACTCGGGCCGTGGAACGCGATGCGGGTGGTGATGCGCGAGGCGACGGTCGGCCTCGTCAACGGCGTCGGCTTCGCGGTGATCACCGGGCTCGCCGCCTACGCCTGGTTCGGAGTCGCCGGACTCGGCGTGGTGATCGCGCTGGCGATGGTGTGCAATCTGGTCGCCGGCGCGCTGGGTGGCATCCTGATCCCGATGGCGCTCGACCGGGTTCGCGCCGATCCGGCAGTCGCGTCCGGAACTTTCGTGACCACCGTTACCGACGTGGTCGGCTTCTTCTCGTTTCTCGGCATCGCCACGCTGTGGTTCGGGCTGAAGTAAGCCCTTTATCGGGGTATTAACGTCGCCGGGTGGAACCCGGTGCCTCGTAATCGCAGATGATTGGATTCGCGGTGGTCGGAGTGCATACTCCGCGTCAGCGAGTTTGCGTTGCCGACTGCGAGGCCGAAATGCAGTTCGTGGAAGCTCATGGCGCAAAGATTCCCGCGATCGGGCTCGGTACCGGCGAGCTGAGCGGCCATGCGTGCGCCCGGATCGTCGAGCAGGCGCTGCGGATGGGCTATCGTCACGTCGACACCGCGCAGATCTACAACAACGAACGCGACGTCGGCGAGGGCATCCGCAACGCTCATGTGCGTCGCGGCGAGCTGTTCGTCACCACCAAGGTCTGGACCACCCACTTCGCGCCCAACGATCTGCTGCGCTCGACCAAAGAAAGCCTGCACAAGATGCGGTTGTCGGAAGTGGATCTGTTGCTGCTGCACTGGCCCAATCCGCAGGTGCCGCTCACGGAGACGCTCGGCGGCCTCGCGCATGCGCAGGAGCTCGGCATGACGCGGCACATCGGCGTTTCGAACTTCACGGTGGCGCTTTTGAAACAGGCGGTGGCGGCGTGCCCGGCGCCGCTGGTGTGCAATCAGGTCGAGTACCATCCGTTTCTCGACCAGACCAATGTACGCGCCATTTGCGCCGAACTCGGCATTGCGATGGTGGCCTACAGTCCAATCGCCCGCGGCCAGGCGAAGCAGAACGAGATCCTGACTCATATCGGTGCCGCGCACGGCAAGACCTCAGCGCAGGTGTGCCTGCGCTGGCTGGTGCAGCAGAACGTGGCGGCGATCCCGCGCAGCTCGCGTATCGAGCGTCTGTCGCAGAACATCGATGTGTTCGACTTCGAGCTCAGCGACGCCGAGATGCAGCAGATCTTTGCGCTGCATCATCCGGAAGGCCGGCTGGTCCACAGCACCACCGAGCCGGAGTGGGATTGAGGCGACATCGCACCGGATTGACCTCGCCGGAGGAATCCCGCCACCTCGCGAGCCTCGGCTGTCGCGGGTGACCTATGTTTTTCGTCCTGTCCAAAGTTGTTGGATTCTTCATCCATCCCTCCAACCTGATCGCGACGATCTGTGTGGCGGGGCTCGTCCTGCTGCTGACGCGGTGGCGGCGGGCAGGGACGCGCATTCTGGCGACCGGCGTGGTGCTGCTGCTGATCGCCGGCTATTCGCCGCTCGGCAGCGTGATGCTGTTGACTCTGTCGGAGCGCTTTCCGCCTTGGCAGTACGCCGGCAAGGCTCCGGACGGCATCATCGTGCTCGGCGGCGCACTCGATTCGGATGTGAGTGCCGCGCGCAATTCGGTGGAGCTGGACTCGTCGGCCGAGCGCGTCGTCGCCGCGCTTGAATTGGCGCGGGACTATCCGCAGGCGCGGATCGTTTATAGCGGCGGCAGCGGCAATTTGCTGGCCGACTCGGTTCCCGAGGCGCCGGTCGCGGCGGAACTGTTCGAACGGTTCGGCGTGGCGAAGGAGCGGCTGTTGCTGGAGCGGCGCTCGCGGACCACCGCCGAGAATGCCCGCTTCACCCGAGAACTGGTTTCGCCCAAGCCGGGTGAACTGTGGCTGCTGGTGACCTCGGCGTTTCACATGCCGCGCTCGATCGAAGTCTTTCGCGCTGCCGGTTTCGACGTGGTCGCCTATCCGGTCGACTGGCGGACCCGCGGATGGCAGGACGCGGCGCAACCGTTCAATCGGCTCAGCAGCGGGCTGGCGCGGATGGACGTCGCCGCGCACGAATGGGCGGGATTGCTGGCGTATCGGCTGCGCCATCGCAGCGACAGGCTGGTACCGGCGCCTTAGCTACCCTCGGCTGTTCAATCGGCCGGGATGAAGCGCAGCGTACCGGCCCGGCGCGTCGGCTGGCCGGTGTCGTTGGTGTGATTGATCCCGTCCATCACCGGCACCTCGGCGAAATCGAACGGGCTCACCCCCTCGAGGCAGGCGACGTTGACGGCGTAGAGGTTCTGGTTCGAGCGGCGCTGGTGATGGGTGTAGATGCCGCAGCGTGAGCAGAAAAAGTGCTTCGCCGTGCCGGTGTGGAAGCGGTACGTCGTCAGCGCGTCTTCGCCTTGCAGAATCTCGATCCCGCCCATCTCGGCCATCGCCACCACGGCGCCGCGCATCCGGCAATACGAACAGGTGCAGCGGCGGATCGAGTCGAAGCCCTCGCTGAGTGTCACTTTGAAGCGAACCGTGCCGCAGTGACAGCGGCCATTGCAAACCCTTGCCTTGTCCGTCATCCGGCTCACGCGTCCCTTGCAGCCACTCGTGCTGGTAGCCTGCAAGGTTAATCAGGACAACCGACAGCAGTTCGTAGCTGCTCTGCGGGGATCGGCGCTCTAGTCGTGCCGCGGCAGCCCGAGGCGGTAGACGCCGCGGAAGTCGTTCGGATCAGCCGGCTTGCCCTTGCGATAGATCACCAGCCGGCCGGCCAGCGCCAGTTCGACGGCGGCGCGGCGGATCGGCATCAGCAGGCGGTGCCAGTCGCCTTCGGGTGCGATCGCATGCGCGATCTCCGGCGCGCTCAGCGTGCCGGAGCCGGCTTTGGTCAGGACCGAGAGGAGGGCGTCGTGCAACGACGCCGGCGCAGCGCTTGGCGAATCCGGAGTATTCATCGCTCACACCTGCCGCATTGCGCAGCTCACCGCAACCGCCACCAATTGACAGCGCGCCCGCCGCCGCGATTGAGTAACGCGACGCCGCACTGAATCGGCTGCTTGGAGTTCATCGATGACGCGCACGCTGGTGATCGGCAACAAGAACTACTCGTCCTGGTCGATGCGGCCATGGATCGCCTTGAAGGCGACCGGCATCGCGTTCGACGAGGTGATGATTCCGCTCTACACCGGCGATGCCGACAAGCGCCGCATCCTCGCCTTTACGGATTCCGGCAAGGTGCCGGTGCTGGTCGACGGCGACGTCACCATCTGGGACTCGCTGGCGATCATCGAATACGCCGCGGAACGCTTCCCGAAAGCGCAGCTCTGGCCGGACGACGTCGCCGCAAGGGCTCATGCGCGTTCGGTCTCGTCCGAAATGCATTCAGGCTTTGCGGCGCTGCGCAGTGAATGCGGCATGAACATCCATCGTCCGGTCGCACCGAAGCCGCTGTCCGATACGGCAAAAGCCGACATCGCGCGGATCCAGCAGATCTGGGCGGACTGCCGCCAGCGCTACGGTCGGACCGGGCCGTATCTGTTCGGCGCCTTCAGCGCCGCCGACGCAATGTTCGCGCCCGTGGTGCAGCGTTTCCGCACCTACGCGGTCGAGCTGGATCCGATTTCACAGGGATACGTGGCGGTGATGCAGGCGCTGCCGGCGGTTCGCGAGTGGACCGAGGCGGCGCTCGCCGAGACCTTGGTCATCCCGCGTTTCGAGACTGATTGAACCGGGTTCCGGCAGCCGCCTCGGCAGGCGGTGCCCAGGAGCCGGAATTTACGCCTATCACGCTGAAAAATCTGCAAATTCGGGTCGGAGCCATGCCCGCAACTCACTGGTCAGTGGAGGGCTCCGCGTGCTATACGCCCGGCGGGGTTTCAGCCGGTCGTTCTGGGGATTTTTTGGCAGCCGGCGTTCTCGTGGCGCATGGAGTAGAGCGTTGAAGCACAAGTTCGTGGTGGGTGAGAACGTATATTTTACCGCCAGCAATGTTGCCCGTCCGGCCGCGGGCGGAATCTACGAGATCATCCGACTGCTGCCCACCGACGGCGCCGACTGCCAGTATCGCATCAAAAGCTCGTCCGAAGCCTTCGAACGCGTGGCCAAAGAGAGCCAGCTCACCGTCTGCTGACGGCCGCCACGCGGCCGTCTCCCCGTCACCAGGCGGGCCAGCGGAACCCGAAGTTGCCATATTGCGCTGAGCTTGCGCGCATTTTCGTCGCAAATCCGTGTTGATTTGAGCCGGATACGCGTAAGGGGACAACGCGCATGGACTGGGCTTCCGGGGCGGCCACGGCCGACCACATTCTGCATTCGCCAAATCTGCCGATCTTGGCCGCGATTGCCGCGTTTGCGGTCTTCGCTCTGGTCCTGATGATCGCGCTGCTGCGGGCCGATCGATCGGTGGCCAATGCGGTGCTCGGGGTCATCACGCTGCTGGCGGTGGGTGTCGCCGGCTTCGCGACGTGGCGGCCGTTCCCCGACAGCGCCCCGCCGTCTCTTCGCAGCACCGATGCCAGCCGCTCGATCGGCGCGATGCCGGCGCTTGCCTGCGTCGACGATCTTGCCGGTGACGCCGTGCAGGCGGCCTGCGAGCGGGCGCTGTTCGGCGCGCCGGAGACGATCGCTGCCGCGGTGTCCTACGCGTCGACTCGCCTCGCTCAACTGACGGCGCTTGGAGATGTTGCGGCGGCCGATAAGCGAATGACGCCGGAGATCGATCGCCTGCGCCGCTCCATCGAGCGCGACCGCTATGGTCTGATCGCCTATGTATTGGCGGCCCAAGAGCGTTGCGTGCCGGACGACTGCGCCGCCTACAAGTCGCTGACCGACCACAGCCGCATCGCCGCGAACATGAACGAGCACGCCTACGAAATGGCGGTGACCCGAGCCTCGGCATCGTGGCAGGGCGCGACGGGCGGGGCGCTTGCGGCTGCAGCGCCGACCGTGCCAGAGCCACCCAGCGGCAAGCCTGTGAATATCGATTACGCGACCTCCGCGTCGATTCCGCCGATCTCGATCATGACCGAGCCGGCGCAGCCTGCACCCAAGCCCGCCGCGCCAGCCGTGGCCGCGCCCGCTGGGCATGCCGCGAAGCGTCCGCCGGCTGCCGCCAATGCCCAGGTGCAGACCAGCGCCCCCGCGCAGGCGAACGGGCAGGCGCCCGCGCCGGTCAAGCGCGCTGCTCCGCCGAAACCGAAGCCCGCCGCTGCGCCCGTGCAGCTTGCGCCCGCGCAGCCGAATTCGGATAACTGAAAGCGAGACTTCCTCGCATTCAGGATCGTTCGGACATCATGGCGCTTCATCTGATCAAGCTGGCGGTCGGCTGCGAGTCGGTGAAGGAACTGACCAGCCGCGTCGCCGAGCGTGCCCGTCTGGCGCAGGCACAGGGGCTGCCGCGCCAGCACTTCCACATCACCCGCATGGTTCCGAAGCGCGATGCCGAAGTGCTCGATGGCGGCTCGCTCTACTGGGTAATCCGCGGCGAGATCGCGGCGCGCACGCGGCTGATCGGCATCGAGCCGTTCCGCGACGCAGAGGGCATCGGCCGCTGCCGCCTGATCATGGAGCCGAAGGTGCACCCGGTCAGCCCGCGGCCGATGCGGCCGTTTCAGGGCTGGCGCTACCTCGCCGCGGCCGACGCGCCGCCCGACCTCGGCAAGGCCGCCGAAGGCATTGCCGCGATGCCCGAACCGATGCGGCGCGAGCTGCGCGAACTGGGATTGCTGTAGCGCTTCCTGATCACAAGGCCCGTCATGCCCGGGACGAGCCCGGCCATGACGGCGCGGTGAGGCGAAGCGAACTCGTCAGCTCACACCGCGATGTTGTCGATCAGCCTTGTCGTGCCGATCTTGGCGGCGACGAGCAGGCGGATCGGGCCGTCTTTGCGAGATCGGATCGGTGCCAATGTCTCGGCGTGGCGGGCTTCGAGGTAGTCGAGCGTGAATCCGGCGCTGGTGATCATTTCGCTACCGACCTTCAGCGACGCCTCGACGGTCTTGCCGGCCTTCAGCAGCTTCGCCACTTCCTTCATCGCGCGGTACAGAATTGGCGCGATCTGGCGCTGTTCTGGCGAGAGGTAGACGTTGCGCGACGACATCGCGAGTCCGTCGCGCTCGCGCACGGTGGTCGCGCCGATCACCTTGACACCGGTGTCGAGGTCGGCGGCCATCCGCGTCACCACGCGGAGCTGCTGATAATCCTTCGAGCCGAAGATTGCGAAATCCGGCCGCACCTGGATGAACAGCTTGCCGACCACGGTTGCGACGCCGCCGAAAAAGTGGGGACGGAAGCGGTCTTCAAGGCCCGCGACGGCTGGGCCGTCGACGCCGATGCGGCTGGCGAAGCCGTCCGGGTACATCGACTTCACGTCCGGATTCCAGATCAGATCGACGTTCTCGGCGGCAAGCTTGGCGGCATCCGCCTTCCAGGTCCGCGGATAGGAACCGAAATCCTCGTTCGGCGCGAACTGCGTCGGGTTCACGAACACGGACACCACCACCTTGTCGGCGCGGCGCTTGGCGAGGCGTACCAGCGAGATGTGGCCGTCGTGCAGGGCTCCCATGGTCGGTACCAGTGCCACCGTGGCGTTGCGGCGGCGCAACTCGCCGAGGGCGCGGCGAAGGGCAGGAACAGTTCTGGCGACGACGGGAGGACGGGACATGACAACTCGCAAGCGATGAGGGAGAGGACGGCTGTGCCGTCAGGACTTCGATCTTATCAAACGAACTGTTCCACCGCCAAGCCGAACCGGATTTCCAGCGCCCGGAATGGCGTATCGAGAGGTTACGATTCATGATGAAGGGCGATCGGGATTGATCCTGCAGCGCCTGTACGCAATTTGCTTGACCGGCGGATGCGGACGCTTCGAAGATATCCGCAAAGGGACAGCGATGCTTCTACAGGCGACCCAAGCTCAGTCCGGCGCGGCGCACGTGATCGTTCTCGGCAACGAGAAGGGCGGTTCGGGCAAGTCGACGCTTGCACTCCATATCGCTGTGGCGCTGCTCAAGGCCGGGCAACGCGTCGCCAGTATTGATCTCGACTGCCGACAGCAGAGCTTCACCCGCACGATCAACAATCGTCGGCAATGGGCGCGCCATACCGGCGCTGATCTCGAACTGCCGCATCATCGCTGCATCCAGCTTGGCGAAAGCATGCAGGTTGCCGAGAACGAACAGGCCGAGTTCGAGCAGTTCGCCGAAGCGGTGGCGGCGGCCGAGCAGACCTACGATTTCATCGTGATCGATACGCCGGGCGCTGACAGCTACCTGATGAGGCTGGCGCATTCGATGGCCGACACGCTGGTCACCCCGATCAACGACAGCTTTCTGGATTTCGACGTGCTCGGCCGCGTCGATCCGGCGACGCTCGCAGTCACCGGTCCAAGTCACTACGCCACGATGGTTCAGGACGCGCGGCGCAACCGGCGCCAGCTCGATGGCGTCGATACCGACTGGATCGTCGTGCGCAACAGGTTGTCGACCATGGCGTCGCGCAACACTCAGTTCGTCGCCGCGAGCCTGAAAGACCTTGCCCGGCAGATCGGCTTCCGGCCGCTCGACGGGATGGCCGAACGTTCGGTGTATCGCGAGTTCTTTCCGAGGGGTCTCACTGCGCTAGACGATCTCACCGCGGCAACGCTCGGGACGCGGCCGAGCATGGGGCATGTCACCGCGCGTGAAGAGGTCGGGGCGCTGCTGCGACAATTGCGACTTCCGCTCGACGAACGCGGTCGCCGCCGTGCCGCGAATCGCGCCGAGTGGTTCGCGCAGGTCGATAAGCCGCTCGAACTACACGACATCGTCGGCGCGTAGCACGGTCGCGGTTATCCCCACCTGCTGCTATCTGGTGCTTTGGTAGTAATCCGCGAAAAGCGCCGAAAAGTCTCTGCTGTGCATCAGCCGAGCAGGGTGAGCAGATGCTCGCCACGGCCCATCTGACGAG
>NZ_JBMDXE010000238.1:0-10465 GCF_048594845.1 Rhodopseudomonas sp. | reverse complement strand
GTGAACATAGTAACATCCTCCCGATGCTGAGCCCGTCTGCGCGGGCGTGGAGGAAGTCTGGCAGAAGGGCGGGAGGTTGGAAAGAGCGGTCCTACAAACTACTCATTGGCACCCGCGCGTATTAGTCCGTCAGCCTGGCAGCACGGATGCAGCGCAGCGAAATCCGGGGACAGCGGCGGACTAAGAACCCGGATTACGCTTCGCTACATCCGGGCTACAGGGTGAGAATGTTTAGCCTCGCTGCGGTGCAACCAACCGCACTAATCAGTCGGACGCCAGCTCACCCCTACCCCTCAAACGCCTCGCTCGAAGCCCGTCCGCTCTTCACCACCAGCGTCTCGTCTGGCTTCGCCAACGCCTCCGCCTTGTCGCGAAACCGGTTGGTGATCGGGTAGCGGCGGTCGCGGCCGAAGTTCTTTCTTGTCACCTTCACGCCCGGCGCGGCCTGGCGGCGTTTGTATTCGGCGATGTTCAAGAGGCGGTCGATACGGATGACTGTGTCCTTGTCAAAGCCTTCGGCGACGATCGAGGCGAGCGGCTCCTCGCGCTCCACTAAGCGCTCGAGGATGGCGTCGAGCATGTCGTAGGGCGGCAGCGAATCCTGGTCGGTCTGGTCTTCGCGCAGTTCCGCGCTGGGCGGGCGGACGATGATGCTCTCGGGGATCACTTCGCTGTCGGGGCCGAGCGCGCCGTCGGGCTTCCAGCGGTTACGCAAGGTGCACATCCGGAACACTTGCGTCTTGTAGATGTCCTTGATCGGGTTGAAGCCGCCGTTCATGTCGCCGTACAGCGTGGCGTAGCCGACGCTCATCTCCGATTTGTTGCCGGTGGTCACCACCATGGCGCCGGTCTTGTTGGAGATCGCCATCAAGAGCGTGCCGCGGGTGCGCGCCTGCAGGTTCTCTTCGGTGATGTCGCGCTCCAAGCCTGCGAACGGCTTGGCCAGGATCGCCTCGAAGCCTTCGACCGCTTGCGCGATCGGCAGCACCTCGTAGCGGATGCCGAGCAGCGTCGTCAGCTGTGCCGCGTCGTCCAGCGAGATCTGCGCGGTGTAGCGGAACGGCAGCATCACGCCGCGGACCTTGTCCGCGCCGAGCGCGTCGACCGCGATCGCCGCGCACAGCGCCGAGTCGATGCCGCCGGAGATGCCGAGCAGCACGCCGGGGAAGCCGTTTTTCCGGACGTAGTCCCGCAGGCCGAGTACGCAGGCCGCGTAGTCGGCCTCGTCGCCTTCCAGCAGCGGCGCGACTGGGCCGTCGCAGCGCCAGCCCGCCGCTCCTTTCTCGAACGTCAGCGTGGTGATGGTCTCGGCGAACGCCGGAAATTGTGCGCCGAGTGTGCGGTCGGCGTTGAGCACGAAGGACGCGCCGTCGAACACCAGTTCGTCCTGACCGCTAACCTGGTTGAGATACACCAGCGGCAAGTCGCTCTCGGTGACGCGCGCCACCGACACCGACATCCGCAGATCCTGCTTGCCGCGCGCATAGGGCGAGCCGTTCGGCACGATCAGCAGCTCGGCGCCGGTCTCAGCCAGGCACTCGACGACGTTCTCGTAGTCCTCGGACTCCTCGAGCCAGGTGTCCTCGCAGATCGGCACGCCGACGCGGACGCCGCGGATTGTCATCGGGCCGGACACCGGGCCGCGCGCGAACACGCGCTTCTCGTCGAACACGCCGTAATTCGGCAGATTGACCTTGTAGCGGATCGCCGCGATCTTGCCGCCGTCGAGCAGCGCGCAGGCGTTGTACAGCTTCCCGTTATCGACCCAGGGCGAGCCGATCAGCATCGCCGGCCCGCCGTCGGCGGTCTCGCGCGCCAGCTCCTCGACGACAGAGCGGCAGGCGGCCTGGAACGCCGGCTTCAGCACCAGATCCTCCGGTGGATAGCCGGCGATGAACAATTCGGGAAAGACGATCAGCGCGGCACCGTCCGCCGCCGCCTGCTTGCGCGCGGCGCGAGCCTTGTCGGCATTGCCGGCGACGTCGCCGACGGTCGGATTGATCTGCGCGAGCGTGAGGGTGAAGCGGGCTGTGTCGGTCATGCCCCGAGATGTAACGGGCACCTGCCCGCTCCGCAATCGGCGGCGCTAGACCAAGCCCATGCGCTCGGCGAGCGCGAACAGCCAGAGCAGCCCGGCAATCGCCAGCGCGACACCGACCGCGGCAGAGCCCATATCCTTGACGCGGCCGATCTGCGGGTCGTGTTCCGTGGTGAGGCGGTCGGCGAGCTTCTCGATCGCGGTGTTGAGCAGCTCAACCGTGAGCACCAGCGCCACCACGGCGACGAGTTCGACGCGGCGCGCCGGCGTGGTGCCGATCAGCCAGGCGGCCGGAACGGCGAGGACGAGCGCAACCAGTTCCTCGCGGATCGCCTGCTCGGAGCGGATCGCGAATTTCAGTCCGCGCCACGAATTGATCGTGGCGCGCCAGAACCGCAGCAAGTCAGAGCCCCGCCGCCACCGGCAGCGGGGTGGCCTTGCCGGCACGGCCCTGCTTGAGCTGATCCGCAATCAGGAACGCCATGTCGATCGACTGTTCGGCGTTGAGCCGCGGATCGCAGGCGGTGTGATAGCGGTTGTTGAGGTCTTCGTCGGTGATGGCGCGGGCGCCGCCGAGGCACTCGGTGACGTTCTGCCCGGTCATCTCCAGATGCACGCCGCCGGCATGCGTCCCCTCCGCGGCGTGAACCGCGAAGAACGAGCGCACCTCGCTCAGAATGCGGTCGAACGGCCGGGTCTTGTAGCCGGAGTTTGAGGTGATGGTGTTGCCGTGCATCGGATCGCACGACCACACCACATTGCGGCCCTCGCGCTGCACGGCACGGACCATCGCCGGCAGATGCTCGCCGATCTTCTCATGGCCGAACCGGCCGATCAGCGTCAGCCGCCCGGCTTCGTTCTCCGGATTGAGCACGTCGATCAGCTTGAGCAGTTCGTCGGTCTTCAGCGACGGGCCGCACTTCAGGCCGATCGGGTTCTTGATGCCGCGGAAGTACTCGACATGGGCGTGGTCGAGCTGACGGGTGCGGTCGCCGATCCACAGCATGTGGCCGGAGGTCGCGTACCAGTCGCCGGTGGTCGAGTCGACGCGGGTCATCGCCTGCTCGTAGCCGAGCAGCAGCGCTTCGTGGCTGGTGTAGAAATCCGTGGTGCCGAGCGAGCTATCGACCGCGAAAGTCAGGCCGCAGGCGCGCATGAAATCGAGCGCGCCGGAGACGCGGTCGGCCAGATCCGCATAGGCCTTCGACTGCGGACTGTCGCTGACCGACTGCAGCATCCAGCGATGCACGTTCTCGACGCTGGCGTAGCCGCCCTTGGCGAAAGCGCGCAGCAGGTTCAGCGTTGCGGCCGACTGGCGATAGGCTTCGAGCTGGCGGCGCGGATCGGGCACGCGCGCGTCCTCGGTGAAGGCGATGTCGTTGATGATGTCGCCGCGATAGCTCGGCAGCTCGACGCCGTCGCGCTTCTCGACAGGAGCCGAGCGCGGCTTGGCGAACTGGCCAGCGATACGGCCGACCTTCACCACCGGCGACGCGCCGGCATAGGTGAGCACGATCGCCATCTGAAGGAAGACGCGGAACAGATCGCGGATGTTGTTGGCGCCGTGCTCGGCGAAGCTCTCGGCGCAGTCGCCGCCCTGCAGCAGGAACGCCTCGCCGGCGGCCACACTGGCGAGCTGCTTCTTCAGGTTGCGGGCCTCACCGGCGAACACCAGCGGCGGAAACGTCGCGAGCTGGGCCTCGACATCCGCGAGCGCCTTCGCGTCGGGATAACCCGGCATCTGCTGCACGGGCTTGCTGCGCCAACTATCGGGTGTCCACCGCTCGGACATGAGACAAACTCCTGAAGGAAAAGCCGCGACCTAACAACGGTTCGCGGCGGCCGCGTTATACACAGCCTCCCCGCCAATCGCTAGACGGAAATCCGCCCGACAATACAACCTGTTGCGCCGAATAGGGAAATTCAAGTCCGGCCGATCCCGGATCGCGGCGGCCGGCCCGCGCGTCCCGCGATCACTCCGCGGCTTCGAGGCCGTAGCGCGCGGTCGGCGTGCGCATCGTCACCAGCTCTTCGGCGGCGGTGGGGTGCAGCGCCATGGTGGCGTCGAAGTCGGCCTTGGTGGCCTTCATCTTCACGGCTATGGCCAGCACCTGCACCAGCTCGCCCGCCTCCGGGCCGACGATGTGGCAGCCGACCACGCGGTCGGTGGCGCCGTCGACCACCAGCTTCATCAGCGTGCGGACCTGGCTGCCCGACACCGTGGCCTTCAGCGGCCGGAAGTCGGTCCGGTAGATGTCGACCCGGGGATACAGCGCGCGCGCCTGCGATTCCGTCAGGCCCACGGTGCCGACCTCCGGCTGCGAGAAAACCGCGGTCGGGATGTTGGTGTAGTCGACCTGCACCGGCCGTTTGCCGAACACAGTGTCGGCGAAGGCGTGACCCACGCGGATCGCCACCGGGGTCAGATTGATGCGATGGGTGACGTCGCCGATCGCATAGATGTGCGGGATATTGGTTCGGCAGAATTCGTCGACGGCGATGCCGCCATTGTCCGGATTGATCGCGACGCCGGCCTTCTCGAGCCCGAGATTGGCAACGTTGGGATGCCGGCCGATCGCGAACAGCACCTGGTCCGAGGCGACGCTGGAGCCGCTCGACAGATGCGAGATGACCTCGTCGCCCGGCTTCTCGACGCGGGCCACGGTGCAGCCGGTCAGGATGGTGATACCCGCTCGCTCCATCTCGGTACGCACATGCGCGCGCACCTCTTCGTCGAAGCCGCGCAGCACGTTGTCGCCGCGATACACCACGGTGACGTCGCTGCCGAGACCGGCGAAGATGCAGGCGAACTCCAGCGCGATGTAGCCGCCTCCCTGGATCAGGATGCGCTTCGGCAGTTGCTTCAGGTGGAAGACTTCGTTGGACGAGATCACGTGCTCGATGCCCGGGATCATCGTGCCGTGATTGGGCGCGCCGCCGGTCGCGATCAGCACGTGCTGCGCGCGGATCAGCTCGCCGGTCGACAGCCGCAGCGTGTGCGGATCCTCGAACACGGCGCGCGCCTTGACGGTCTTGGCGCCGGACTTCTCGACATTGCTGGCGTAGATGTTTTCGAGCCGCGCGAGCTCCTTGTCGATGTTGGCGGTCAGCGTCGACCAGTCGAACCGCGCTTCCGGAATGGTCCAGCCGAAACCCGCGGCGTCGCGGATTTCGTCGTGCACGTGCGAGGCGTGGACCATCAGCTTCTTCGGTACGCAGCCGCGGATCACGCAGGTGCCGCCGAAACGATATTCCTCGGCGATCATCACGCGGGCGCCATGGCCGGCGGCGATCCGGGCGGCGCGCACGCCGCCGGACCCACCACCGATGACGAACAGATCCGTATCGAAGTCAGCCATGTTCGCCCCGTCGCCCGTTGTTACCGTCGTGGACGGCCGTGCTTAGATCGTCTTGCCGCGCTTGCGCATCTCGGCGCGGAACTGGCCGTTGACTTCCTCGGCGAAAGTCTGAGCCCACTGGTTCATGTACTGCATGCTCGACGCGATCGCCTTCGGCTCCTCGTTCAGCAGCTTCTGGCCGAGCGGCGTCTTGTAGAACGTCACCAGGTCCTTCAGCTCCTGCTCGGTGAAGTCCTGCGCGTAAATCTTGGCCATGCCGTCGCCGATCTCCTTCTCGCGGCCGGCCATGTTCTTGGCGACGACCTCGGCGACTTCCTTGAGATCCTTCTGATAGTTCAGATTGGTCTGCATCAGGCTGTCCATGGTGCGCTGGACGATGTTCGGCACCGCATTGGCATAGATGGTGTTGGCGCGCTTCAGCTCCAGGATCTCCTTGGCGGCAGCGATCGCGGCCGGGGTCGGCGGCTTGGCCTGCGCCATCGCCTGCCCGGCGGACAACGCGATGCCCAGCGACAGCCCGGCGGCCAGCAGTGCATTCGACAGGTACTTCATTGCAATTCTCCAGGATGTGGGCGCTACGCCCGTTCGACAGTTCGAATTCCTTCGGCACCCGCGAGCACGACCGTGCCAGCGATCCCGATAAACAAGCCATGCTCGACTACGCCCGGAATGGCGGACAGGTACTGGGCCAGGCGAGGAGCATCCGGGATGCGCCCGAGATGGGCATCGACGATCCAGTGGCCACCATCGGTGACAAAAGCATGGCCGTCCTTGCCACTGCGAAGCTTTAATTCGCCCGACGCGCCGACGTCCGCGCAGGCTTTTTCGATCGCCCGGCGGGTCGCCGCGAGGCCGAACGGGATGACCTCCACCGGCAGCGGAAAGCGGCCGAGCTGATCGACCCATTTCGATTCGTCGGCGATCACGATCATGCGATCGGATGCGGCCGCGACGATCTTCTCGCGCAGCAGCGCGCCGCCGCCGCCCTTGATCAGGTCGAGTCGCGCATCGACCTCGTCGGCGCCGTCCACCGTCAGGTCGAGATGGTCGATGTCGTCGAGCGTCGTCAGCCGGACACCGCAGCGCTCCGCATCGGCGCGGGTCGCTTCAGAGGTCGGCACGCCGATCACATCGAGCCCGCCACGGACTTTTTCGCCCAGCAGCTCGACGAAATGCTTGGCGGTCGAGCCGGTGCCGAGGCCGAGCTTCATACCGCTGCGTACCTCTTCCAGCGCCCGCGCTGCCGCCAGCCGCTTCAGATTTTCCTTGTCCATCGGATACCCCCGCTCCGCCCCGCTGTCCCCCGCGGCGCGGGCCTATCTAACGGCCTTTGCCGGAGAACAACAGGGTGGATTCCGGCCCGTCACCGCCCATCGGCCGGTTGCAGAAATCCGCGGGGAACGGTAGCGCTGATCCCATGAGCACAGTTCGCACCGTTGTCTTCGACCTGGACGGCACGCTGATCGACACCGCGCCGGACCTGATCAACGCCCTCAACTACATCCTGGTCCGGGAAGGCATGCCCGCCGTACCGCTCGCCAAGGCGCGCAACATGATCGGCCAGGGCGCACGGCGCCTGCTGGAGCGCGGCCTGGAGCTCGACGGCCGCGTCATCAGCCCGGACGACGTCAACCGGCTCGCGGTGGACTTCATCGACTATTATGCCGCCAATATCGCGGTCGAATCCCGCCCGTTCGAGGGGCTGGAGGCGACCTTGGACAGCCTGGCGGGCCAGGGCTACCAATTCGCGGTCTGCACCAACAAGCTCGAATGGCTGTCGAAGCTGCTGCTCGACCAGCTCGGCCTCAGCTCCCGCTTCGCGGCGATCTGCGGTGCCGATACGTTCGGCGCGGCCAAGCCCGACCCGACCATTCTGCGGGAGACGGTCGCCAAGGCCGGCGGTACCCTCGCTTCGACCGTGATGGTCGGCGACGCGGGGCCCGACGTCGGCGTGGCCCGCCGCGCCGGCGTGCCGGTGATCGGGGTCGAATTCGGCTACACCGAGGTTCCGATCGCCGAGCTCAATCCGGACGTGGTGGTCGGTCATATGCGCGACCTGCCGCAAGCCGTCACCCGATTGCTGCCCGGCTGAGATCACCCTGCCAACGGGTATTTGCACGTCTACGCAGCAAACGGCGTTAACCAATACTTAAGATTGCGGCGCCGGCAGTTGCATGCGCACGCCGAGCCTTTTATGGTCCCGCCGGGGGCTGTGGCTGTTAGCCGCACCAAGGGTGGGTATCCATGCGTCGTTTCGTCGTTATCGCTGCGGCTGGCTTGAGCCTTGCCGGTTGTTCTTCCTTGTCGTTCGACGCGTTCAAGTCGGCTCCGCCGACCGCGACCGTCCAGCTTGAATCGACGCCACCCGGGGCCGAAGCACTCGCCTCCAGCGGCCAAAGCTGCAAGACGCCGTGCTCGATCACCGTGCCCGGCAATGATTTCAGCGTCACCTTCAGCCTCGACAAGTTCCAGCCCGCGACGGTTCCGGTTCAGGTCGTGGTCAACCCGGGCGACTTCACCACCTCCGCGACGATGACGGCGACGCCGAACCCGGTCGTCGCCGAGCTGCAGCCGCTGAAGCCGGTGCGCAAACCGAAGGCCAAGCGCGTGCGCAAGCCGAAGCCGGCTGCTGCCGCTGCTGCACCGGCGGCCGAAGGCTCGCCCTTCCCCGCCCCGGCGGCCGCGCCGGCCCGCTGATCGGCGCAGCGGCGCACGAAGCAATTGTGTGCCGCCCTGATCATGCCTACATATAAAGTCGAACGCCTGCCGGGGAGCAGGCGTCCTGACAGGGCCGCGAATGATCAGTGATGTGATGACCCCGCGCGCTGGCGGATCGGCGATGACCGATCCGTTCGGTCGAACCATCAGCTACCTGCGCGTCTCGATCACCGATCGTTGCGACTTCCGCTGTGTGTACTGCATGTCGGAAGACATGACCTTCCTGCCCCGCGCGGACCTCCTCACCCTCGAAGAACTCGACCGGCTCTGTTCCGCCTTCATCGCCCGAGGCGTCCGCAAGCTGCGCCTGACCGGCGGCGAGCCGCTGGTCCGCCGCAACATGATGTCGCTGGTACGCTCGCTGTCTCGCCACCTCGACAGCGGCGCGCTCGACGAACTCACGCTGACCACCAACGGATCCCAGCTCGCCCGCTTCGCCGCCGAACTGCGCGACTGCGGCGTGCGCCGCGTCAACGTCTCGCTCGATACGCTCGACCCGGCGAAGTTTCGCGCCATCACGCGCTGGGGCGATCTCGACCGCGTGCTCGAAGGCATCAACGCCGCGCTCGCCGCCGGCCTCGCCATCAAGATCAACGCCGTAGTGCTGAAAGGTGAGAACGAAGACGAGATCCCGTCGCTGATGCAATGGGCGCACGGCCTCGGCATGGGCCTCACGCTGATCGAAGTGATGCCGCTCGGCGAAGTCGGCGAAGGCCGCATCGACCAGTACGTGCCGCTGTCGCTGGTCCGCGCGCGGCTCGCCAACAACTACACGCTCACCGACCTGCCCGATTCGACCGGCGGCCCGGCGCGCTACGTCCGCGTCGAAGAGACCGGCGGCAAGCTCGGCTTCATCACTCCCCTCACGCACAATTTCTGTGAATCCTGCAACCGCGTGCGCATCACCTGCACCGGCACGATCCACACCTGCCTGGGTCAGGAGGACGCGTCCGACCTGCGCCGTCCGCTGCGCGCCTCGCCGGACAACGATCTGCTCAATGCGGCAATCGACCGCGCCATCGGCCACAAGCCGAAGGGCCACGACTTCATCATCGACCGCAAACACAACCGGCCCAGCGTAAGCCGGCACATGAGCGTCACCGGCGGCTGATCTCGCTTCGGCCGCAGTAGCTCGCTTTCCCACCAACCTTTTGATACGTCATTGGAATGCCAAATTCCGATTGACGGCATGCGTGGTCGCTGAAATGGTGCCCCCGTTTCACGCCCTGGCTGCAAGTGCCTATTGCTACACTGCACCGGTCAGGGCCGATACGGGAGGAGTCGACCGTTGCAGGCTTTGCTGGCACTGAGCCGGAAGATCGACGCGTTCAACACGGTTGTGGGACGCTGGCTGTCCTGGCTGATCGTCGTCGCGGTAATCATCTCCTCCGCCAACGCTATCATTCGCAAGCTGTTCGACGTGTCGTCGAACTCCTTCCTCGAATTGCAGTGGGTGCTGTTCAGCATCGTATTCCTGCTGTGCTCACCCTGGACGCTGCTGAGTAACGAGCACATCCGCATCGACATCATCAATCACACCCTGCCGCTGAAGGTGCGCGGCTGGATCGACATGATCGGCCACGTGTTCTTCCTGATGCCGTTCGCCATCATCCTGCTGTGGTGGTCGATCCCCTTCTTCCTCGTGTCCTATCGCCAGAACGAGCAGTCGTTCAGCGCCGGCGGCCTGCCGCAGTGGCCGGCGAAGTCGTTGATCATGATCGCCTGCGTGCTGCTGATCATCCAGGGCATTTCCGAAATCATCAAACGCGCCGCGATGCTGGCCGGGACCATCCCCGACAGCAACGCCAAGAGTTCGGCGCACGCCGCCGAGCTCGAAGCCGAGCGGCTGGTGATGAACATCACCGGCGACAAGCCGTAAATCGAACTGTGGTCATTGTCTGAGGGGGGCCGGGTCGAATGACCGCAATGTTCATCCACTACATGGCGCCGATCATGTTCGGCTCCCTGGTGATCTTTCTGCTGCTGGGCTACCCGGTCGCGTTTTCTCTGGCTGCCAACGGCCTGCTGTTCGCCTTCATTGGCATCGAGCTTGGACTGTTCCGCCCCGACTTCATGCAGGCGCTGCCTGATCGCGTCTACGGGGTGATGAACAACGATACCCTGCTGGCGATTCCGTTCTTCACCTTCATGGGGCTGGTGCTGGAAAGATCCGGCATGGCCGAGGATCTGCTCGAAACCATAGGCCAGCTGTTCGGCTCGATCCGCGGCGGCATCGCCTATGCGGTGGTGTTCGTCGGCGCCCTGCTCGCCGCCACCACCGGCGTGGTCGCCGCCTCGGTGATCTCGATGGGCCTGATCTCGCTGCCGATCATGCTGCGCTACGGCTACG
>NZ_JBMDXE010000237.1:0-9894 GCF_048594845.1 Rhodopseudomonas sp. | reverse complement strand
AGCCTTAATTGGGGTACGGCCTCTCCCCGTCAGTGCGAGCGAAGCGAAGCAATCCAGAGCGCAGTGCACGGGGCTGGATTGCTTCGTCGCGGAGCCTGTACTCGGACGACGCGAATCGCCGATCCGGGTGCTCCTCGCAATGACGCTGAAATGCTTGCGACACGGACACACGTCCCACGCACTTACCCCCGCGCCACCTTGTGATGCGTCACCACCAAGCCTGTCGCTTTCGCCGCATCGGCCGTGATGGTCCAGCAATGCTGGCTGCCGTCGACCAGATAGACGCTGAACCGCGGATACTCGCGGAACGGCGCCTCGGCGTCGATGTCGGACGGATCACACGACGTCAGCGACAGATGCGGCAGCTGCTGGCGCAGCATCGTCAGCGCGCTGCGCTCCGCCTCGGCGCCGCCGAGCAGCGCGTCCAGCCTGGCAACATCGTCGCTGCTGATCGTCATCGTCAGAGCTTGCGGGCTTCGACGGTGATCGGCAGCGGCGTATCGGCCGCCATCGCCGGCAGCTCGAGCTGCCAGCCATTGGCCAGAGTCACCTTGCCGCCCCACAGCGCCTCGTTCTCGATCTCGACGATCGGCTCTTCGAGGTCCTTCTTGGCGACGTAGGCCGACAGCCCCTTCTCGGTCCTGCGGATCATCACTTTCATCGATTTCGGTCCTTGGGTTGGGCCGCCGCAGCGACGTCTACTTCGATTAGACAGGTGAGATTTCGTGTTCGAGACAGCCGATGACGCGGTTGTCGGCGAACTCGACCAGATAAACGGGCTGCTGACTCTCTTCGTGCATGCCGATGCGCACGATCTCCCCGGCGTCGCCGGTCTTCACCAGCAGCGCCTCTTCGGGCTGATCCGGAAAGGTGCCGTCGTTGAACAGGTCGATCTGCGCGGCGACGCGCTGGCCCCACTGATACTTCGGGTCGCTCATCACGCCACCTCCTGCGTGGGCTGCTCGGCTTCAGCCGAAACCAGCTCCTTGCGCTTCATGCCGACGATGCGGCCCTGGGCGACGAAATCGACGCCGTAGATGTAGAACTGCTGCAGGAAGGTGCCGATCGAGACGACATAGCCCTCGTCGCCTTTCTTCACCAACACCTCGCCGATTTCCTTGCCGGGAAACGTGCCGTCGTTGCGGATGTTGATCTTGGCCCGCACCTTCTGACCGTATTCGAACGTCGGCGGACCATCGAGTTCGACGATGTCGCTGTCGCGGCTGATGTTCATGGTGTTTTCTCCTGTGCCGGCGTGACGCGACCGATTCCGATCGGCGACGGCGCGTTCAAATTGCCGGTGCGGCTCTGCGCCATTTCCTTCACCAGCGGATCGGTGTCGTCGAGCAGCTGGCCGATCTCATACGGCTCGGCACGGCTGGCGACTTCGTAGCGCACGCGCCAATCGGCATCGCCGATCATGGCCAACAAGCGCCCCGGCGACATCCGCCGTGCGGCTTCGAGCCGGACGTCGCCGTCCTTGTCCATCGCCATCTGCGCCAGCCATTCGGAGCCGATGCGGCGCGCCACCTCGCGGCGTACGCCGCTGTCGGGATCGAGCACCAGCAGCGGCAGCAGTGCCGGCGAAGCACGCCGCGCCACGACCTGGCGGACGTAGTAATCGCTGTCGTTGACCATCGGCCGCAGCTGCTCGCCCTCCATCACCGAGGCGATGCGGATGCGGACCTCGCGATGCGGATCGTTGCGTAGCGGCAGCAGATAACGCTTGGGCAGCCGCCGCGCCGCGCTCCAGCGCACCGTCTCGTCCGGATCGTCGAGCAGCTTCGGCAGCAGGAACACGGTAGCGTAGCCGGCCGCGACCGCACGTGTCTCGAAATACGGATGGTCGAGATACTGGTCGGCCAGCGTGCGATTGCTCTGGAAGAAGCGCTCGATACGGCGGGCGTAGCGGTCCTGCACGCAGGACTTCTTCAGCTCGCAGCCGCCTACGTCGCGCTGCGCGCGGTGCGGGCAGCTTGCGCAATCGACCTCTTTGCCTTGCCAATCCAGGGCCTCGTCGATGTCATTCGTCATCGTCGTGCCCGATCCGTTTCCAGACGTCGTTGAGCACAGAGGCGTTGACCTTGTCAGTCGGGTCGAGCTCGAGCAGCTTGTCGATCGCCGCGTGGCCGTCGTCGATATTGCCGAGCCGCATCTGCAGATAGGCGTAGGCCTTCAGCGCGAACAGATAGAACCGCGGAAGGATCGCGGCGTAGCTCGAGAACTCGGCGTCGCCGCGACGGACGTTGCGCCAGTCGGCATCGAGGCCGTTGTCGCGCGCAGCCTTGGCCAGACACGTCTGCGCGACGCCGAGCGCCTCGCCGAGCCGGCCCTTGTAGAAGTAGAAGCGATAGAGGCCGATCAGCACCGCCGCATGGTCCGGCGCCAGCATCTGCGCCTCGCGCAGATGCTGTTCGGCCACCGCATCGCTCTGGAAATCCGCACCGGCCAGTTCGAGGTGGCGATGCGCCTCGGCCGGCAGGCCCGCACCGAGCAGCGCGCCGGCGAGCAGCGACTGCTCGGGTCCGGACATCGTCAGCTCGCTGTGCAGGCGGTGCGGCATCGATCAGAACTCGCCGAGTTGAGCCAGCGCCGGCTTGGCGGGCGCGCCGTCGCCCGAGCACTTGCAGCTCGAGGGATTGGGATCGATGAACACGAAGCCGGTCGAGGCCATGCTGTCGCGGAAATCGATGGTGATACCGTTCAGGAGATCGGCGCTGGCTTGCGGCAGAAACAGCTTGTAGTCGCCGCGCTCGACGACGACATCGCCGACCTGCGGCGCGGCTTCGACATCGAACGTCGCCGACAGGCCCGAGCAGCCGCCCGAACTCACCACCATGCGGAAGCCACCAGTGCCGCCGGAGAACCGCAACATGCGGCGGATGAATTTTTCGGCTGCTTCGGTCAGGATCAGATTCATCGTTCTCCCCTTAAGCCGCCCGATAACGCGGGACTGAATTGTCGATCACACAGGTATCGTCGACCGGGCAGACCGCGACGCATTGCGGCTGGTCGAAATGGCCGACGCACTCCGAGCACTTCGCCGGATCGATCGCGAAGGTGCCGGCTTTCTCGAAGATCGCTGTGTTCGGGCATTGCGGCTCGCAGGCCGAACAGCCGGTGCATTGCGAGGCGACGATCTTGTAGGCCATCGGTTTGCCCCCGCCGCTCTCACACCGCCACGAACGCGCCCTGACGGATGTCGGCATCGCCACGCGCGACGTGGCGGATCTCCGACTTGCCGACACGGACCAGATAGTCCTTGAAGTAACCGATCACCGACTGCTCGATATATTCGAACGCGTAGGTCTCGACCGCCTCGATGCCGGCGCCGGCCAGCGAATCCTTCGGGCACATGCCGATCTTGGCGACCAGCACCGCGGTGCAGTCGTTCAGCGCTTTCAGGATCGGCTCGATGCCGGCGTCGCTGGCGTAGCCGCCCTCGCAATACAGATCGACGCGGCGATGGCCGACGAACTTCGCGCCGGCGGCCGAGACCTCGTAGATCTGGAATTCGTGGGCGTGGCCGAAATGCTCGTTGATGACGCCGCCGCCCTTGGTGGCGATCGCGACCTGGATCTTGATCTTCGCGGTCTCGTCGGCCAGCGACTGCATCTCGCGCTGCTTCGCCGCCGCGATCGCGTCGCGCTCGGCCTCGACCTTGGCCTGATAGGCCTGGCGGGCGGCGAGGTCGTACGCGACGTCCATCTCCATCACCTTCTCGGTGGTGAATTCGGCGCTGCGGTCTTCGCCAAGCAGGCCGACCGCGTCGGCGCGGCTCTGGCGGCAGTGCCGCATCATGTTCATCTCGCCCTCGCAGGCGTCCTGCAGCGCCTTGAGCTCCTGCGCGGTCGGGCCGCGCTGACCCGACAGGCCGAACGCCGTGCCGTGCTCAGCCTCGGAGATCAGCGGCATGATGTTGTGCAGGAAGGCGCCGCGCGACTTCACCGCCTTGTTGACCTCGATCAGGTGTTCGTCGTTGATGCCCGGGATCATCACCGAGTTGATCTTCACCAGGATGCCGCGGGCCACCAGCATCTCCAGGCCGAGCAGTTGCCGCTCGCTGAGGATCTTGGACGCTTCGACACCGGTGATGCGGCGGTGGTCGTAGAAGATCCACGGATAGATCTTCGCGCCGACTTCCGGATCGACCATGTTGATCGTGATGGTGACGTGATCGACGTTCATGGCGGCGATCTGATCGACATAGTCGGGCAGCATCAGACCGTTGGTCGAGAGGGACAGCTTGATGTCGGGTGCCGCCTCGGTGACCATCTCGAACGTCTTGAACGTCTTGGCCGGATTGGCGAGCGCGTCGCCGGGGCCGGCGATGCCCAGCACCGTCATCTGCGGAATGGTGGAGGCCACCGCCACGACCTTGCGCGCCGCCTGCTCCGGGGTCAGCTTCTCGCTGACCACGCCGGGGCGGGACTCGTTGGCGCAATCGTATTTGCGGTTGCAGTAATTGCACTGGATATTGCACGCGGGCGCGACTGCGACGTGCATGCGGGCGAAGTGATGATGCGCCTGCTCGGAGTAGCAGGGATGGTTCTTCACCTTCTCCCAAATCTCCGGCGGCAAATCGCTCTCGCCAGCGGATGAGCCACAGCCGGTCTTGCCGGCGCCGCCTTTGGTGCTGCAGCCGGACGCGGCAGTGCTCTTGCGTAACTCATCGAACGAGGTCGCACCCGGCGCGCCGAAATCGTGCAGTTGCAGCAGCTTGGTCATGTCCGGGCCTCGTTGATAGCGCCGCACGACAGGCGGCTTGTCCGTGGAATGGTGCTGCAACCGGGCCGGCAAACGTCTTGTGGCAAACTGCGGGCACGGCGATCGGGCGAGGACGACATCCGACGGTCAAGGCGACGGAGCGTCGTTCGGTCAAACAGGCGTCAGGCCGGCACGCAGGTATTGTCGACCGGGCAGACCGAGACGCATTGCGGCTTGTCGAACTGGCCTTCGCACTCGGTGCACTTGGCGGCGTCGATCACATAGGTGCCGCGCTTCATGCTGATCGCAGCGTTGGGACATTCGAATTCACACGCACCGCAGACGGTGCATTGAGAGGTCACGATCTTGTAGGCCATAGCCGGCTCCTCGGTTGAGAGACATTGCGTTACGCCTCGTCTTTCAAGCCTCGTGCCAGAGCGCTACCTCCTTGATTCTTAGAAGGATTATACAAACCCGTGATTCCGCGACGGTGTCGGGGCCCCGACACTTGTCGCATGTCTGACAGATTCCGGATTGGCGCTGCGCGAACAAGGATGGTGCGTTCGCAGGATGGGCTGAGCATAGCGAAACGCATCGGCCTCAGCGCGGAGGTGATCGGTTTCGCTTCGCTCAACCCGCCTACGGCGCTAAGGCAAAGTTATCAAACACGTGGATGGCCGGGACGAGCCCGGCCATGACGGAGGTGGGTGCTGGAAGAGCGTTGCGCCGCTAAGCTGGATGCGTAGCTGAAGCGCTAAAAATGCTTCAGCTCGATGTCGTACTTCTTCAGTGCGTAGCCGATCTGGCGGGGGGTGAGGCCGAGCAGGCGGGCGGCTTTGGCCTGGACCCAGCCGGAGCGCTCCATTGCGTTGACGAGGCGATCGCGCTCCGACATCGGCGCGCCGTTGCTGGCTTCCGACGACGGAGGTGCAAGGCCGCCGGCTTCGAGCGGCGCGCTCGCGGATTCGCGCGGCACGATTTCCAGCGGCGCCTTGCGCGGCAGCACCTGCAGCGGGATCTGCGGCCGCGGCCGCTCGGGCGCCGGCTCGGCATGGCCCTTCCATAGAATTGCCGACAGGCACTCGTCCTGGTGACAGGCGAAGTCGCTGTCGAGAATTTGCGGCCCCATCGCCAGCGTCGCGGTGCGGCGGACGCAGTTTTCCAGCTCGCGAACGTTGCCGGGGAACGAGCACGCCTTCAGCAGTTCCAGCGCATGCGGCTCGAACGCCAGTTCGCGATCGTTCTCCTTGTTGAAGTTCTTCAGGAACTCGGTCGCCAGCAGCGGGATGTCGGTCGGCCGGTCGCGCAGCGGCGGCAGGATCATCGGCACCACGTTGATGCGGTAGTACAGGTCGGCGCGGAATTCCTTGCGCGCCACCGCTTCTTCGAGATTGCGGTTGGTCGCCGCGACGATGCGGACGTTGACCTTGATGGTCTGGTTGCCGCCGACGCGCTCGAACTCCTGCTCCTGCAGCACGCGCAGCAGCTTGGCCTGGAACGATGCCGAAATCTCGCCGATCTCGTCGAGGAACAGCGTGCCCTTGTCGGCGAGTTCGAACCGTCCCTTACGCGACTGGATGGCCCCCGTGAAGGCACCCTTTTCGTGGCCGAACAGTTCGGACTCCAGCACCGACTCCGGCAGCGCCGCGCAATTGATCTTGATGAAAGGCCCATTGGCCCGCGCCGACAATTCGTGGATCGCCTTGGCGATCAGTTCCTTGCCGGTGCCCGACTCGCCCCGCAGCAGTACCGGCGACTGCGACTTGGCGATGATGCTGACCTTGGCGAGCAGCGTGCGGATTGCCGGGCTCTCGCCGACGATGCCGTCGACGCGAACGCGCTTCTTCTCACGCTGCGGCTTCAACTCAAGCAACTCTTTCTGCAGCCGATGGCTCTCCGCCATCAGCCGCTCGCGGTCGCGAGCGACCACGCGGTGCAGTTTGACGGTCTGACCGATCAGGTTGGCCACCATGGTGAGGAAGCGAACGTCGGCGTCCATCCGGAAATTGGAGCGGCCGTCGCGAACCCGGTCGATCGTCAGCGTGCCGACCACGCGCAAATCGATTCGGATCGGCACGCCGATGAACGACACGCGGGTCTCGTCGGTGGCCCCGAGCGCCAATGCGTCCGCCGCCGAGAACATCGGGTGCGCCGAGACATTGTCGGCGACAAGCGGCACGGCCGTGGCGACGATCTGATCGATCGCCTTCTGCGGCAGCCGCGCCCGGTAACGATTGTCGCTGCCTTCGTTCCAACCGACGCCGACGGTAATATCCGGCACGCCGTCGTCCGCCAGCAGGGACACGACCCCGTTACGCATCTGCAAAAACGACTGCAGCAGGTTGACCACGTTGGCCAGCGTGACTTCGAGCCGCGCCGGCGCGGTCAGGATCTTGGAAATCTCGAAAATGCCGGTGAGCGCAATCTCACTCAGCGGTACTGGGTTCTGGTTCATCGGCTTCCGCGATTGCTCGCTCTCGACAAGACGTACTTCGCGCTGAGCCATTTCCATCTCCATCGCTCCTGAGCTTTTCCCCCTTTAGTTCTGGAGCGTTGCGGGATTGTGTCTGATCCTCATTCCGATGTCGTGCTCAACTTGGCTGCATCGCTGAGGAAACTGATAGCTGTCACTGCACAGTTCGTCGCCAGAGCGAGATGATTGAAATTGCTCTGATTACTTAGTTACCAGCGGAATCGCGCAACCGCCGCATTGATGCAACGCAAAATGGACGTGTTAAATGAAGAGCAGCGGCGGCGCGCGACGAGCCGATGAATGAACTAATTGCGAACTATTCGCTTGAAACTAAGGCCATCATTGATCATCCGTCTCACACGTGGCGCACTGCGCCGCCCCACTCTCTCCCGTCATCGCCCGCGAAGGCGGGCGATCCAGTATTCCAGGGCGTAGGCGTTGAACAAGCGCGATCAACAATGAGCGCACGGGGATACTGGATCCCCGTCTGTGCGGGGATGACGGATAGCGCTTGGTCCCGCGTCCGCACTACACCCGCTGTCCGCCGTTGATGTGGATCTCTTCGCCGGTGACGTAGCTTGCCGCGTCGGAGCAGAGGAAGAACATCACCTTTGCCACCTCGTCCGGTGTTCCGATACGGCGCATCGGAATCGTAGGGGCCAGCATCGCTTCGGTTTCGGGCGAGAGGATATCGGTCTTGATCTCGCCCGGCGCAATCGCGTTCACGCGGATGCCGTAGGGCGCGTAGTCGTGGGCCATTTCGCGGGTCAGGCAGGTCAGCGCCGCTTTCGACGTCGCGTAGGCGCTGCCGGCGAACGGATGGACGCGCGAGCCGACGATCGAGGTGACGTTGACGATCGAGCCCTGGCCAGCACGCAGTTCCTCGAACAGGCCCTGCGCCAGCATCACCGGCGCCAGCAGATTGACGTGGAAGACGCTCATCCAAGTGCCGACCGGCGTATTCAGCGAGGTCAGCCGCTCGCCGGCCTCACTCTTCGGAGAGATCGCCGCGTTGTTGATCAGCGCATGCAGCGGACCGCCGCCGAGCTTCTCCTTGAGTTCATCGATCGCACGCGGCAGTGCGCGGTGATCGGCGAGCTCGACCGCGACGTGGTTCTCGACGCCGGTCGCCCATGGGCAGCGATCATCGGCGAATGGCTGGCGCGAGCAGGTGATAATCCGCCAGCCGGCGTCGGAGAACAGTTTGCCGGTGGCGTGGCCGATGCCGCGCGAGGCGCCAGTCAGCACCAGTGTCTTCTGTTTGCCCGAGCGCGACTCACGCTGATCGTTGTGAAACGGACAGGCGCCGGATGTCGGCGCGACGCCAGCCGGATGCCCGGCCGGGTGATCTTGGGTTGCGGGAGCGTGTGGTCCCGGCCCGCCCGGATGCCCTGGCCGCTCGGCCTGCAACGGCTCGCTGTGCAAGGACCACCTCCATCACTTGGTTCACGGAGGACTTTGCATGAACCGGGCCAATGTCAGCACCTGCGCGATTCCGTAGAGAAAGCGGTGCTTAGCTGCCAGCCAATGTCATGTGCCCGACATCGCACGCGCGAACGGGCCCGACAAATCGTGGCGTTCCCGACAGCATTGTTCGACCAAAGACGTAATTCGCGACAAGGAGAGCCGCAATCGCGCTTGGTCCGGCGCTTGCTTATCAGCCGCCACAGTCACCCTTGCGACAGGCGAGATCCGGATGCACCAGCCGATCCATCATAGCCGACGCCGCTTCGCGGTGGTGCTCGGCACCAGCGAGATCGCATCCGCCGTCGCGGTACATCTGCATCGCACCGGCTTCGCAGTGGTGATGTCGCACGATCCGTTTCCGCCAGTGATCCGGCGCCGGATGGCATTTCACGACGCGCTGTATGGCGATGCGGTGTCGGTCGACGGCGTGGCGGGCGTGCGAGCCGACGACGGCATGCAGATCTATCAGGCGCTGCGGCACTCCCCGGCGATCCAGGTGACGTGGCTGCAGTTGCCGGATCTGCTGCCGGTGCGATCGATCGACCTGCTGGTGGATGCGCGCATGCAGAAGCATCGCGTCACACCCGACCTGCGCCGGTTGGCCGGACTGAGCATCGGCCTCGGCCCGGGCTTTGCTACCGACGTGAATTGCGACGCGGCGATCGAGACGCGGCCGGGGCGCAGCGGACTGATCGTGGCGCACGGCTGGACCGACGCGGCCGACGGCGTCGCCAGCCCGCTCGGCGATGCCGGCGCGGAGCGCTTCCAGTATTCGCAGGCCAGCGGACGATGGCACACCCCCGTCGAGATCGGCAGCCGCGTGTTCAAGGGCTTCGTGCTCGGCCACCTCGGTGGCGAACCGGTGCGCGCACCGTGCGACGGCATCGTCCGCGGCATCGTGCGCGACGGCAGCGACGTCCCGGTCCGGGTCAAGCTGCTGGAGATCGACCCGCGGGGTCGCCACGCCCAATGGACCGGCATCGACAGCCGTGGCCGCACCATCGCCAACGCGGTGTGCCGGGCGGCTGAGCGACTTGATGAGTTGCAGGACGCGCGGGCTTACGTGCGGGTCTGATTGGGCTGGCGCTGATCACCCTCCCCTGGATGGGGAGGGTCGCTCGCGTAGCGAGCGGGGTGGTGGGGTGGCGAAGAGTTCATCCGCTGTGCCTGCGGCTCACCCCACCCCGTCGTGCCTCGCTTCGCAAGGCCCGCCGACCCTCCCCCTCCAGGGGAGGGTGATCAGCGCC
>NZ_JBMDXE010000236.1:0-4350 GCF_048594845.1 Rhodopseudomonas sp. | reverse complement strand
GGACGACGTCGACGTCGTCGAGCTGCACGACTGCTTCGCCCATAACGAGTTGATCACCTACGAGGCGCTTGGTCTCTGCCCCGAAGGCGGCGCCGAGAAGTTCATCGCCGACGGCGACAACACCTATGGCGGAAAGTTCGTCACCAACCCGTCGGGCGGACTGCTGTCGAAAGGCCATCCGCTCGGCGCCACTGGCCTCGCACAATGCTACGAGCTGACCCGGCAGCTCCGCGGCACCGCGGAGGCGACCCAGGTCGACGGCGCCAAGCGCGCGTTGCAGCACAATCTCGGTCTCGGCGGCGCCTGCGTGGTGACACTGTACGAGCGCGCGTGAGGCAAATCTGATGGTCGATCAATCCGCTGTCGGTCGCCGGTTCACGCCGGTGACCGCCCATGTCGAAGCCGGACGGCTGCGCTACTTCCTCGACACACTCGGCGAGACCACTCCGGTTTATCGCGACGCCGCTACGGCCAAGGGCGAAGGCTTCGCGGCTCCGCCGATCCCGCCGACCTATCTGTTTTGCCTCGAGATGCTCGACAACGAAAAACCGTTCGAGTTTCTCACTGCGCTTCAGATCGATCTCGGCCGGGTGCTGCATGGTGAGCAGAGCTTCACCTACCATGCCCCGGTGATGGTCGGCGACACCCTGACCTTCAGCCCGCGGGTCACCAGCGTCACCGACAAGAAGGGCGGCGCAATGACGCTGATCGGCGTCGAAACCACCGTCACCAATCAGCACGGGGTTCACGTCGCCGATACGACGCGGACCATCGTGGTGCGCAACGGATGACCGACATGATGGACATGACAACTTCCCCCACGGTCGGCGACCGCATCGTCCACAAGCGCGTCCCCGCGATCAACCGCCACCGGCTTGCGCTGTATTGCGGCGCCTCCGGCGACCACAATCCGATCCACGTCGATATCGACTTCGCCAAGGCGTCGGGATTTCCCGACGTGTTCAGCCACGGCATGCTGGTGATGGGCTATCTCGGCCAGGCGCTGAGCGACGCGTTTCCGCCGAACCGCATCCGCAGCTTCTCGACCCGTTTCGCCGCGATCACGCAAGTCGGCGCCGAACTGACCTGCGAAGGCACCGTCGCCGAGCTGTTCGAAGCCGGCGGCGAACGCCGCGCCCGCATCGCACTCACCACCAAGGATCAGCACGGCGAAACCAAGCTCGCCGGCGAAGCCGTGGTGGCTCTCTAATATCACCTATCCGTCATGGCCGGCTTGTCCCGGCCATCCACGTCCTTCACGACGGAGGCCGTCATCCCCCGCGCATGCGGGGGACCCAGTATCCCAGAGCGCACATGTTAACAGGAACGCTCTGGAATACTGGGTCGCCCGGTCAAGCCGGGCGATGACGGTTGCCGCTTCAGAAGGCGTGGATGCCCTGGCATGACGACTGTTACTAAATAATAGTGGAGGGAAACGAATGGCCAAACTGCAAGGCAAGGTGGCGCTGGTCACCGGATCGGGTCGCGGCATCGGCCGCGCCATCGCGCTCAAGCTCGCCAGCGAGGGCGCGCGCGTCGTCGTCAACGATCTCGACGACGCGCCGGGCAATGCCGTCGCGGCCGAGATCAAGGCAATGGGCAGCGACGCTGTCGCCATCAACGGCAGCGTGTCGGAGCCCGGCTTCGCCGATCGCTTCGTCGGCGCGGCGGTCGAGCAGTTCGGCGGCCTCGACATCATCGTCAACAATGCCGGCTACACCTGGGACTCGACGATCCAGAAGATGACCGACGAGCAGTTCCAGGCGATGCTCGACGTGCATCTGGTGGCGCCGTTCCGCATCCTGCGCGCCGCCGCCGAGCCGATCCGCATCTTCGCCAAGAAGGAAGCCGAGGCAGGGCATGAAGTGTTCCGCAAGGTCGTCAACATCTCGTCGATCGCAGGGCTCTACGGCAATGCCGGGCAGGCGAGCTACTCGTCGGCGAAAGCGTCGCTGATCGGGCTGACGCGGACGCTGTGCAAGGAATGGGGTCGCTACAAGGTCAACGTCAATTGCGTCGCCTTCGGCCTGATCGCCACGCGGCTGACGCAGCCGATCGAGGCGCAGCAGAAGACCATCGACGTCGCCGGCCGCGACATCAAGGTCGGCGTGCAGCCGCAGATGCTCGACGCGATGGCGCGGATGATCCCGCTCGGTCGCGGCGGCACGCCCGAGGAGGCGGCCGACGCAGTCTATCTGTTCTGCAGCCCGGAATCGAACTACATCAGTGGGCAGGTCGTCGTGTGCGGCGGCGGACTTATTCTGTAGCGAGGAAAAATGCAGTATCGATCGCCCTGGATGACCGAAGAGCTGGAGGCTTTCCGCCACCAGTTTCGCAAGTTCCTGGAAAAGGATCTCGCGCCGCACGCCGAAAAATGGCGCAAGCAGAAGATGGTCGATCGCTCCGCCTGGCTGAAGCTCGGCGAGATGGGCGCGCTGGTGCCGAGCATCCCCGAGGCCTATGGCGGGCTCGGTGCGAGCTTCGCCTATGACGCGGCGATCTATGAAGACATGGAGTCGATCGTGCCGGAGGCGCTGTCCGGCGTCACCGTGTCGAGCGGCATCGTCGCGCATTACATCCTGAACTACGGCTCGGAAGAGCAGAAGCAGCGCTGGCTGCCGGCGATGGCGCGCGGCGAACTGATCGGCGGCATCGCCATGACCGAGCCCGGCACCGGCTCGGACCTGCAGGCCGTGCGCACCACCGCGAAGCTCGAAGGCGACAACTACGTCATCAACGGCCAGACGACCTTCATCACCAACGGCCAGAACGCCGATGTGATCATCGTCGTGGCGCGCACCGGCGGGCCGGGCGCCAAGGGCCTGTCGCTGATTGCGATGGAGACCAAGGACAATCCCGGCTTCAAGCGCGGCCGCAACCTCGACAAGATCGGCCTGCACGCCTCCGACACATCGGAGCTGTTCTTCGAGAACGCGATCGCGCCGAAGGAGAATCTGCTCGGCGGCGAGGAGGGCAAGGGCTTCGTCCAGCTGATGCAGCAGTTGCCGCAGGAGCGGCTGATCATCGCGGTCGGCGCGGTCGCGGCGATGGAACGCGCGGTCAAGCTCACCACCGACTACACGCGCGAGCGTAAGGCGTTCGGCCAGCCGATCCTGGACTTTCAGAACACCGCCTTCACGCTCGCCGAGCGCAAGACCGAAGCGTTCATCGCCCGCGTGTTCGTCGATTTCTGCATCGAGCGGCTGATCGCCGGCGATCTTGATGCGGTGACGGCGTCGATGGCGAAGTGGTGGACGACGCAGAAGCAGGTCGAGACCGTCGACGAGTGCCTGCAGCTGCATGGCGGCTACGGCTACATGCAGGAATATCCGATCGGCCGGATGTTCGTGGATTCGCGCATCCAGAAGATCTACGGCGGCACCAATGAAGTGATGAAGCTGCTGATCGCGCGGTCGCTGTAAGCGGACGCAGCATAGAGCAGGTGAGGGGACACGGTATGGCGTGGGTGAAGTCGGAAACGCGCGGCGCGGTCGCGGTGCTGACGCTCGATAATCCCGATCAGTACAACGCGATGCGTCCCGGGCTGCTCGCCGATCTCAATGCGGCGCTCGACGGCGCGTTGGCGGATACGGCGGTGAGGGCGATCCTGCTCACCGGCGCCGGCAAGGGCTTCTGCGCCGGCGCGCAGCTCGGCGGCGCAACCTTCGAGTCCGGCGCCAACGTCGCGCCGTGGATGCGCGCCGAGCTCAGCCCGTTGCTGGAGAAGATGCGTAGCGCCGACAAGCCGATCGTGGTCGCCGTCAACGGCCCCGCGGCCGGCGCCGGCGTCGGCCTCGCGCTCGCCGGCGATATCGTGCTGGCGGCGCGTTCGGCGAAATTCGTACTCAGCTTCGTCAAGCTCGGCGCCGCGCTCGACGCCGGCACCTCGCTATTCCTGCAGCGCTCGATCGGCGTCGCGCGGGCGCGTGCGCTGGCCTTGCTGGGCCGGCCGCTGAGCGCCGAGCAGGCGGCGGAATGGGGCCTGATCTTCCAGACCATCGATGACGCGGCGCTGATGACCGAAGCGATGGCGATTGCCGAGCAGCTCGCGAACGGTCCGCCGATCAGCATCGGTCTGATCAAGCAGCAGATCGAACGCGCCTGGGATGCGACGCTGGCCGACACGCTCGACAATGAGGCCGAGCGTCAGGGCCAGGCCTTCGTCACCGCGGATCTTCGCGAAGGCGCCGCGGCGTTCGTTGAGAAGCGCACGGCCCGGTTTACGGGGCGATAAGCCGCTCTGGCCTGAGCTGATGAGCTGACAACATGCTCTGCCGTCATCCTGAGGTGCCCGCCGGGCCGCGCTGTGCGCGGTGCGGTGGGCCTCGAAGGATGGGCCGCGAGCACCGT
>NZ_JBMDXE010000235.1:0-5263 GCF_048594845.1 Rhodopseudomonas sp. | reverse complement strand
GCTCTGCCACTTATCTTCCGCCAGCGTGCGGGCGAGATCGCGCGACAAGACCCGGCCGCGGCGCGCGCTGACATCGCGCAACAGCTCCGTCACCCGGGCGATCAGCCGCCCCTCGGTGCCGAGCACGTTGCGATCCAGCATCGCGATCTCCTGCTCCACCGCGGTGGTCGAGATGATCACGTCGGCATAGTCGCGCACGGCGGTCGCGGCGACAGGATCGAGAAGTCGAATCTCGCGCATCCGCTGCGCCGCTTCGCTGGCGCCGGACAGATCCCGCGCGAGCAGCGCCGCTGCGATCTTGCTGTGTTCGCTGTGCAGCGCCGCAGCCAGCGCGCGATCCTGCAGGCCGGTGACGACCGCCTCGAACGCATCCCGGAGCGGCGGAACGCTGGCCACCATTTCGGCCCGGCGCGGCATCAGGGCGGTGATCCGCTCCAAGCCGTCGCGATAATTGGCGAGGCGCGCGGTGACCCCGTCGATCATTTCCTGCTGATCGGCATCGATCTCGAGCCGCGTCTTCTTCAGCAGCTCGGTGAGTGCCGAAGCAGCTTCGAACACCTTGCCGGCAGGCTGGGCACTCGGCTCGCTGACCACCTGGCGCGCGGCGAAGCGCAGCTCGCTCATCCGGCGCTCGATCTCCTCGGCGAGATCACCGACGCTCTGCAGCCGCTGCAGTTCGCCAAACGTATTGTCGATATGGCGGATAGCGACGACGCTGCCGACGCTGGTCATGGTGATGATGGTCAGCAGCAGCAGGAAGCTGCCGAATGTCATCTGCCGGATCGAGAGCGTGCGCGACCTCACGCTCTGGATGAACGCTGAAATGGCGTTTGGCATATGGCGAAACCGCTGCTCCCGTCGGGCGACTATCCCACAAAGTCACCACAAGGGTACAGTGCCGGACCGCCAGCCACAACGTTCAGACGCGGTCCACCGATGACTGGCCGCCGGAGGACAAAATCCCTCCCGGAACGCGGATATAGTCTCCCGCCGCTGACGCGGCGGGAGACCGAGACCGCAGTTGCGGCTACTTCTTCGGCCGGATGGCGTCGGCCGTGCCCTGGATGAAGGCCTGGATCTTGACCACGTCGTCATCCGTCAGCTTGCCGGTGAAGTCCGGCATGCCCTTCTCGCGGAACGGCCCCTTGAACACGATCTGCTTGAGGTTGGCGATCTTGTCGGTCGTGCTGTAGCCGAGGTTCTTGACGTTGCCGCCGCGGTCGACGCCCGGCACGCCGTGGCAAGTGGCGCAGGCCGCAACATAGATCGCGGTGCCTTCCGGCACGTCCTTGGGATCGTACTGGACGCCCGTCAGCAGATTGCCCATCTGATACTTGGTGAAGGCCGGCATCGGCGCATTGCCACCGACCGCGAAGGTGTACACCGTGCCCGGCGCCTCCTGCTCGGTCGCGCGTGCGCTGATGCCGAACACGCCGCCCCAGCCCACCGCGATCGAGACGTATTGCACGCCGTCGACCATGTAGGTGGCCGGCGCCGCAACCGCGCCGGTGCCGAGCGGGCTTTCCCAGAGCTTCTCGCCGGTCTTGGCGTTGTAGGCGACCAGGCGGCCGTCAGCCGTGCCCTGGAACACCAGATTGCCCGCGGTGGTCAGCGTGCCGCCGTTCCAGGGCGAGACGTATTCGGCGCGCCAGGCCTCCTTCTGCTGGATCGGGTCCCAGGCGACGAGCCGGCCGAACGGCAGGTTCTTCGGCGGGGTGGCGTTCAGCGAGAAGCCGACGTTCCAGCCCGTGGTGCTGCCGAACTTGAACGGCTCCATCTTGTTATGGTTGAGCGCTTTCTCACCGGTGAGGTTCACAGGCACGCCCTGCGCCGGAAGGTACACCAGCCCGGTCTGCGGGTTGTACGACATCGGATGCCAGTTGTGCGCACCGTACGGCCCGGGGATCGCGTCGAACGGCTTGTCCGGAGAACGCGCCTCGGGATTCTCGATCGGCCGGCCGTTGGCGTCGTAGCCGGTCGCCCAATTCACATCGACGAAATTCTTCGCCGAGATGAACTTGCCGTTGGTGCGGTCGATCACGAAGAAGAAACCGTTTTTCGGAGCGTGCAGCACGACCTTGCGCGGCTGTCCGTCGATCGTGATGTCGGCCAGGATCATCGGCTGGGTCGACGTGTAGTCCCAGTTGTCGCCGGGCGTTTCCTGATAGTGCCAGATGTACTTTCCGGTGTCGGCGTTCAGCGCCACGATCGACGCGAGGTACAGATTGTCACCGCCCGCCGGGCTGCGCAGATGTCTGTTCCAGGGCGAGCCGTTGCCGGTGCCGATATAGACCATGTTGAGTTCGGGATCGAACGTGATGGTGTCCCACGGCGTGCCGCCGCCGCCATTGATCCACCATTTGCCGGCCGGATCCCAGGTCTTCGCCGCGGCCTCCATCGAGGCGTCCTCGAACGGCTTGGACGGATCGCCCGGCACCGTGAACCAGCGCCAGGCCTGGTTACCCGTCTCGGCGTCGTAAGCGGTGATGTAACCGCGCGCGCCGTATTCGGCACCACCATTGCCGATCAGCACCTTGCCGTTGAACACGCGGGGCGCACCGGTGATCGTGTAGGAGTGCTCGTGATCGACCAGCGTGTCCTTTTCCCACACCTTCTGACCGGTGGCCGCATCGAGCGCGACCAGACGCCCGTCATAGGCGCCGACGAACACCTTGCCCTTGTACAAAGCTACGCCGCGATTGACGACGTCGCAGCAGCCGCGATAGCCGTTCTCGCGCTTGACGCCGGGATCGAACGTCCAGAGTTTCTTACCGGTGCGGGTGTCGATCGCGTGCACGACGCTCCACGACGCGGTGACGTACATGATGCCGTCGACCACCAGCGGCGTCGCCTCGATGCCGCGCTCGGACTGCAGGTTGTAGCTCCACTTCAGGCCGAGCTGTTTGACGTTGTCGGTGTTGATCTGATTGAGCTTGCTGAACCGGGTCTCGGCGTAGTCGAGTCCGTAGCTCGGCCAGTCATTCGTCGTCTTGGCGTTCGCCACGATCGCTGCGCTGTCGATCGCGCCGGTGACGGAGCGGATGTGATCGGCCGAGCTCTTCGCGTCCTGTGCGAAAGCTGCGCCGTGAATCAGCAGCGCGGCCGCAAGGGCGGCGGCGCCGACCTTCAAGTCCCTCTGGAAAAATCGTGCGGACGAATGCGTGCGGAGGAATCGGTGCGCTGCCCGCGCCCGATCGGCAGGTCGTTTCATGCGTTCACTCCCTATGGCCTCTGACGGGCCTGACGAGAGTGTTGCGCGCGTTCTAGAATGCGTCAACTGACGAGACGCGTGCGATCGTCTATTTTGATACTACCGCCGCAGCGCAGCACGCCTCACGCTGCAATGCGACGTGCGTAGTAGCGCCGCGGAGAGAGTGCAATCAGCACTGGAGCAGGATTTCCACGATCCGCGAAACCGCACCGAAACGGAGCTAATTTCCGTTGAATTCGAACACTTCGCCATCGTAACCGGCCTCGGCCGGAATCGTCAGCGTGCGCTTGTCGCCGTCGCGGCCCATGATCGGCATCACCGTCACGACGTGCTGCCCGCGCGAAAAATCGAGCGCCTCCCGAACGCTCGGCTGCTTGCCGAGCCGGATCAGGTTGCGCGTGGTCGGAAACGGCAGGGTGAAGCGCCCGCTCTCGCCGCCGTCCAGAGCTTCCCGTGGCGACAGCCAGATCGAATCGGTCGATTCCTTGCCGTCGTGCATGCCGAGCTGCTCTGGCGGCGCTTCGGCGAGGAAGAACCAGGTATCGAACCGCTTCGGCAGCTTCTCCGGCGTGATCCAGTGCGCATAGGGCACCAGCAGGTCGAGCGCGAGCACGAGCTGGTTGGTCGCCAGGATCTCGGCGAAGGAGATTTTGCCTTCGCACAGCGCAGTGCGATGCGCGGCTTCGATTTCGCTCGCACGCGACGCCGCAACGAGTTGGTCGCTGCCGCGTGGCCGTGCCAGCAAAATGCCGCTCTCCTCGAAGGTCTCGCGGATGGCGGCAATCTGAAAGTCGAGCGAGGGCCCCTCGCCCGTCGCGGCGCTGGCGTAGAGTTCTGGCCGATCGATGATGTCGCGGTCACCGGCATCGACGCTCCCGCCCGGAAACACCAGCGCGCCTGATGCGAATTCGATCTGATAGTGCCGGACCATCATGAAGACGTCGAAGCCGTCGGCGCGGTCGCGCAGCAGCAGAATGGTGGATGCAGGACGTGCGACCGACGCTTCGTTCGACATGGGGTTACTCCGCGGCTTTGGCGCGTGGTTCGAGGTCCGCGCGCTTGTCGATCCGCGCGAGCCGTGACAGCAGATAGTCCACTTCCTCGCGCGCCGTGTCGGTCAGGGTCGAGCCCGGCTTCCGCTGCGCCGACGACGCAATGATGCCGCGCTTCTTCAGCACGTATTTGCGCACGGCGAGACCGACGCCCTGCTGCTGCTCGTAGCGGATCAGCGGCAGATGCGCGTCGAACAGGTTGTGCGCGAGATCGCGCTGGCCGGCCCGCGACAGCTTGACGACGTCGACCAGCATGTCCGGAAAGCAATAGCCAGTCATCGCGCCGTCGGCGCCGCGCTCCATCTCAAAATCGAGGAACAACCCGCCATTTCCGGTGAGGATCGACAGCGGCCGCAGCGAACCGTCCTTCTGGAACGCGCGCAGCTTGGTGATCTTCTCAAGACCCGGCCAATCCTCGTGCTTCAGCATCACGCAGGACGCATTGTCCATCACGATCTGCCGGATCACATTCGGCGTGATCACAACCGACAGTGTCAGCGGGTAGTCCTGCAGCACCCATGGAATGTCGTCACCAATCGCCTCGACGGCTTGCCGGAAATAGCCGGTGATCTGCTCGTCGGTGCGCAGGCTCGGCGGCGGCGCAATCATCACGCCCGCCGCGCCGGCTTCCATGGACGCCCGCGCCAGCGCGCGCATGGTCGCGAAGCCCGGCGCCGAGACGCCGACGATGACCTGCAGCGTCTTGGCCCGCTTGACGAAGCGCGTCGCCACCGCCTGCGCTTCGGCGGCATCGAGCTTCGGCGCCTCCCCTAGGATGCCGAGCACAGTCATGCCCTCGCAGCCGACCTCGGCATAGAAATCCGTCAGCCGGTCGATCGAAGCCTCGTCGATCCGGCCGTCGTCGTGAAACGGAGTCGGTGCGATAGCGAACGTGCCGGCGGCGTCGGGGGTCAGCTTCATACGATGTGCCTTTGGTCAGTCTGGGTGCGCACTGGATAGCATCATCGTTCAGGAAAATCCCGTGTCCCGGACGAGGTAC
>NZ_JBMDXE010000234.1:0-36937 GCF_048594845.1 Rhodopseudomonas sp. | reverse complement strand
GCGGGGGGGGAATTGGAAGGTGGGGTTATGCGTGGGCGGCGCTTTAGCGGACGATGGGGGGGCCGGATGGGTGGGTGGGGCCTGATGGAACGACGCCGCTGCTGCGGCAAACGACCCGGAGCCCGGAGCTAAGGCTCGCGGCGCCAACCCTGGCGCATCGAACAACTCCGGCTCGTCCCCCGCGACCGTCCAGGTCACATCCGCCGGCACCACATCCGCCAGCACCAACCCCCGCGCCGCCTTGCGCCAACCATCGAAATCGGTGTCGCTGTCGAGGCGGACGTGGTGCATGGTGGTGATTACTTCGTTCCCTGTGTGATTTTTTACTTCGTCTTGCCACTTGCTCACCGTCATCCTGAGGTGCCGCCGCGTAGCGGCGGCCCCGAAAGGATGGGCTGCAAGCACGCTGCGTGCTCGTGGCTGTCATCCTTCGAGGCTCGCTGCGCTCGCACCTCAGGATGACGGCTGTGCTTGTAGCTAATCATCCATCCCCGTCATTGTGAGCGAAGCGAAGCAATCCAGCTCAGTGCACTAAGCTGGATTGCTTCGTCGGCTGCGCCTCCTCGCAATGACGGCTTACTCAAACCCAAAACGGTCCCATCAAAACCCAAATCCCAGTTGCTGTGCCTTCGGCCGAAATCGCTCCGCCAGCCGCGCGCCGTCGAGCAAATATGTCGGCGGGCGGTGGTCGGGGAGAACGATGAAGGGGAGCGCCTTGTTCCTTGGGATGTGCAGCTTGGCGAGGTCGGCGGTGCGGATGGCGCTGTGGCGCCGCGTGTCAATGATGCGGTCGACCGCCTTGCGGCCGAAGCCGGGGACGCGCAGCAGGTCCTCGCGGCTGGCGCGGTTAACGTCGAGTGGGAAGCGGTCGCGGTGGCGCAGCGCCCAGGCCAGCTTGGGGTCCATCTCCAGCGACAGCATGCCGACCGACGGATCGATGATCTCCTGCGCGCCGAAGCCGTAGAACCGCATCAGCCAGTCGGCCTGATACAGCCGATGCTCGCGCACCAGCGGCGGCGCCTGCAGCGGCAGCGCGCGGCTGGAATCCGGGATCGGGCTGAACGCCGAGTAGTACACCCGCTTGAGATTGTATGAGCCGTAGAGGTTGGCGCTAGTGTCGAGGATGGTCTGGTCGGTGGCGGCATCGGCGCCGACGATCATCTGCGTACTTTGGCCGGCCGGTGCGAAACGCGGCGGCCTGGCGCGGCTCGGTTGTTTGCGTGCTTCGGCCTTGGCCTCGGTCGCCTCGTCGAGCCGCAGCCGCAGCCGGCCCATGGTGCGGCGAATAGCACGGACGTCCTTTTCCGGCGCCAGCTTGGCCAGGCTATTCTCCTCCGGCACTTCGATGTTGATGCTGAGCCGGTCGGCGTAGCGGCCAGCCTTGGCGATCAGCGCCTCGTCGGCTTCGGGGATGGTCTTGAGATGGATGTAGCCGCGGAAGTGATGCTCTTCCCGCAGACGCCGCGCCACCTCGACGACCTGCTCCATCGTGTAGTCGGCGCTGCGGATGATGCCCGACGACAGGAACAGCCCCTCGATGTAATTGCGGCGATAGAAATCGAGCGTCAGCTGCACCACTTCGTCGACGGTGAAACGGGCGCGCGGCACGTTCGACGAGGCGCGGTTGACGCAATACAGGCAATCGTAGTTGCAGGCGTTGGTCATCAGCACCTTCAGCAGCGAGATGCAGCGGCCGTCCGGCGCGTAGGAATGGCAGATCCCCATGCCGGGCGCGGTCGAGCCCAGCCCCTTGCCATCGCGGCTGTCGCGTTTCTCCGTGCCGCTCGAGGCGCAGGAGGCATCGTACTTCGCCGCATCCGCCAGGATGGCCAGCTTGCGCTGCACGTCCATATGGGAATCTCCTTGATTCAACTGCCGAAAAAATTTTGCTCCGGGGACTCGGGCTGAACCCGATTGACTCTCTCCCGGGGCAGGGATTTATTAGAACATATCATGAACAAATGAGCCGGCAACGGGTTCATCGACTCTCCTAACTGGCAGTGAATAAAGGAGCGGCGCATGGACGGCGCGCGCCACAGCATGCTTGCGCGCCTGAAGGGCGAGATCGACCGGCTCGAAAGCGGGACGGCCGAGACGCTGCGCCGCGTGCCGCTCGGCCATGCGGAGGCTGACGCCGTGCTGCACGGCGGGCTGGTCGCGGGCGCGCTGCATGAAGTGTTCTGCGACGGCGCGCAAGCCCCGGCCGCGACCGGTTTCACCGCCGGCGTAGCGCGGCGGCTCGCCGATCAGCGGTTCCTGCTGTGGATCCGCCAGGATTTCTCCGCGCGCGAAAACGGTGAACTGGCGATGGAAGGCTTCGCCGAGCTCGGGCTCGATCCGCGCCGGTTGGTGATGGTCCGCGCTCCCGATGCCGACAGCGCGCTCCGTGCTGCCGCCGATGCGCTCGGCTGCAACGGCCTCGGCGCGGTGATCACCGAGCTGTGGGGCGAGACCCGCGCGTTCGATCAGGTCGCCTCCCGAAAACTGACGCTGGCGGCGCAGGATAGCGGCGTGACCGCGCTGATGCTGCGCCTCGCCGCGGCGCCGCAAGCTTCGACAGCGGAGACGCGCTGGATGGTGCGGGCGGCGCATTCGCCGCCGAGTGAGGATTGGGGCGCGCCGGTGCTCGACACCTCGCTCATCCGCAATCGTCACGGCCAGACCGGCCGTTGGATCATGGAATGGAATTGTGATGCGTGCCAGTTCCGTGAACCGCAGACGCATTCTCGGCCTGTGGCTGCCGAGGTTGCCGACCGATCGGTTCGAACGTCAGTTACTAGCTCCGAACGCCGGCTCGCCGGCTGAGGCCTCGCGCCCGCCGCGCGTGGTCGCCGCCAAGCGCGACAACGCGCTGGTGGTGGTCGCCTGCGATGCGCGCGCCAGCCAGGGCGGCGTGCTGCCCGGCATGCCGCTCGCCACCGTGCGGGCGATGCATCCGGCCGTCGATGTCATCGATCACGATCCCCACGCCGACGCAGTGCTGCTCAATGCCATCGCCGACTGGTGTGATCGTTTCACGCCGCTGGTGGCGCTCGACGGTGCCGACGGGCTGTTGCTTGATATCACCGGCTGCGCCCATCTGTTCGGCGACGAAGCCGCGCTAATGAGGTCGCTCACGACCTCGCTGACGCGGCAGGGCTTCGAGACCAGCGCGGCGATCGCCGGCACTGCGGTGGCGGCGCGGGCGCTGACCCGCGGCGCGCCGCGCAGCATCGTAGCGCCGGGCGAGGAGAGGCGAGCGGTGGCGCCGCTGCCGGTGGCGGCGCTCGGCGTGGATGACGCGATCGTGCGCGGCCTGCGCCGGGCCGGGCTCAAGATCATCGGCGAGGTGTTGGCGCGAAAGCCCTCCGAATTAGCTGCCCGCTTCGGCGAAGACTTTATCGCCGTGCTGCGTCAGGCGACCGGCGACGACGACGCGCCGATCTCGCCGCGCAAGCCGGCGCCGGACTACGTCGTCGACAAACGCTTCCCCGAGCCGGTCGCCACGACCGACGTGATCCTGCCGACTCTGCTGGCGCTGGCGAAGCTGCTGATCGCCGCGATGGAACGCAGCGGCAAGGGCGCGCGGCAGCTGGTCGCCAGCTTCTTCCGCAGCGACGGCGCGGTGCGCAGCATCAGCGTCGAAACCGGCCAGCCGGTGACGCGCGTCGAGGTGGTGCAGCGGCTGTTCGCCGAGAAGCTGGACGCGCTGGCCGATTCGCTCGATCCCGGCTTCGGCTACGACCTGATCCGGCTCGCCGCCAGCGTCAGCGTGTCCACCACCGAGGCGCAGCGCGGCTTCGACACCACCGCGCATCAAGCCGAGGATGTCGCCCTGCTGGCCGACATGCTGGCGGCACGGCTCGGCGCAGGGCGGGTGGTCCGCTATCTGCCGCAGGACACGCACATCCCCGAGCGCGTCGCGCTGGCCGTGCCGGTGCAGCATTGCCCGCCGGACCCCGGCGATGCGCCGTGGCCGGCGCGAGCCGACACCCTGCCGCTCCGCCCGCTGCGGCTGCTGCAACAGCCCGAGCCGATCGAAGTCACCGCCGGCACGCCGGAAGATCCGCCTGCACGATTCATATGGCGCCGTGTTCACCACCGCGTCATCCGCGCCGAAGGACCCGAACGCATCGCCATGGAATGGTGGCGTGCCGCGCAGCCGGGCCTGACCCGCGACTACTTCCGCGTCGAGGATGAAACCGGCGCGCGGTTCTGGCTATATCGCAATGGTCTTTACGAAATAGAGGTGATGCCCGAACCCGACGGCAGCGGCCAGCCGCGCTGGTACATGCATGGATTGTTCGCGTGACGAGGTCCCCCAATCGTGTCCCGGGCGCGATGCGGCACGCAGTGCCGCTTCGCAGACCCGGGACCCCGGTTAAGCGCGTGCAAGACAACGGGGCCCCGGATCAGCAGCGCACCACGCCGCAAACGCGGCGCGCTGCGCTGCATCCGGGGCACGCTGTCTCGCTTGTCATCGAGCGCTGAGCCCCCCATGAGCGCGCGCTACGCCGAGATCGGCGTCACCACCAATTTCTCGTTCCTGGAAGGCGGTTCGCATCCGCAGGAGTACGTGCATGAAGCGAGCCGGCTCGGCCTCGATGCGATCGGCATCGCCGACCGCAACACGCTGGCCGGCGTGGTCCGCGCCTATAGCGAGCTCGACAACAAGGACCTCATCCACAAGCCCAAGCTGCTGATCGGCGCGCGGCTGTGCTTCATCGACGGCACGCCGGACCTGCTCGCCTATCCGACCGACCGCGCCGCCTACGGCCGCCTCTGCCGCCTGCTCAGCACCGGCAAACTGCGCGCCGAGAAGGGCGAGTGCCATCTGACGTTTGGGGATTTGGAGGAGTTTGTTAACGAGGCATTGGCTGCGCTCCACGAGCCTGCGACGTCCATCCATCAGCTCTCAACGCCGTCATGGCCGGGCTCGTCCCGGCCATCCACGTCCTTCGAGCTATCCACCTCCTTCCAGCCATCCGCGTCTATCCTGCAGTTCCGTTCGCAAGGCGTGGACGGCCGGGACAAGCCCGGCCATGACGGAGGAAAGCGCAAGGGGGAGGGATCCCAAATTCTGCTAGTGGTGATGCCATCTTATCGCTTCCAGACGAAGACCATCGCCGCCGCACTCGCGCGTCTGACCGAGCTGACGCCTCACGTCTGGCTCGGCCTCGCCCCGTATTATCGCGGCGACGACAAGCGGCGGCTGGATCGGCTGCGCGGTGCCGCAGCGGCGGCGAAAGTCCCGTGCATTGCTACTAACGATGTGCTGTATCACCACCCCGCAAGGCGTCCGCTGCAGGACGTGCTGACCTGCGTGCGCGAGAAGACGACCATCGATAAGATCGGCCGCCGGCTGGAAGCCAATGCCGAGCGGCATCTCAAGCCCGCCACCGAAATGGCGCGGCTGTTCCGCGGCGATCCCGACGCTATCGCCGAAACGCTGCGCTTCGCCGCGCAGATCACGTTCTCGCTCGATCAGCTCAAATATCAGTATCCCGACGAGCCGGTGCCGCCCGGCAAGACCGCGCAGCGTCATCTCGAAGATCTGACCTGGGCCGGTGCGCATAAATCCTTCCCGAAGGGGATTCCGCCGCGCACCAAGAAAGTGCTGCACAAGGAGCTGCGGCTGATCCGCAAGCTCGGCTACGCGCACTACTTCCTCACGGTGCACGACATCGTGCAGTTCGCCCGCTCGCAGAACATCCTGTGTCAGGGCCGCGGCTCGGCGGCGAATTCGGCGGTCTGCTACGTGCTCGGCGTCACCGCCGTGAAACCGACCGAGGTCGACCTGCTATTCGAGCGTTTCATCTCCAAAGAGCGGCTGGAGCCGCCGGATATCGACGTCGACTTCGAGCACATCCGGCGCGAAGAGGTGATGCAATATGTCTATCGCCGCTACGGCCGCCACCGCGCCGCGATCGTCGCTACCGTCATTCACTATCGGCCGCGATCGGCGATCCGCGATGTCGGCAAGGCGTTGGGGCTGACCGAGGACGTCACCGCGGCGCTGGCCGACACGGTGTGGGGCAGTTGGGGCAAGGGCCTCAACGACATGCAGGTCAAGCAGGCCGGTCTCGATCCGGCGAATCCGATGATCGCGCTGGCGGTCGAACTGGCCACCGAACTGATCGAATTTCCGCGGCATCTGTCGCAGCACGTCGGCGGTTACGTCCTGACGCAGGACCGGCTCGATAGTTACGTGCCGGTCGGCAACGCCGCGATGGCGGATCGCACCTTCATCGAGTGGGACAAGGACGATATCGATGCTTTGAAGATGATGAAGGTCGATGTGCTGGCGCTCGGCATGCTGACCTGCATCCGCAAATGCTTCGACCTGATCGACGAGCACAAGCGCGAGCGCTGGACACTCGCCAGCATTCCGCGCGGGGTGCCCGAAGTTTACGACATGCTGTGCCGCGGCGAGTCGCTCGGCGTCTTCCAGGTCGAGAGCCGCGCGCAGATGAACATGCTGCCGCGTCTGAAGCCGCGCAAATTCTACGACCTCGTCATCGAAGTCGCGATCGTGCGGCCCGGCCCGATCCAGGGCGATATGGTGCACCCTTATCTGCGCCGGCGAAACAAGCAGGAGCAAGTCAGCTATCCGTCGCCGTCGCCGCAATACGGCGACAAGGACGAACTGCACCGCGTGCTGCACAAGACGCTCGGCGTGCCGCTGTTTCAGGAGCAGGCAATGCGCATCGCCATCGAGGCGGCGAAGTTCACGCCCGAGCAGGCGAACGGCCTGCGCCGCGCCATGGCGACGTTCCGCAATGTCGGCACTATCGGCAAGTTCGAGTCGATGATGGTCGAGAACATGGTGGCGCGCGGCTACGAGCGCGCCTTCGCGCAGAATTGCTTCGAGCAGATCAAGGGTTTCGGCTCCTACGGCTTTCCCGAAAGCCACGCCGCGAGCTTCGCTCAGCTGGTCTATGCGTCGTCATGGCTCAAACACGTCCATCCCGACGCGTTCTGTTGCGCGCTCTTGAATTCTCAACCGATGGGGTTCTACGCGCCGGCGCAGATCGTCGGCGATGCGCGCGCCAACAAGGTCGAGGTGCGCCCCGTGGACGTATCGTTCAGCGAGGGCCAGTGCACACTGGAAGAACGAACCGGCAAGTATCACGCGGTGCGGCTCGGCTTCCGCATGATCGACGGCTTCCGCTGGGCCGATACGGATGAGGAGCGGGTGCGGCGCGACGCCGGCGAGCCGCCGAGCGATGATTGGGCGGCGCGCATCGTCGCGGCGCGGGCGAGGGGGGCGTTCACCTCACTTGAGCAGTTCGCCCGCATCACCGCACTGCCGAAGCGCGCTCTGATCCTGCTCGCTGATGCCGACGCGTTCCGTTCGCTCGGGCTCGATCGCCGCGCGGCGCTGTGGGCGGTGCGGCGGCTACCGGACGACATGCCGCTGCCGCTGTTCGAAGCCGCCAGCGCGCGCGAGCAGGAGGATGAGCACGCCGCGCCGTTGCCGGCAATGCCGATGGCCGAGCATGTCGTCGCCGATTATCAGACGGTGCGGCTATCGCTGAAGGGCCATCCGATGGAATTTTTGCGCGCGCTGTTCGCGGTCGAGCGGGTGGTGACGTGTAACGAGGTGTCGTCGACACGTAGCAGCGGCCGGCGCGCGCGCTGCGCCGGCGTCGTGCTGGTGCGACAGCGGCCGGGCAGCGCCAATGGCGTGATCTTCATGACCATCGAGGACGAGACCGGCATTGCCAACATCGTAGTGTGGCCGGCCATCATGGAGAAATTTCGAAAAGAAGTGATGGGGGCGCGGCTGGTGCTGGTCGAGGGCAAGGTCCAGGCGAGCCCGGAAGGCGTCGTACATCTCGTCGCCGAGCGGCTGATCGATCGCAGCGCCGAGATGGGACGGTTAGCCGACGGCCTGGTTCGTCCGGCGCTGCCGGATGGTGCGAACCTATATGAGCAACTGACGTCCGAGAAGCAGGGCCACGAAGCCCTCAACGGCGACCGCCGGGACACACCCGACGCCCCCGCCCAGCGCCATCGCCACCCCCGCGACGTCCGCATCCTGCCGCCGTCGCGGGATTTTCACTGAGCCAGTTTTCGTCATGTCATCGCAACCCGCCGACGCTCGGCGTGACTGAGCTGGCCTTTTGTCGCTGCTGCGCCGCTCGTTCGCAAAGAGTCGTTCTGTGCGCCGGGGAACAATCCGTCGTGACCCGGGTTCCCTCGCAGCTATGAAGGCTGGTCGGGATGACGACGACGAACACAAATACTACCAATACTCGCAGAAATAATAACCGGAAAAAATTACAACTTCATATGAAGTAGCTGCCCCAACTGCTTCATATGGCGCTTCGATGGCAACTTCTCATCGCGTAGATCAGTCAGGCAACGAGCGTTCTCTTGGATCATCTCGTCAATCGCAACCAGCTCCAGTTGATCATTGCCGGCCTGACCGAGGGCGTGATCCTGATCGAACCCGATCAGAGCATCAGTTGGGCGAACGAATCCGCATTGGCGATGCACGGCGTGACCGATCTCGACCAACTTGGGCGCACGGTCGATGAGTATCGGCGCAACTTCGCGCTGCGCTATCGCAATCACCACGTGCTGGAGCAGGAGCAATATCCGGCCGAGCGGGTGCTCGCCGGTGAAGCGTTCTCCGACGTCGTGGTTGTCGTCGAGCCGCGTCGCGGCGAGGGCCGCGAGTGGATTCATCAAATCCGCAGCCTTGTCATCAACGACGTCGAGGGCAAGCCCGACTGTCTTGTGCTGGTGATCGCGGACGTGACCGAACGGTTTGCGGCGGAAGCTCGTTTCGAACGCACCTTCAACGCCAATCCCGCACCCGCGATCATCTGCCGGCTGGCCGATCAGATCGTCGTCAAAGTCAATCAGGGCTTTCTCGACATGCTCGATCTCGAGCGCGATCGTGTCAACGGTCAGTCGATCGAAGCGATCGATCTGTTCGCCGAAGCCGACAATGCCGACAAGCTACGCGAGCGCCTCGCCGAAGGCCTCACCATTCCGCAAACCGAGATCCGGATGCGGCTAGCGAAGGGCGGCGCCAAGCTCGTCATCATGGCGGGTCAGCCGATCCAGGTCGGCGAAGAGGACTGCATGCTGTTCACTTTCGCGGATCTCGATTCCCGCGAAAAGGCCGAGATGTCGCTCAAGCAAAGCGAAGAGCGTTTCGCCAAAGCATTTCAGCTGTCGCCCGTGCCGACGGCCGTCATGAAGCTCGCCGACCTTAGCTTCGTCAACGTCAACGCGGCCTTCGTATCGCAGTTCGGCTATGGCGATGCCGAACTGATCGGCCGTCGCCCGGCCGACATCAAATTATGGGGGCGTGCCGAGAGCAGGCAGCAGTTCGAAACCGCCATCGAACAGACTGGCCGCATCGCTTCACTCGAGGCCTGCCTGACCTGCCGCAACAAGAATGAGGTCGACTGCCTGGTATCGGCCGAGACCGTGACGATTGCCGGCACAGCCTGTGTGCTCGCGACCTTCCTCGACATCACCGAACGCAAGCGGACCGAGCGGGATCTGATGCACGCGATCGACGCGACGATGTCGGATGCCTCATGGCTCAGCAAGGGCATTCTCGAAAAGCTCGCCGCGCTGAGACGGCCGTCAGCCGAGACGTCGCAACCCAAGCCCAGCCAGAAGCTGACCAATCGCGAGCGGGAAGTGCTCGGCCTGATCTGCCAGGGCCTGAGCGATCCGGCGATCAGCAAGCGGTTGTCGCTGTCACTCAACACCATCCGCAATCATGTCGCCTCGCTGTATCGCAAACTCGGCATTCACCGGCGCACCGAAGCCGTCGTCTGGGGACGTGAGAATGGCTTCATTCCCAAGGCCTGATCATCCAACCCTGACGAATTGGTGCGGCTGCACTAGCCATCTGGTGCTTTTCCATCATTGGCTCTCGGCGACGAACTCTTAGCTCACGGATCTAACGACAACCTGGAAGGAGACAGACATGGACAAGGACCGCATCGAAGGCAAGGCGACCGAACTCAAGGGGTCTATCAAGGAAGCTATCGGCAAGATCACCGGCAGCGACGACCTGAAAGCCGAGGGCAAGGCCGATCAGTTGGCGGGTAAGGCTCAGGCCAAAGTCGGTGAAGCCAAGGACGCCGTCAAGGATGCGCTGACGAAGTAATTTCAACCTCCATCGACCACGCAACTCGCTCGATCGCCGGATGGTCCGGCTCGTGAGCGCAAAGGAGACATCATGGATATGGATCGCATCAAGGGTGCCGCCAAGGAGTTCGGCGGCAAGGTCGAAGAGGCCGTCGGCAACGCGGTGGGTGACGAACGTACGCGGGCGTCCGGCGTCGGCAATCAGATCGCCGGCAAAGGTCAGAACCTTTACGGCCAGGCCAAGGACACGCTGCGCGATGCCGGCGATCGCGCCGATCAGGCGCTGGGCGATGCCGGTGAACTCGCCGAGAAGGCTTACGGCGAGGGGAGCCGCTATGTGAAGAGCGCCACCAATGATCTGGCCCAACAGGTTTCCAATCAGCCGCTGCTGTCGTTGGTGGGAGCCGCTGCGGTCGGTTTCCTGGTCGGCGTGCTGGTCAGCCGCAACTAACCGAGGCAGCAGTTAAACAATGGCTTCGGCCCGCACGGCTTCGAAGGGAGCCCTGATCTCGTTCTTCGCGCCCGTCTTCGGCGCTGCGGCGGGCGCCTTTTGGGGGCCCCGCTACGGAGCTTCGGTGCCGCGCCGCGACCTGGCGTGAACGCGCTAGCAACCTGTAAGCCATCATGATCCGCCATCATCGGCATTCGCCGATGGCGGCGGATCATCGCTTTTGAGAAACGGTGCTCTCCTCGGCGATGTCTCGAGCGCCGTGTGCCGATGCTTCCAACCTGTCGTAGTTTCTCCGCGCAAACAGCGCAGGCGCCACTGGGTCCACTGCGGGCTCTGCAACTTGTCAGTCCGCAGCGCGGGTGAAGGCGGCGAAAGCCCGCCGGATGACGCGGAGCGGCGTGCATCGTGGCCGTCTCCGGAAGCACGGACCTGATTGCCCAGACCGCCACCTCCTGTGGGGCAGGGATTCTCGCAAAACTCGGGAGCGCCGCGAGGCCGATGCGGCCTGCCGAACCAGGCAATGTCCTTCCCTGGGCGCCCAGGCTCAAGTGCAGGCATGGCGGCCTCGTCAAAATCGTATTCGACCTGACCCGCGCAACGGCCTACACAGACTCGTCGTCCGGTTCGCACGCCGGCCTCCTGCAAGGGGACAACCCGTGGTCATCAAGAATCCCCAGGACGTCACCACAGCTGCGCTCGCGGTGATGGAGCAGACGACCGATCCGCGTCTGCGGGAAATCATGGTGTCGCTAGTCCGGCATCTGCACGATTTCGTTCGCGACGTCCGCCTGACCGAAGACGAGTTCAGGACGGCGGCGAAGACCATCAACGAACTCGGCCAACTGTCGACCGACAGTCACAACGAGACCGTGCTGATGGCGGGCTCGCTCGGCATCTCGTCGCTGGTCTGCCTGCTGAACAATGGCGACAACGGCAATACCGAAACCTCGCAATCGTTGCTCGGCCCGTTCTGGCGGCTGAATTCGCCGCGCGTCGACAATGGCGGCAGTATCGTGCGCTCCGATACGCCGGGACCGGCGCTGTTCGTGCGCGGGCGTGTGGTCGACCGCAGCGGAGCGCCGGTCGCCGGCGCCGAGGTCGACGTCTGGCATGCGTCGCCGGTCGGACTCTATGAAAATCAGGATCCCGACCAGGCCGACATGAACCTGCGCGGCAAATTCACCACCGACAGCGACGGCTATTTCTGGTTTCGCACCGTGATGATGATCGGGTATCCGATTCCCACCAATGGCGTCGTCGGTCGTTTGCTGAAGGCGCAGAACCGGCATCCGTATCGACCGGCGCATTTGCATGCGCTGATCGTGAAAGAGGGATTCAAGGTTCTGATCTCGCAGATCTACGACCCAGCCGATCCGCATATCGAGGACGATGTTCAGTTCGGCGTGACGCGCACGCTGCTCGGCGATTTCGTCCGGCACGACGAGACCCACCCCAGCAAAGCGGATGTCGTCTCGCCTTGGTACTCGCTCGACCATGTCTATGTCATGGAAGAGGGGCGGGCGATGCTGCCCATGCCGCCGATCAAGTAGTTCTGGCTGTCATATCGAGGATCCATGCAAACTCCCCGCGATTTGCTCACTCAGCTCTGGACGTCCGTCGGTGCCGATCCCGCGGCGCTCGCGCGCGTCACCCTGTCGGGCGACGAACCCCAATTGCCATCGTCGTTCCGCGTCGATGCCGCCGCGCAGGTATCGATCGCGGCGAGCGCGCTGGCTGCTGCGGAAATCTGGACTATGCGTAGCGGCCAGGCGCAGGACGTCAGCGTCGACATGCGCAACGCCGCCGTCGAGTGCCGCTCCGAACGATATCTGCGCAAGGACGGCGAGCCACCGCCGCCGATGTGGGATCCTATCGCCGGCGTGTATCAGGTTAAAGGCGGTCGCTACGTCCGACTGCACACCAATTTTCCGCATCATCGCGACGCGGTCTGCAAGGTGCTGAACTGCGACGCGACGCGCGAGGCGGTGCAGGCTGCGCTGTTGCAATGGGATGGCGAAGCGTTCGAAACGGCAGCCTATGCGGCCGGCGGCGTCGTCGCGCTGATGCGCTCGCGGGACGAGTGGCAGGCGCTGCCGCAGGCGGCCGCACTGGCTGCGCTACCGCTGGTGGAAATCACCAGGATCGGCGAGGCGGCGCCGAAGCCGTGGCCTGTGGGCGATCGGCCGCTGGCCGGTCTTCGCGTGCTCGATCTGTCGCGTGTCATCGCCGGTCCTGTGGCCGGCCGCACGCTAGCAGCGCATGGCGCCGACGTGATGCTGGTATCAAGTCCAAAGCTGCCGTCGATTCCGTGGCTGGTGATCGACACCGGCCGCGGCAAGCTGTCGAGCTACGCGGACCTTACCACGCCGGAGGGGCACGCCGCGTTGCGCGAGTTGCTCAGCGAGGCGGATATCTTCAGCCAGGGCTATCGGCCGCGTTCGCTCGCCGCGCTCGGCTTCTCGCCCGACGAGGCGGCCGCGATCAATCCGGGCATCGTCTACGTCTCGCTGGCGGCCTACGGTCGCAGCGGCCCATGGGCCGAGCGGCGCGGCTTCGACTCGCTGGTGCAATGCGCGACCGGCTTCAATGCGGCCGAAGGGCAGGCGGCGGGCGTCGCCGGGCCGAAGGAATTGCCGATGCAGATCCTCGATCACGCCACCGGCTATCTGATGGCGTTCGGTGCGATGATCGCCAAGGCGCGGCAGGCGCGTGAAGGCGGAAGCTGGCACGTCCAGGTGTCGCTCGCCCGCACCGGGCAATGGTTGTGGGAGATGGGGCGGCTGGCGGACGGCCTCGCGACGCCCGAGATCAGCGCGGAAGCAGCGGCTCCGTTTCGGGCAGAGATGCCCTCCGGGTTCGGGACGCTGACGGCGGTGAAGCACGCGGCGCAGTTGTCGGCGACGCCGGCGTTCTGGGCGCGGCCGGCCGTGCCGCTCGGCTCCGATCCTGCGCAATGGCCGACGCGGGGCTGAACATTTGACCGCGGCTTCCGGAGCATCGTGCGCAAAGGCCGTCGGCTTGCGGATGCGCCGCCTCCGGTGTGAGCCGCACCGACATCGGCCGGTTCACCGCGAGGCGCTTATGCCTTCGCCCGGCCGCCTCAACCGTCAGGTCCTTGTCCGGTTGTATCGTTTGGGTTGGACGATCAGGGCGATGACGGGAAGTTCAGCATTCGGTGAGAGACAATGCCGGTAAGTTAACGGGATGTTGAAGCGGTTAATCCCCCATTCAGGTTCCACTCCCTAGGAACATGCGTCCGGGCGCCGGTCTGCCGGGATGGTGCGCTGCGATGGTGACGAGACTTCACGCTGATCGCGCTTTTTTGTTGGCGTGTCACATGAACTCGGCATTATGAGCCGCCGGGAGGCGAACGCGGCGATCAAGCCGGATCTCGAGCTGGGCCATGCTGAACGAATTTTCACGACGTTTGCGAACGATGCCGCGCAAGTGGCTGGTGCTGGCCGGCTGCGTGATCGCGGGCGGTGCCGTCGCCGGTTACAGCGTGATGCAAAGCTTCGAGACCCCCGAAGTGCACTCGGAGATTTCCAGCCAGTCGCGCCGCAGCGCCGATCGCTACACGCCCAGCGCGTCCGAATGGGCCAGCCTGACGATCGAGCCGGTGAGCGACTTCAGCTTCCGCGCCGAGCACATCACCGAAGGCAAGATCGCGATCGACGAGGATCGGTCGACGCCAGTGTTCTCTCCTTATGCAGGCCGGGTGATGAAGCTGCTGGCGCGTCCCGGCGATCACGTCGAGCAGGGCCAGCCACTGTTCACCATCGAGGCGCCGGACACGGTGCAGGCGCAGAACGATTTCATTGCCGCCTCGACCGCGCTCAACAAGGCGAAGTCGCAGCTCGAACTGGCGCAACTGCAGGACAAGCGCGCCCGCGACCTGTTCGAAGGCAAAGCCGTTCCGCTGAAGGACTATCAGCAGGCGCAGACCACGCTGATCAGCGCGCAGAACGACATGCAGTCGGCCACCACGGCGCTGGAAGCCGCGCGCAATCGTCTCCGTATCCTCGGCCTGACCGAGCAGGCGATCTCGACCTTCCAGGACAAGGGCAAGATCAATCCCGAGACCACGATCTACGCGCCGATCGGCGGGACGGTGTTGCAACGCAAGATCGGCCCCGGCCAGTACGTCAATTCGGGCGCCAGCGACCCGGTGTTCGTGATCGGCGATCTGTCGACCGTGTGGCTCACCGCCTTCGTGCGCGAATCCGAAGCCGCCGCGGTGGAGATCGGCCAGGACATCAGCTTCAAGGTGCTGGCACTGCCGAACCGCACGCTGACGGCCCGCGTCAACTACGTCGCGGCCGCGATCGACCCGAACACCCGCCGGCTGATGGTCCGCGCCACGCTGGACAATCCGGACGGCGCGCTGAAGCCGGAAATGTTCGCCAACGTCACGATCTACTCGGCCTCCGATCATCCGGCCGTTGGCGTGCCGCGCACGGCGCTGATCTATGAAGGCGACCAGGTCCGCGTCTGGGTTGCGCGCGACGATCGCTCGATCGAGTTGCGCACCATCAAACCGGGTTTGACGGCCGGCAATCTGGTCGAGGTGATCGGCAATCTGAAGCCGGGTGAGAAGATCGTCACCAAGGGCAGCCTGTTCATCGACCGCGCCGCCACCGGTTGAGCTTCATCTAACGGTACTCCCACCGCCCATCTCGGTCATCGTGCCTCCCGCAGGCAAATTTCGCACAACCTGTCGCAGAGTTCAGTTGACGGCGCGAAGCGATGATGACGAGAACACACCGGACGCCTGATCGCGGCTCCCGCCGCTCGCCTGCCTGAAAGGTTCGATCCGGATGGGTCGCCTCGTAGCCCTTGCCGTCAACCGACGCTTTCTGATGGTCGCGATGTTTCTGCTGGTGCTGGCCGGCGGTGTGATCGCGTTCAAGCAGCTCAACATCGAGGCCTATCCCGATCCCACCCCGCCGATGGTCGACATCGTGACTCAGAGCCCGGGGCTGTCGGCCGAGGAAATCGAGCGCTACATCACCATCCCGATCGAGACCCAGGTCGCCGGCATCAAGAACCTGAAGACGATCCGTACGATTTCGCTGTACGGCCTGTCCGACGTCAAATTGCAGTTTTCGTTCGACTACACCTATGACGAAGCGCTGCAGCAGGTGCTCAATCGGCTGTCGCAGCTGCCGCCGCTGCCGGGCAACGCCCAGCCGGGCATTTCGCCGCTGAGCCCGATCGGCGAAATCTTCCGCTATCGGCTGGTCGGCCCGCCCGGCTATAGCGTGCTCGACCTGAAAACCCTGCAGGACTGGGTGCTGCAGCGCCGCTTCCGCGCCGTGCCGGGCGTCATCGACGTCACCGGCTGGGGCGGCAAGACCAAAACCTACGAGGTTCAGGTCGACTTCAATAAGCTGGTGGCGAATGGCCTGACCCTGCCGCAGGTGCTGCAGGCGGTCTCGAACTCCAACATCAATGTCGGCGGCAACACCGTCGATATCGGCGCGCAGTCGGCCGTTGTGCGCGGCGTCGGTCTGATCCGCTCGATCGAGGATCTCGCCAACACGATGGTGACCTCCAGCAACGGCAACCCCGTTCTGGTCAAGGACATCGCCAAGGTCAGCGTCGGCGAAAAGCCACGGCTCGGCATCGCCGGCATGAACAACGACGACGATATCGTCCAGGGCATCGTCCTGATGCGGCGCGGTGAGAAAAGCTCGCCGACCATCGCGCGGGTCGAGCAGACCGTGAACGCGATCAACGCCTCCGGCGTCCTTCCGCCCGGCGTGCGGATCGAGCGGATCTACGACCGCAAGGACCTGATCGACACCACCACCCACACCGTGCTGCACAACATGGTGGTTGGCATCCTGCTCATCGTGGTTCTGCAATGGATCTTCCTCGGCGACCTGCGCAGTGCGCTGATCGTCGGCGCCACGATTCCGTTCGCGCTGTTCTTCGCCGTGATCATTCTGGTGTTGCGGGGGGAGTCGGCGAATCTGCTGTCGGTGGGCGCCATCGATTTCGGTCTGATCGTCGACGCTACGGTGATCATGGTCGAAGCGATCTTCAGGCGGCTGTCGCACTCGACGCCGTTGTCGGAGGAGGAGCGCAGCCACATCTCCGCCGAGACCATCATGGGCATGAAGAGCCATGCCATCCTGTCGGCCGCAGCCGACGTCTCGCGCTCGATCTTCTTCGCCGCCGCGATCATCATCGCCGCCTTCCTGCCGCTGTTCACGCTGTCCGGCGTCGAGGGCAATATCTTCGGGCCGATGGCGCGGACCTATGCGTATGCGCTCGCCGGCGGTCTGCTCGCGACCTTCACGGTGACGCCGGCGCTGTCGGCGATCATTCTGCCGTCGCACGTCAAGGAGACCGAGACATTCCTGATGCGCTGGCTGCATCGGCTGTACATGCCTCTGCTCGGCTGGGCGGTGGCGAACCGGCGCCTGGTGATGGCCGGCGCTGTCGGGCTCGTGCTGACGACCGTGATTGCATCGCGTTTCCTCGGCCTCGAATTCCTGCCCAAGCTTGAGGAGGGCAATCTCTGGGTGCGCGCGACGTTGCCGCCGACGATCTCGCTCGCCGAGGGCAACACCTACGTCAATCAGATGCGGCGGCTGATCCAGAGCTTCCCAGAGGTCGAGTCGGTAGTGTCGCAACATGGCCGGCCTGACGACGGCACTGATGCGGCCGGTTTGTTCAACGCCGAATTCTTCGCGCCGCTGAAGCCGGTCGCGCAATGGCCAGGCGTCAAGGACAAGGACGACCTTACCGCGCGGATGCTGAAACAGCTGCAGGAGAAATTCCCGGGCGTCGAATTCAACTTCTCGCAGTATCTGCAGGACAACGTGTCCGAGGCGGTGTCCGGCGTGAAGGGCGAGAACTCGATCAAGCTGTACGGCAACGATCTGCAGGCGCTCACAGACACGGCGAACAAGATCAAGGCGGTGCTGTCGACGGTGCAGGGCGTGCAGGACCTCGCGGTGTTCACCTCGCTTGGCCAGCCGACGATCCAGATCGACGTCGACCGCGCCCGCGCGGCGCGCTACGGCCTGACGCCCGGCGATATCAATTCAACCATCCGCGTCGCGATCGGCGGCGACAGCGCCGGTGATCTCTACGAGCCGGGAAGTGATCGTCATTTCCCGATCATCATCCGGCTGGCGCCGGAATATCGCAAGAGCGCCGAGGCGATCCACAATCTGCGGATCGGCGTGCAGGGCCCGAACGGCATCACGCAGATCCCCCTCAGCGAAGTGGCATCGATCCAGCTGGTGTCGGGCGCGGCCTATATCTACCGCGAACAGCAGGAACGTTATCTGCCGATCAAGTTCTCGGTACGCGAGCGAGACCTCGGCAGCGCCATCCAGGAGGCGCAGCAAAAGGTCGCCGAGCAGGTCCAGTTGCCTGCCGGGTCCCGGGTCGAGTGGGTCGGCGAGTTCGGCAATCTGCAGGATGCAATCAAGCGGCTGTCGATCGTCGTCCCCATCAGCCTGTTGCTGATCGGCGTATTGCTGTTCTTCAATTTTGGTTCGTTCACCGACACGCTGCTGGCGATGAGCGTGATCCCGATGGCGATCTTCGGCGGCGTGATGGGGTTGCTGGTCAGCGGCATCCCGTTCAGCGTCTCGGCGGCGATCGGCTTCATCGCGCTGTTCGGCATCGCGGTGATGGACGGCATCATCATTCTGTCACAGTACAATCAGCTGATCGATCAGGGCCTCGACCGCATCAAGGCGGTGGTCCGCACCGGCGAGTTGCAGCTGCGCCCGGTGCTGATGACCTGTGTCATCGCCGGCGTCGGGCTGCTGCCGGCGGCCATGTCGCATGGCATCGGCTCGCAGGTGCAGAAGCCGCTGGCGATCGTCGTCGTCACCGGAATGATGCTCGCGCCCGGCGTGATTCTGATCACCCTGCCGGTCCTGATCTCGTACTTCTCGCGACGCCGCCTCGGATGATTACTTAGGTGGCTTCGTAGTCTTGCGAGGGTTCGCAAGTAGTTCATTTCAAGAAGTGTCTGTTAGACAGCAGGAAATGCTGTTTCGCAGTGCAATGGCAAGCCATGCTGAAGCAGCCGCGACGTTTGTGCGCATGTGCTGATTGACTTGCGTCAAGCCTCCCGCGTGCAGGTCATGGCACCCTGCAACTATGGCTAGGCTCCTGGTTTACCGATGTCCGCAGAGTGGTCTGATGACACAGACCTGGCTCGCCGATGAGGCGGGGAGCGGGGATCGGCTGGCCTATGAGCCGGTGTTCTGTTTGGCCTGCTCGCAGCAGCATTTTATCTGCGCCGAAACCGGCCGCGCGCTCGGCGACCGTGTCGAGGCGACCACGGTGACGCATGGACCGACGTTCCCGCCGGAGCAGAGCAGGGGCTATGGTGCGCGCACGACGCCGGCCCAGTCCGAATCGTTCGGCTTGGCGAGTGCCGTGCCACCTGGCGATCACGCCAAGGCCTGCTGATTCTTTGATCGCTCTTACGGCTACGCAGTGACGCGATCGTCGTTCACCGCCAGCTCTTGCGCTGATCTTGCGCTGAAGCAGAGCTGGCAGCCGTCGCAGCCGAGTGCTGCGCGGCGAGTTCGTCCAAGCTTATTGAAGCAAATGGTCGGCTTACTGTCCGGACGGCGTCCGCAGGCCATGCCAGGCGTCGCGCACCTGATGGTAGTGAACCTCGGGCAGGTAGTCCGGCGTGTTGAGGCCAAGCGTCTGCACGTCGAGGCGGCCGATCGCGCTGAGCAGCGTGTAGGAGGCGATGACACGATCACGCTGCGCGCCGATCAGGCGAGCGCGCGCGAGAATCAGGTCCTGCTGCGAGTTCAGCACGTCGACGGTGGTGCGCTGGCCGCCCTGGGCTTCGCGGCTGACGCCCTTCAGCGCGATCTCCGCCGCACGCACCTCGGACTCCGAGGCGCTGACCGCGATCTTCGCGCCTTCGTTGCTGACCCATGCGGCAATCGCCGCGGTGCGCGACTGATTGCGAACCTGATCGAGCACCAGTCGGCTTTGTGCAGCGAGCTCTTTGGATTGCCGCGTCTGCGAGGCCGCAAGACCGCCGTCATAAATCGGCGCCGCGATCTGGCCGACGATGGAGGCCTGATCCGTGCCGGCGCTGCCGAGCGTCGAATCGGACTGGCGGCTGCGGCTGGCGCTGCCCTGAACGGTAACGGTCGGCAGCAGCGCGCCTTCGGCCACCTTGATGGTTGTGGTGGCGACGTCGACGTCGAAGCCGGCCGCGAGGACGGCCGGGTTGCCCTGCATCGCCAGCGACATCGCGTCCTCTCGGCTGCGCGGCAGCAGCCGGTCGACCGGCGAGGCAGGACCGAGGCGCGAGGGCGCATTGCCGACCACCTGCGCATAGGTCGCTTCGCTGATCGCCAGATTGACTTCGGCAGCGTTGAGATCTGAGCGGCCGCGGCTGAGGCGGGCCTCGGCTTGTGCGGTGTCGGTCGGCGTCACGTCGCCGGCATTCAGCCGCTTGTTGGTGATGTCCAGCGTCTGGCTGAGAAAGTCGACGTTTGCCTTCTGTGCCGCGACCAGCGCCTGATTGGCCAACACGTTGGTGTAGGCGGTGACCGCGTCGAGCAGCACACCCTGGCCGACATTGCGCAGCGCTTCGCGGCCGGACTTCACCTGAAGCTCGGCGACGCGCACGCTGTTGGCCGTGCGGAAGCCGTTGAACAACGTCTGCGTCACGGTGACGCCGATCGTCCAGGGCTTCAGCGTCGCGGTCTGGATGGTGTTGTCGGGCAGCAGATTGCGAACCGACTGCATGCCGGCGCCGAGGCTGGCGATGATTTGAGGCCGGTAGCCGGAGAGCGCCGAAGGCACGTTCTCGTCGGTGGCGCGCTGGCGGGCGCGCTCGGCGTTCAACTGCGGATTGGTCTGATAGGCTTTGGCCAGCGCTTCGGTCAGGCTTTCGGCCGACGCCGGAGTGATCAGCAGCAGCGCAATCGCGGTCGCGGCGCAAAGGCTCCGCCGCGCAACGCGCAGGCAACTTTCAACACCGTTGATCTGGGCGTTTTTGTCCATCCGTCCCGCTGCTAGCTGCAACATCCGCCCCCGCCGATGCCCTGCATGTTTAGAACGCGGTGCCGCGAGAGGCAAACCGTCCAGCGGGATCTGTGGATGTTTGCCATCGGCACTGTGGTGCCTTGGCAACGCTGCGACGATCCGGCACGCTCCAGGATGCGGCGATCGGCAAACGACCGCCGCATCTGTCAGCTTGTCGTCATCGGTTCTTGATGTTCGGCTTACGCTTCTCGATGAACGCCGCCATGCCCTCGGAGCGATCTTCCAGCGCGAAGGTCGCATGGAAGAGATCGCGCTCGACGGCGAGGCCCTCGGCCAGCGTGCTCTCCAGCGCACGATTGACCGCATTCTTCGCCATCGCCGCAGCGGGACGCGACATCGATGCGATCTTCTCGGCAGCCGCGATCGCTTCTTCCATCAGCTTGTCGGCGGGGACGATGCGGCTGACCAGGCCGGCCCGTTCGGCTTCCTGAGCGTCCATCATCCGTCCGGTAAGGCACAGATCCATTGCCTTGGCCTTGCCGATCGCCCGAGTCAGGCGCTGCGTACCACCGATGCCCGGAATGGTGCCCAGGGTGATTTCCGGCTGGCCGAACTTGGCGGTGTCGGCCGCGATGATGAAGTCCGCCATCATCGCCAGCTCGCAGCCGCCGCCCAACGCATAACCGGCGACCGCCGCGATGGTCGGCTTGCGGCAGCGCGCCAGCCGGTCACCGCCGATCGCGGTGAAGTCCTCGTTGAACATGTCGATGAAGCCCTTCGGCTGCATCTCCTTGATGTCAGCGCCGGCCGCGAAGGCCTTTTCGCTGCCGGTGATCAGAATGCATCCGATCGCATCGTCGGCCTCGAGGTCTTCGACCGCGGCGCCGATCTCGCCGAACACGCCGAACGACAGCGCGTTCAGCATCTTCGGGCGGTTGAGCTTGATGATGCCGACCGCGTTCTGGCGCTCGACGACGATGAATTCAAAAGTGCTCATGATGCATTCCCGTTGAGGGCCGGTCGCGGCCGCGGGCAATCTGCCCGCTGGCGCGAGGCGCTTCAAGGGGAGGCGGCGGCTGATCTCAGGCCATGAACATCCGGGCAGCCGAGGCCAGCGTCAGGAGTCCACCGGCGGCGATGAAGATCTTGCCGATCAGCGACGCCTTGTCCCAGGCGCCCTCATTGGCAGTCGCGGAGGAAACCTGGGCGGTACCAACCGTCGCTGGCGCCGGCTGTGGCGTGGTGGTCGAAGCCATGGTGGTCGGAGGAGTGGCTTCAGCGGCGCGATCGAGTTCATTCACCTCGTCGGGAGCCACAACCGGGGGAGCACCGCCTGCTTGAGCCGAGGCCGGCTCGGACCCCGCCGCGCCGGACGCTGCCGGGCTCGGCGTGGCGCCATCGGCAGCCGCGACCTGCGGGAATTGAGCGTTGGCATTGGCAATCGAGGCGGGCAGAGCGGAGGAAGCGGGAACCGGCGGTTCGACACTGCTGGCCTCAGTTTCGGGCGGGGACGCCGTCGCGGTATTCGCGGCTGCGGTGTCGGGCTTGCTGTCTTGTTTGGTATTCTCGGCGCTCGGCTTGGGTTTGGCCGGAGTCGTCTTCTTTTTCACATGCTTGGCATGGGATCGGACCACTTTCTTCTTAGCCACCGGAGCCGGGCTGGCCTGCGTCGCTCCATCCTGTGGCGCGGCGGCGGCGGGCGACGGTTGCAGCGGCCCGTAGAGGCACGCAAATAGTCCTGCTGCGATGATCAATGCCGAGCGGCTGCTGACCTCGCTCTTCATGGCAATCTCCCCAAATTTGCCAGCCCCAGCGGCACAATGCCCCTGCGGCAATGGCGTCAGCGCGGCCAAAACGTGAGGAATCGTCGCCAGCCCGCGGCAATATCTTGGCAACCTGTGTGGCGGACTGCCTCATTTGCCCGACGCGGCGAATTGCAGAGCCTGACGACGCGTGCCGGGCCGTTTGTCTTTCGTGACGACCGCCTGCCGTCCGAAGTTGGAGGCTGCTCTGCGCGCCGCCGCAGCAACTTCCGGTTTGATACGGACCCTGAATGAAATTGACTCGCGTATGCGCTGTGCTAGCAAGCCAGCAGGGGTATTATTGTGGGTCAGTTTGCACGAAAGCGCAGGATTGGTTGGCTGGCGGCGTTTGCTGCGGCCTACGCGCTAGTGCTGAACGTGCTGCTCTCCAGCGCCGTGCTGGCGGCTCAGCCCGTGCAATGGTTTGCCGGCCATGAGTTTTGCCTGTCGGACCAGAGCGCCGCCCCGACAGATCCGACAAAGACCAAGCCTGCTGCAATCCACTGTCCGCTATGCATCGGCCATCATGTCAGCGCCGCGCCACCGCCGGTGGCTCCGGCAGTCGCGGTCCGGTTGGCGTTTGGCATCGCCTATGATCCGCCGCGCGACAGGCCGTTTGTCGCCTTCAGGCAGACTCATGATCACCAGGCGCGTGGGCCTCCTGCGTTGAGCTGACGACCTGCGCCGTTCGTCGGCGCTTAGTTCTTCCGTCATCTCAGCTTCCGGAGTTTTCCATGCCGTCCGCGTTTCTGCGGTCGCGCCGCCGCGTGCTCGCGCACGCCGCCGCGCTCGTCGCCACTTCTCTCGTAACAACGTCGCTTGTCACGTCACCGGCCCTTGCGCAGAGCCGGTCGGATGCCGTGCTACCGCCCGTCACCGTGCAGGCGCCCGATCAGGCCCGACCAGCGGCGCCGCGGCCGCAGCGACGGAGCGCTGCGGATGGCACTACGCGGATGCGCATCGCCCCCCCGACGCCGGCCGCTGCGCCCGCACCTGTCTCCGACTCCCTCGCGGCTCGTGGGCCGGCGCTCACTGTTCTCACGGTGCAGCAAGCACTTGCCGATATCCAGCAGACGCCCGGTGGCGTCGCGCTGGTACCGGCCAACGCCTATCGCAACTCGACCGTATCGAACACGATCAAGGACATCCTCGACTACGTGCCGGGCGTGTTCGCCCAGCCGAAATGGGGCGACGACACGCGGCTGTCGATCCGTGGCTCTGGTCTGTCGCGCAATTTCCATCTGCGCGGCGTGCAGCTTTATATGGATGGCATTCCTATCAACACCGCCGATGGCTATGGCGATTTCCAGGAAATCGATCCGACCGCCTACAACTACGTTGCCGTGTACAAGGGGGCCAACGCGCTGCAACTGGGCGCCAATTCGCTCGGCGGCGCGATCAACTTCGTGACGAAAACCGGGCGTGACCCGTTTCCGAACGGCGTCAGCGTCGATGCCGGGGCGTTTGGCTTCCGGCGACTCCAGGCCAGTGCCGGCGGCGTCAACGGCGCCTGGGACGGTTACGTCACCGCCTCGACACAGGCCGCCGACGGCTTTCGCAATCACAGCGACGGCCATGCCAACCGGTTGAGCGCCAATATCGGCTATCAGATCACGCCGGACATCGAGACCCGATTCTATCTCAATGCCAACAGCGTACGGCAGCGGATTCCCGGGACCGTCACCAAGGACATCGCGCTGAACTCACCGCAGACAGCGGCGGCCGGTAATGTCTCGCTTGATCAGCAGCGCAACCTCGACACGGTGCGGCTCGCCAACAAGACCACGATCCGTTTCGATAACACCGTGGTCGATTTCGGTGCCTTCGGTGTCGACCGCCATCTGATGCATCCGATCTTCCAGTGGCTCGACTATCGCTATCAGGACTACGGCGGCTTTGCCAAAGTCACCGACGATCGCCTGATCGGCGGCTACCGCAACCGGCTGGTCGCGGGCGTCAACATCCTCAACGGCCGCCTCGACAACAAACAGTACGTCAACATCGCCGGTCAGAAGGGGGCACTCGCGTCGTCGTCGCTCGACAAATCCACCAACACCTCGCTTTACATCGAGGATTCGTTCTACGTCCTGCACAATGTCGCCCTGGTCGCCGGCACGCAGTTCCTGCATGCCACGCGCGACCGCCGCGACCGATTCCTGTCCGACGGCGACCAATCCGGCTCGACGGAATTCAACCTGTGGAGCCCGAAGGGCGGCCTGCTGTGGCAGATCGATTCGACCTGGCAGGCCTTCGCCAACATCTCACGCAGCGCCGAAGTGCCGAGTTTCGGCGAGAGCGCGTCGGGGCAGGGAATTCCGACCATCCCGTTCACCAGTATCCGACCGCAGCGCGCCACGACCTATGAGATCGGCACACGGGGCAATCGGCCCGATCTGACCTGGGAGCTGACGGGCTATCGCGCCGAGATCAAGGACGAACTGCTGTGCCTGTATAGCGCTTTCGGCAATTGTAACGTCACCAACGCGGATCGCACCGTGCATCAGGGCATCGAGGCCGGGTTCGGCGTCGCATTGTTCAAGCACCTGTTCGAGCGCGGCCCCGCGCCGGATCGGCTGTGGCTCAACATGGCGTACACGTTGAACGACTTTCGCTTCGACAATGATGCGAAGTTCGGCACCAACCTCTTGCCCGGCGCACCGCGGCACTACCTGCGCGCCGAACTGCTCTACAAAAATCCGAACGGCTTCTATGCCGGGCCGAATGTGGAGTGGGTCCCGCAGGCTTACTACGTCGACAGCGCAAATACGCTGCAGACCGAGCCTTACGCGTTGCTCGGCCTCAAAGCCGGTATCGACAACGGTGGGCCTTATTCGATCTACATCGAGGGCCGCAACCTCCTGAACAAAACCTACATCGCCTCCGCCAGCATCATCGACAAGGCGACCGCGTCCTCACCGTTGTTCGAGCCGGGCACCGGCCGTGCGGTCTATGCCGGAATGAAGGTGCGTTGGTGATGGAACGCACAATGTCGTTGATCTTGTCGTCGACGCACCGCGCGTTGCTGACTTCCGCGGCCACCATCGCCTTCATCGCGTTGTCCGGTCCTCAGGGACTGGCGCAGAACCGGCCGAACAATCCGCTACCGCCGGTGACGGTGCAGGCGCCCGATCAGGCGTCGCGCCCTGTCGCGCGATCGAAGCCGCGCCCGGCCTCGACTGGTAGTCGCGCAGTGCGCGCGGCCCGCTCCGGTGCCGTTTCGCCGCAAATTCCGGCCGCCGCTGGGCCGCCGCAAGCGGCGGGGGCGGCCGGGAGCCTGACGGTGCCGACCACCGAGCAGGCGCGGCAAGACATTCAGCGCACGCCTGGCGCTGTCGCGCTCGTCCCCGACACCGAGTTCAAGAACACGCCGGCCAACACCATCAAGGACGCGCTCGGGTGGGTGCCGGGCGTGCTGATCCAGCAGCGCTGGGGGCCGGATGCCCGCATCTCGATCCGCGGGTCGGGCCTGTCGCGCGCCTACGGCAACCGCGGCATCAATCCGTTGATGGACGGCATGCCAATCAGCACCGCGGATGGCCTGTTTGATCTGTTCGAGATCGATCCGACCGCCTATCGCTACATCGAAGTCTACAAAGGCGCGAATGCGCTGCGCTATGGTGCCAATTCGCTTGGCGGCGCGATCAACTTCGTGATGCCGACCGGACGTAACTCGCCGGAGTTCGAGGCGCGTGTCGACGGCGGCAGCTTTGGCTATCTGAAGTCAGCAACCAGCGTCGGCGGCTTTGCCGGTCCGTTCGACTGGTACATGACGATGTCGGCACAGCGCGAGGACGGCTATCGCGAGCACAGCAAGACCGACGCCGAACGCCTCAACGCCAATTTTGGCTATCAGTTCTCGCCGGACGCCGAGACCAGGTTCTACCTCAACGCCGGTCGCTGGCGCTCCGAGATTCCCGGCGAAGTGACCAAAGATGCGGCGCTGACAACGCCGCGCGCTGCCAATCCGGTCTGGGTGCAGCAGGACCAGCAGCGCAACATCGACTCGGTACGCGTCGCCAACAAGACCACGCTGCGGTTCGAGGAGACCACCGTCTATTTTGGTGCCTTCGTGCTCGAACGCCACGTGATGCATCCGATCTATCAGTGGCTCGATTTTCACGTCCACGATTACGGCGGCTTCGCCCGCGCCACTGATGACCGGCTGATCGGCGGCTTCCGCAATCGCCTGGTCACCGGCGTCAACATCCAGAACGGCACGATCGACATCAACCAGTATTGGAACGTCGGCGCCGCCACCAAGGGGCCACTGGCGGCTTCCTATCTTTGGAAGTCGCAAAACCTCTCGGCCTATGGCGAGAACTCATTCTTCTTCCTGCCGAATGTCGCCCTGGTGGCGGGTGCGCAATTCCTGCATGCGGTGCGCGACCAGCAGGATCGCTATCTTGCCAATGGCGATCAGTCCGGGCGGCGAGCCTACAACCCGTTCAGTCCGAAGATCGGGCTGCTGTGGGACGTCGATCCGACCTGGCAGGTGTACGGCAACATCTCGCGCAGCGCTGAAGTGCCGACTTACGACGTCACCACTTTCGCTTCGCCGGCGAGTACGGACATCAATGCCCAGACCGCCACCACCTATGAGATCGGCACCCGCGGCCGGCGACCGGATCTTACCTGGGATGTCTCGCTGTATCGCGCCGATATTCGCAACGAACTGCAATGCCTGACCAGCCCGTCGACGCCGGGGGCCTGCACCATCCGTAACGCCGATCGCACCGTGCATCAGGGCGTCGAGGCCGGACTAGGAGTCGCGTTCCTGAAGTCGACCTTCGCGCAGGAGGATCGAGTCTGGTTCAACGTCGCCTACACCTACAGCGACTTCCGCTTCGATGGCGACCGCACATGGGGCAACAACCAACTGCCGGCGGTGCCGGCGCATTGGGTGCGGGCGGAGGTGATGTACAAGCATGCAAATGGCTTCTACGCCGGCCCCAATGTCGAGTGGATGCCGCAGGCATTCTTTGCCGATAACGCCAATACGCTCACGGTCGATCCATACGCGCTGCTGAACTTCAAGCTCGGCTACGATCGCGGCACCGGCTGGTCCGGTTACATCGAGGGGCGCAATTTACTCGATAAGCGCTACATTTCGACCACGATCGCGGTGGAAACGGCGACGGCCGCGTCGGCATTGTTCAACCCGGGAATGGGGCGAGCCGTTTACGCCGGTCTGCGGACGCGGTGGTGAGCTGACGCGGCCGATACGGGCCGGCCGCTCAGGCGGCCGGCGGCTTTGCGACCGCGGTAGACTGTTGCATGCGGTGGAAGCGCAGCACCTGCTGGGCGGTCGAGACGCGCAGGCGTTCGTAGGTGAAGCGGCATTCGTCCAGGTCGGTCGAGCTCGTGCCAGTGAGCTCGTCACGCATCCGGATGATCGCCTTCACGGTCGGCCAAGTCAGCTTGCAGACCTTCGCGAGGATCAGCAGGCCTTCATCGCGGGATTCGACCATCAGCGATTCGGCAGTCTCCACCGACGTGCCGGCCAGGCAGGCGATTGCCTGATTGATCTCGTCGAACTTGCGTTCGTTGGCGAAGGTGCAGACCTGTTCCTCGTTGATGCGGCCGTCTTCGTACAGGGCGCGAACCAGCCCGTGGGCGATGTTGGTCTGTAGGCTGATCGCAGACGGCGCGGAACGCGCCAGCCGTGTGGCCTGCCTGACGGCGCTCGTCACCTCGGCGGCGACCTCTGGATTGGCAGCCTTGAGCTTCGCACGCACCGAGGCGGACGCGAGCGCGATCATCTTCAAATATTGCGCGCGCGGGATGGCGCGGCGGCTGAGCTCGGTGGCGAGATTTTCGTCCAGCTCGGCTCGCTTGGCGAGGATCGAATAGCCGTTGTCGGAGAATTCTGCGCCCGGGTTGCGAACGGTGCTCTGAACCACGTGTTCGTTGCCCAGTTCGACCAGCACGTCGGTGACGGCACCGCTGAGCGACCTGCGGGTCGAGATCGCCATCATGTGGCTCTGCCCTTTGGTGCGGGCGTTCGCGATCAGCATGGCATCGTCGAGCTGATCGGATTGCGACAGCACCGGGGCGGCGATCTCGATCATGTCCTCGAAGGCGAGGTGGTGGATGATCCGCGGCGGCGCTTTCACCGGCGCCAGACGCTGCGCCAGCAACACCTTGGCATTGGTCTCGATGTTCTTGACCAGACAGTTGAAAACGTCGTCGAACAGGGCGATCTGATCGTCGCAATAGTCGACCTCGCCGTCGAGATAGAGATCGGTGACGCGACGCAAGGTTTCCACCCGGCGCGCGACGGTGCCGTGCATCAGGGTGGCCTGCAATTCGTCGAGAAGATTGGCGGCCGAAAGTGCCGGTTGTGAACTCATCATCCGTCCTGGCGTAGCGGCAATCTGCTTCTTCAGATTGCGAAGATCCGGTTACGTCCCATTTCCTTGGCGGTGTAGAGCGCGCTGTCAGCGCGGGTGAGGACCGTATCCGCGGAGTCGGCCATGGCCGTGGTTGCGACGCCGGCCGACAAGGTCACTTTCATCCCCGGGGAGAAGGCCGACCAGTCCAATTCTGCGACGATCTCGCGCAGCCGTTCCAGCATTCCTTCCGCTTCGTCGCGGTGGGTGTTGGGCAGCAACAGCAGGAATTCCTCGCCGCCATAGCGGCCGAACCGATCGAAGCTGCGGATGTTGGCGAAGATGGTGATGGCGAAGGTGCGCAGCACCTCGTCACCGATCGGATGACCGAAGCCGTCGTTGATGCGCTTGAACCAGTCGAGGTCGATCAGCGCGAGCGACAGCGGCGATCCGCTGCGCTCGGCGCGGTCGATCTCTTCGTTGAGCATCCGCATGATGCAGCGACGATTGAAGGTGCCGGTGAGTTCGTCGAGTTCGGCGAGCTCCTCGATCCGCTGATACGCGTCGCGCAGCTCGGCGCCGCGCTTGTACAGCGATTCCCGCAGCTTGCTGGAATACATCCCGATGAAGGTGCAGCGGCCAATGGCCAGCACCAGCACCAGCAAGGTGCCGAGCCGTTCGAGTAGTGAGCCGTGCGGAATTTCTACCGGGCTGGCGGTGAACAGCAACAGACCCGCGAGCGCCGCCGTCATCGCGGCCCAGCACAGCAGGCTCTGGCCGGGAGTGGCGCGCAGCGACGCCAGGCTGAAGATCACGAACAGCGAGCCGATGAACAGGAAGGCCGCCTGTGGCACCCAAAAGCTGAAGCCGAGCACCAGCGCCATGTTGACCGCCACGGTCGGCACGACGAGGTAGTGGTCCTTGAAACGGTCGTGGAAGCCAGCTTCCGACAACAGGATGTTGCCACCGGTGAGAAGCATCGCAGAGGCGAAATAGGCTGGGACGACCCCGAACGAAATTGTCCCTGCATAGGCGTAAATCAGCAGAAGCGCGGTATCGATCATGTAGCTCACGGCCACGAGATCGAACATCTGCCGTCGCTGCCTCATCCGCTTGGCACGGGCTGCGAGCGTCTGGGCGGAATCCGCCGACGCTGCTGGGATGCCCGGGATTGCGGCAGTTGAGGTCATCGCTCGCTTCGACGCGTGTGAGTTGAGGGAATCTACGAGGAAAAGCCTTTAGGTTTCGTATCCTTGAGACCTGGAAGGAGAACCGGCCATAGTTCTTATGTATCTGCACCAAAAGAATAATTTCGAATTCTGGTATGATGGGGCGGCTTGCCGCAGGCGACTGCGCATGCCTGGATCTGCGGATAGGCCAAGCAATCGGCCAGCCGAGTTGATAAAGATCCGACCGGGACGAGGCGCGGGCGAGTCGGTTTCCGGCTTCCAGGGTCTTGTGCCGAGCTTGATCCCGATCCGTGGCGGGCACGTCGTGTGCTCGACCTCACAGAAGCAATGTGGCACTCAGCTCCCATGATAAATTTGCCTTTGGTTGTCGAACCTTCTGCGGGTTGCAACCGACTTACTGTGCGGGACGACCAGTGATTACCAAGCAGGCGACCGCGGACGAGGACCTGATCGCTCGGATTGCCCAGGGCGACCGTGGGGCGATGCAGGTGCTTTACGGCAGACACCATGTGCGGGTGTATCGCTTCGGGCTGAGGCTGGTGAGGAACGAACAGATCGCCGAAGACCTTATCAGCGAGGTCTTTCTGGATGTCTGGCGCCAGGCTGGGAAGTTCGAGGGGCGGTCATCTGTTTCAACCTGGCTGCTGGCGATCACGCGGTTCAAGGCGCTGTCTGCGCTGCGACGCCGCAAGGACGCTGAACTGGACGACGAAGCCGCCGCTGCGATCGAGGATCCTTCCGACGATCCGGAAGTGACGGTCCAGAAGAAGGACACCGGCGATGTGTTGCGGAAGTGCCTTGAAGGGCTTTCGGCCGACCATCGAGAGATCGTCGACCTCGTCTACTACCACGAGAAATCGGTGGAAGAGGTCGCCCATATCGTCGGCATTCCGGAGAATACCGTGAAGACCCGACTGTTCTATGCGCGCAAGAAACTGGCCGATCTGCTGCAAGCAGCCGGCGTGCAGCGAGGCTGGCCATGATGGCGATGAGCAAATCGATGCTTGAGCATCAGGAGCCGGGCGACGTCGAGGCGCTGCTGCCCTGGTATGCCGCCGGCACGCTGAACGCTCGCGACGCGCATCGCGTCGCCGAAGCCCTGGAGCGCGATCCCGAACTGGCAAGGCAGTACGCTGCCGTGCTCGAGGAATACGCTGCGACGATCGAGCTGAACGAAAGCCTCGGTGCGCCGTCGTCGAAGGCGATGCAGAAGCTGTTCGCGGCGATCGATGCCGAGCCGGCGCGTTCGGCGCAGGCGGGATTCTCGCTGTCGGGGCAGGGCTTCGGGACGCGCTTCGCCGCCTTCGTGAAAGGACTGTCGCCCAAGGTGCTGACCTGGTCGGCCTCGGTCGCCAGCGTGGCGCTCGTGCTGCAGGCAGGATTCATCGGCGCGATGCTGGTCTGGGCTCCCGGCGGTGTGCTCGAAACCGGCACGTATCAGCCGCAGAGTGACCGTGTTCAGCAACAGAGTGATCGCGCGCCGACATCTCGCGCTGAACTCGACCGCGCGCCGCCCGCCGCTGCTCCGGCGCCTTCGACCCCTGCGCCGCCGACAGCCAACTCCGCGCCGTCCACAATTGCGCCGCCGGCCGCGACGATGCAGCGCGCTGCGCCGCTGACGCGGAGCCTCGGCGCCGAGGTCGCCCCGCGGTTTTTCGTTCGCTTCGCGCCGGATGCGCGCGTCTCGGAAATCACCGCGCTGCTAGAAGCTTATCAGGCCAACGTGGTCGATAGCAGCAAGGGCGGCGTCTTCCGCCTGCAGTTCGCCGGTGGTGCGCGGTCGCAGCAGGATCAGGCGCGCCTGATCGCCCGACTGGAGAAAGAGCCGATCGTCGCGGCGGTTCTGCCGGCGCCGTAAACCCTTGGAAATTCTGGCGTTCCCGTTCCCGCCGGGGGCGGCACTGCAGCGCTGGCGTCGACGACCATCCTCTCTCCTCAACTCGTGCAGCGCGACCTACTTCAGAAAAATTCGCAGCCTCATTGAACGTTTGGCGTTGTCTCGCGGACCAATTGGTGTGGGAGCGCAAAGCCCCAACGAGGCTGTATTCGGCGCGAGCGCCCATCCACCCCAGCGCCAATATGGCTTGTGACCCGCCCGGCTGTCCCCCCGGGCGGGTCCTTTCTTTTCAAGCTCAGCTGCTCAATGCCGCACTCAGCCCGCGCCGTATCCGGCAGAAGCCCAAACGGCGGCCGAGTCCCGGTACCGTACTTCGTGGCAATACGGGGGCACCGTCAGCTGGACATGGTAAATTTTTGTTAACAAACTGATTCATATGCTTGCATCGATTCGTAAGTAGCGTCGCGTTCGTTTCCCCCCTTTGGCGGACTGATCATGGAAGTCACCGACGCGATGCGTGGTCGTGCGATTGTCGAGCGCTGGTGCGTGCTCGCGGAGCAGCGGCTGGAATATCTGACCGAGCTGTTCGAAAGCGGCCGCTGGCGGCGTTTCTTCAGCGAAGTCGCCTTCCTGGAGAACATTCAGGAGGCCAAGGCGGCGGTCGAAACCTGGCGCGACCTGCTGTACCGGGAGGCGACCATCGACAATCATCCGGTCGATCTGTCGTGGCTCGGTCACAATAAGAACCTCGCGCCGCGTCCGATCTTCTATCTCAGCGATGAGACGGCCAATGATCCGGTGCGAAAGCTCAATATTCCGCTGCCGCCCGCTCCGGAGCCGGCGCCGATCTACAGCCTGACCTTGCCGGTCGATCCGGTGCCCGCTGAACGTGCGCCGGTGCTCCCGGTCGCCGAAGCTGCGCCGCACCTCAGCATCGTGCCGCCTGCCGACCCGGACGACGCGATTGATCCGCAATTTCTTGACGCGATCGAGCCGGAAGAGCCGCCGTCCTGGCAGAATGCGCTCGATTTCGGGGTGCTTGCGGAGCGCTATCCGCTGCTCCGCAAGGCCGGTTGACGAGCCGCTGCTTCACTTGGACAGGAAATCCAGCACCAGCTCCCGGTAACGGTCCGGCGCTTCGAGGAACACGAGGTGCCCCGTGTCCGGAAGCACCTCGGCGCGCCCGTTCGGCATCTCAGCCGCGAGCTTCCTGGCGAGGTCGGCGTTCTGCCCCATCTTGGCGCGCAGTTGTTCCGGTGCGTTCGGCCTACCCGGGGCGTTATGATCGTCCGCGCCCATGATGAACAACGTGGGTCGCACGATCAGCGGAATCTCGTGCGCCACCGGCTCCCGATAGATCATCTGTCCAGATGCCACAAAGGCGCGCAGCCATCGCCGATAATCCGGACTGCCCTTGATGTTGAAGCGGGCATCGATGAACGGGGTGACCTGATCCGGCGGTAGCTTGAGCGCGTAGTTAGTCTCAAGCTGCTTCCGGTAACCTTCGGCCGTGAGCTTGTCTTCGTTTTCGATGATCTTATCGGTCGGGGTGGGCGGCACATAGAGCCGATAGTCCTCGAGGCCGATTGGCGCCGTCAGGACAAGGTGGTCGACCCGGTCGGGGTAGGCGCGCGCGATGCGCACGCCGAGCATTCCGCCGAACGAATGCGCAACCACGTCGGCCTTGGCGATGCCGAGCTTGTCGAGCAGCCCGATCGTGTTGCGCGCCAGATCATCGAAGTGGAGATCGCCGGTGGGTTTGGATGATTTACCGAAGCCGATCTGATCCGGCACCACGACGCGATACCCCGCTTCGCTCAGCATCTTAATCACCGGCGCCCAATAGCTCGAAGGAAAGTTACGGCCGTGGAGCAGCACCACAGCACGGCCGTTCGGCTGCGCAGGGGCAACATCCATATAGGCCATGGTGAGGTGTTCGCCGCCGTTGACGACGCCGAACGTGTCGACGGGGTAGGGATACGGATAGCCCTCGAGGTTGATGCCGTAGGGCTCGCGCGGCGAAGAACTCGCCGCGGCGAGTGATGGAGCCAACACGATGGCCGCGGTGATCAGGATCTTCAGAAGCTGAGGCATGGACATCCATTTGCGAGAGGGAGGTTTCGACCACGACGCATGAGCGCGAAAGTCGTTCCGGAAAGCGATGCCGCGTCGCGGGTGACAACTTGATGCTCGGCTAGACTTTGGACGAAGACAAGGCGGCGCGATCACGCTCAGGAGAGCCGACGGGAAGCGGTTTCGGCACGCCGAGAAAGTCCGATGTGACAACATGTTACTGATTGGATTTGATAGAGATCAATCGTCTGCATCCGCTTAGTCGTGCGCAACGCGTTACGTATTTGATTGGTTGTGCGGTTTGCCTCTTTAAACTTTCCAAATGAATTGGAGTGCATCACTCTGCAGCGAACAACGCTGTTCGCCCACAAGCATTCACACCACGCCAGGGAGATCCGCCGCAACGATCACAGCTGCGTCGCGACGCGGATCGATGTCTGCCGTGCTCCGAAAGGACGCAGCCGAGCCGCATCATGCGCTCGCAGTGAAAGTCAGATCATGACACGCACAGCCAAACAGACTGCCGCTTCTTCGACGTCAAGCGTTTTCGCCGTCTTTACCAATCGCAAGATTGGTACCAAGATTGCAATCGGCTTCGCTGCCATCCAGGTGCTGATGGCAATTCTAGCAGTGATGAACTACACCAGCTTCGGAACGCTCGGCGCCGCGTTCACGTCGTTCGGTCAGCGTGTCGAGGTTGTCGATCTCGCCCACGATATCGACGGCGGCTTCGCGCATCTGCGCAACGTCGTGCGTGAGTATGGCCTGACCGGCGACGAACCACTGATCGGCGAAGCCGAGCAAGGCCGGCAGAAACTTGCAGCCAGCATTGTGCAGGGCATGCGCCAGATCCAAAATCCCGAGATTCATACGCTGCTGACGGATATCGATCAGCAGTTTGGCCTCTATAGCAGCAAGTTCGCCGAGGTCGTCAAGTTGCGTCGGGACCAGAACCGGATCACGGTCGAAGTCCTTGGCCCGGTTGGCCAACGTCTGATGGCGAAGTTCGAGCAGCTGCAGAGCGCGACGATGACCGGAGACGTCGATGGCCGGAACGCGCTGCTGGTCGGACAGGGGTTGAAGAGCTTCATGATGTTGCGGCTTGCCGCCAGCAAGATGCTCGGTATCCGGCTCGAGAAGGATTCACTGGCGACAGCCGAGAAGTCGCTCACTGAACTGAAGACCGCGCTGTCGGCGTTGAAGACGTCGGTCGATACCGGCACCGAACAGAAGCAGATCGCCTCGATCGAGGCGGATCTGGCGGTCTATGCCGATGGCTTCCGAGAGGCGGGGGCGGACGTCGCCGGCATCGAGTCGAAGATCGGCGAGATGAGCAAAGTAGCTGGTACGCTGGCCGCCGCGACCGGACGCATCAGCGCGATTGGAGTCGCTGAGCAGCAACAGATCGGCAAGGAAACCCAGGCGCAGGTGTTCGATACCCGGTCGCAGACGCTGATCATCACCATCTCGGCGCAACTCCTCGGCATCGTGCTGGCTTGGCTGATCGGCCGCGCCGTGTCGCGTCCCATCGTGCAGATCTCCGATACGATGCGCGAGTTGGCTTCCGGCAATCTTGACGTTGAAGTCGCTGGCTCGGGCCGGCGTGACGAGATCGGCCTGATGGCCTGCACCGTCGAAGTGTTCAAGTCCAATGCGCTCGACGTGAAGCGGCTCAAGGACGAGCAGGAAGAAGCCGAGCGGCGCGTCGCCGAAGAGCACAAGGCCGAGATGCGGCGGCTGGCCGACGATTTCGAAGGCGCGGTTGGCGAGATCATCCATACCGTTTCGGCCGCCTCGACCGAACTTGAGTCGTCGGCGGGCACGCTGACCTCGACGGCCGACCGTTCGCAGGAACTTGCGACATCCGTCGCGGCTGCCTCCGAGCAGGCGTCCGCCAATGTGCAATCGGTCGCTTCTGCTACCGAACAGATGGCGTCGTCGATCTCCGAGATCGGGCGCCAGGTGCAGGAGGCCGCACGGATCGCGGGTGAGGCCGTCGAACAGGCGCGCAAGACCAATCAGCGCATCGGCCAACTGTCGGACGCCGCAAACCGCATCGGCGACGTCGTCGACTTGATCAACACCATTGCCGGGCAGACCAACCTGCTGGCGCTCAATGCCACGATCGAGGCGGCGCGCGCAGGCGATGCAGGGCGAGGCTTCGCCGTGGTGGCGCAAGAGGTCAAGGCGCTCGCCGAGCAGACCGCCAAGGCCACCGGCGAAATCAGCCAGCAGATCGGCGGCATGCAGTCAGCGACGCAGGACTCGGTCGGCGCGATCCGTGAGATCGGCGGCACCATCGAACGGATGTCGGAGATCGCCTCGACCATCGCGTCGGCTGTCGAAGAGCAGGGCGCTGCGACGCAGGAAATCTCCCGCAACGTGCAGCAGGCTGCGCGCGGCACCCAGCAGGTTTCGTCGAATATCGTCGACGTGCAGCGTGGTGCCAGCGAGACCGGCTCGGCCTCGTCGCAAGTCCTCGCGGCCGCCCAGTCGCTCTCGCGCGACAGCAGCCGCCTGCGGCAGGAGGTCGGTCGTTTCGTGGATACCGTTCGCGCGGCCTGAGCGCCGCCGCGGTTGGCCGGCAACGAGCTGCTAAGATACAAACTGTTGCGCGCCTGCGATGATGATCGCCGGCGCGCATTCGCGACCCGCACGTGCATGTAGCGATAACGGATGATATCGCCCGCACAGAGGGCAACACCTAGCTGATCGTCCCGGTCTGAGCTGCAATGCCCTCGAACGTGCCGCCTGTCACTAGCGGGCTCAGCCCATGCTATTGCAAAGTATTTGCAGGTCATCGTCCCACCAAAGACCAAGCCTGCTGACATCTGCGGGCATTCGTGCGCCACTATGGTCGGAGCGTGCAATGGTCCTCCGCGAGTCGCCTGGATGGGGAAGTCAGTCTATGCCTCTGTGATCGTCGCCGTGCTGGTCACCCAGGCGGCGGCCGAGCCATCGGCCGTTGGGGGCGGAGGCGCGGTTCCGTTCGACTGGAGCGGCTTCTATGTCGGGGCGCAAGTGAGCGCCATTGCCGGCCATTCGGACTGGTCGGCAGGGCCGAAGGGCGTCGGTGGTCCGTTGAACCTGTTTGACCCGTTTGAGCTGTTCAAAGGCACAGGCAGCTACGCGATCGGACTGCAGGCCGGCTACAACGT
>NZ_JBMDXE010000233.1:0-15560 GCF_048594845.1 Rhodopseudomonas sp. | reverse complement strand
CGCCCCAGCGCCCGCGAAACCTCTCCCGGGGGGGCTTGGTGTTCCCCCGCCTCCGCCTGACCACGTACCCGGCGGGCGTTGGGGCCGCCGGCCTGCCGCCGGATCAGGACAAGTTCGGCGCGGTTCGCACCACCAGCGGTTCGGTCGATCTGATCGCCCAGCGGGTCGAGGACAAGGACGGCAACAAGATCTGGCTGGTGTCGACCCGGACGGTGGCCGAGCTGCCGTCGCTGTCGCGCACCGTGATCTCCAGCATGGTCGACCGGCTGCTGCCCTATTCGCTGCGCGACGATTATCGCTTCGCCGGCGTACCGGTCGGTCACTGGCTGGCGGTGCTGGTGCTGGCGGTCGTCTCTTTCCTGCTGGTGTGGGCGATCATCTCGTCGCTGCTGTGGGTGGTGTTCCGCCTGCGCAATCGTCAGGATTCGCGCCTCCGCAAGGTACTCAGCGCATCGGCGTTTCCGATCCGGCTGTTCTTCACGGTGTGGATGCTGCGGGTGACGATGGTGCTCGCCGGCGTCTCGATCGTGGCCCGGCAGCACATGTCGAGCGTCACCGAGATCCTCGGCTGGATCGCGCTGTCCTGGATCGTCTGGCGCGTGGTCGACGCGCTGGGCGAATTCACCATCGCGCGGATGACCTTGCGCGGTCGGCTCTCGATGCTGTCGGCGGTGACGTTCATCCGCCGCGTGGTGAAGTTCGCGCTGGTCGCCTTCGCGGCGATCGCCGGCCTCAATGCCCTGGGCTACAACGTGACCGCCGGTCTCGCCGCTCTGGGTATCGGCGGTATCGCCATCGCTCTCGGCGCGCAGAAGACCATCGAGCATCTGGTCGGCAGCCTGACGCTGGTCACCGACCAGCCGATGCGGGTCGGCGACTTTTGCAAGTTCGGCGAGACGATGGGGACGATCGAGGACATCGGCATGCGCTCGACCCGCATCCGGACGCTCGACCGCACCCTGATTACGGTGCCGAACGGCACGCTCGCGGCGTTACCGATCGAGAACTTCAGCCGACGGGACAAGTTCTGGTACCACCCGACGCTAGACCTGCGTTACGAGACCACGCCGGATCAGTTGCGCACGCTGATGACGTCGATGCGCGAGATGCTGCTGGATCATCCGAAGGTCGACAGCCCGGGCCGGGTGCGGATGATCGGCTTCGGGCCGAATTCGCTGAAGGTCGAGATCTTCTCCTACGTTCACGCCGTGGACATGGACGAATTTCTCGAGGTGCAGGAGGAGCTGTCGCTGCGGCTGATGGAACTGGTCGAGGCGGCTGGCACCGGCTTCGCGCTGAATTCGCAGACGCTGTACATCGCCCGCGACCGGGCGCTGTCGATGACGCGCTCGCCGCAGCTCGCCCCGCAGGATGACCAAGGCTCGGACGAGGGCGACGGGCGCGCCGAGAAGACGGCAGCCGTCCGCGCCTGAGGCCTCGGCCAACGGACGACACGGTCGCCGGGCGATGGACCGCGCCCGGCGGCAGTGCTATTGCGCGTCCGCCATGACCGATCTCAACCTGACCATTCTGCCCGAAACGCCGAACGACGCTTTGCCGATCGAGCGGCTGCACGAGCGCACTTTCGGCCCCGGCCGGTTCGCGCTGTCCGCCTACCGGCTGCGCGAGCATGTCGATCATATCTGCGCGCTGTCGTTCACAGCGCGGATCGGCACGTTGCTGGTCGGCTCGGTCCGGCAACTGCCGGTCACCATCGGCGAGGCGCCGGCGCTGCTGCTGGGGCCGCTCACGGTGGAGCCGCCGTTCCGCTCGCGCGGTGTTGGCCGGCTGCTGCTCGACCGCGCGATCTCGGACGCGCGCAGCCAGGGCCACAAGCTGATCGTGCTGGTCGGCGACGAGCCGTATTACAGCCGCGTCGGCTTCAAGAAGATCCCCAAGGGCCGCGTCACCATGCCGGGGCCGGTCGATGCCGGCCGCCTGCTGGTGCTCGAACTGGTCGACGGCGCCTTCGAGGGCGTCAGCGGTCCGATCCGTCCGGATTGGAGCAAGGCGCGCTGAGGCGCCTTGCTGTCATGGCTCAGCACTAGAACTTCTGCGAGATCCCCGCATAGAAGCCGCGGCGCGGGCCGTATTGCGGCGCGAACACGCCGATGCCGGAGCCGTCGCGGATCTCGTAGATGCTGTCGAACAAGTTGACGACATCGAACCGCACAGTGGTCGGCTTGGTTGGGCTCGCCAGATAGAAGTCGTGCGACACGCCCAGATTGACCTGGGTGTAGGACGGCAGCGATCCGATATTGGCAAAACCCGAACGCAGTCCGCTGCCATAGATCATCGACGCGCTGAAATTGGTGTCGTGCCAGCGATAGGATGCGCCGGCCGATGCGGTCATCAATTGCGCGTGGTCGGTGTAGACATAGTGGTTGGCGATGTAAGCGAGCTCGTCGGGATCGAACAGATATTGGTTCGACACCACGTTGGTGGCGATCTGCCGGGCCAGCGCAAGGTTGGCGTAAACCCGGAGATTGCCGGTGGTATAGGAGCCTTTGAACTCGATGCCGACGTTCTCGGCACGCTCGTAGTTGAAAGCCGAGAGCACATAGGCGGCGCCGAACTGGCCGTCGTCGAGCAGGTCACGCGCGGTCTTGTAGTAGGTATCGATGCCGACTTCGAGGCCGGGCATCAGCCGCTGCGTGACGCCGATGTCGAACACGTTCGAGCGTTCCGGCAACACCGCACTGCTGGCATTGACCGCCGGCTGCTGCGTCGTGTTCTGCACCAGCGCCAGATTGGTCGGCGCCGCCAGCACCTGCGCGGGCGGGGTGAAGTTGCGCGAATAGCCGGCGTGGAAGGTGGTGTCCTCGAACGGCTTCCAGGTCACGCTGATGCGCGGGCTGAGCTGGTTGGCATTGGTGTACTCGTTCATCTGGTCGAAGCGCAGGCCGGAGTTGAGCGTCACCGTGTTGGTGACCCGCCATTCGTCCTGCAGATAGGTGCTGAACAGCCAGCCGAGCTTGCTGCTGGAATCGACCACGCCGAACGGCGCGTCCAGCGGATTACCGCTGTCGTCGAGCGGCAGCACCACCGAGGAGTTCGTCACCCGGGTCTGTTCGGCGGTCACCTGGAAGCCGCCGCGCAGCGTGTGCGCGTCGCTGAGCCGATAGGAGCCGTCGGCCTGAATGCCGCTGGCGACGCTCTTGCGATAGACGTCCGAGGCGACGCCGTTGAACACCAGATCGCCGATCGTGTCCGGCATGAAGTGCAGTGTGCTCGAGCGTGAGAACGCCGACAATTGCAGGTCGAAGCCGTTGATCGATTTCTGCAACGCCAGCACGCCGAAGGCGTTGCGCTCCTGCTGCGTCTCGTTGAGCAGCGTCGAGTCGAAATTCGACACGCCGAACGCGGTGAAGCCGGGCGTCTGGCCGGGATTGTTGGGGATCTTGTAGTTGTTGGCCGAGGCGCCGCCGATGAAGGTCAGGCGGGTGCTGTCGTCGATCACAGTGGAGAGATAGGCGAAGCCCTTGCCCTGTTGGGAGTCGTCATGGATCGCGTTCGGCGCAGAGGTCGGATTTTCAAGCCCGAGCGCAGTGCCGAAATAGCGCCCCGATACGAAATACTGCGTACTGCCGGCGGTGCCGCCATATTCGATGCTTGGCGTGATGGTCTGGCGGCTGCCACCATAGACGCTGACAGTGCCGCTGTTGTTGAAGGCATCCGTCCGCGTCGTGATGTCGACGACCCCGGCAGTGCGCAGTCCGTATTGCGCCGGCAGCGCGCCGGTCAGCAGCGTCAGGCGTCCGACCAGCGAGGTGTCGAGCATCTGGCCGAAGCCGCTGACGCCGTCGGGCAAAGCGATGCCGTTGATGCGGTACTGCACATTGGCATGCTCGTTGCGGACATGCAGGTCGCCGCTGGCGGCGGAGTCCTGCGAGACGCCCGGCGCCTGCAGCAAGATCTTGTCGAGCGTTGCATTGGTGCCCTGAGGCAAACCGACGATGGCCTCGTGGCTGACCTCGAAGGCGCTGGCGCCATTCGGCTTGAAGATCGCCTGGCGCGCAGCGTCGAAGCCGGCATGCTGGGCCGCGACGGCTTGCGCCGCGGTTTGTGCGGCTGTCTGGACGTCGCGTTCCGGCGGCGCTGTCGCAGCGCCGCGGCGCCCGCGCGCGGCCGTCTGGCCTTTGGGCCGGCGGGTGGGATGCGGGGCGCGCTGCGGCTGGATCACGTCGATTTCCGGCAGCGCCGTCGTGCCGCGCGAGGCCGGTGCGGCGCTCTGCGCGACGCCGGGCGAACTCAGCGCGACCAGCAGCAGCGAAGCCGTGCTGGAAGCTGCAAGAAATCGTCTCCTGTGAGAAAGGCTTCGTTTCATCTGAGAAAGCATGTGACTCTCCTCGCAGCCACGCATGCGCGCATCAGGCGACATTGAGCGTCGCCGCCGATGGACGGGTGGCTTGCCGTCGGTGACCGACGGGCTTGGCTGACATCTGATTGAGCCCGCTCATGGGAGCGAGCTTCGGTTCACGGTGTGAGCGATGTCAGCAGGCGGGAGGGGCGCGGGGATTGAACGCAGCGCGGATGCCGCCGGAGCGGATCAGCACGAGATCCGGAACGGAATGGACGAAGGCGGTCGCTTGCCGCAGCGGCAGTGATGGCGGCGAAGCGTCGAGCATCGCATCGGCCATCGCCATGACGGCGCAGATCGTGCAGGTGTCGGCGCTGTCGTCGGAGTCCGGGGCTGAATTGGGAGCGGCCGGGGCGGCGGTGAGCGCCGCGACGGCCGATTGAGTGACGATCTGGTGGAAGTGGCCGAATGCCAAGACGAAGTGCAGCGCCAGCGCGATCAGCGCCAGCTGCGTCCCCAGACGGATATTCGCCCGCACCCAGTTCATGGTTCATCCGAGTTCGGCACGCATAGCAGCGGCACCGAGGATAGTCAGTAATCGAAACCGGCGCCGCCGACAAATCCGGCGGCGCCGTTCAGCCTTTCGTTCGTCATTCCGGGGCGTCGCGTAGCGGCGACCCCGGAATCTCGATTGGGGAGACGGGAGCGTTGCCACAACTTCTGGATTCCGGGTTCGCCCGCAAGGGCGGGCGCCCCGGAATGACAGAGTGAGGCAAATCCCCGCGCCATGCTGCTCAGAACTTCAAGTTCGCGAACGCCCGCACGCCGATGCCGGGCATCAGCACGTTGTCCTTGCTGTAGGACACCGCGTTGCGGATGTTCTCGTTGAGCAGGTTGTTGCCGACCAGGCCGACCAGCATTTCGCGGGCGCCCCAGGCGTTCGGATCGAGCTTGGTCCGATAGCTGACTTCGGCGCGCAGCAGATTGTAGCCGGGCGTCGTGGTCTCGGCGATCGGCGCGACGTCGTTCTGCGCGAAGGCGTGCAGTAGGTTGATCCGGGTCAGCCAGTTGGCGTCGCGCCAGAACAGGCCGCCGCCGAGCCGCATCGGCGGGATGCGCGGCACGTTGGTGCCGTCCGCAAAGGTCGCCCGGACGATGTCGAACTGGTTCTCGATGCCCCAGGTGCCGCCATAGAGCTGTGCGACGTCGAGCTGGCTCTGGAATTCGCCGCCCCGGAAGGTGGCGTCGCGCTGCGAGTAGATCGCCTGGTTCAGCTCGAGCGTGCCGGTGCCCGGATCGACGCAGGAAGCGTCGTCGCAAGTGTTGCCGGTCAGCCGCCGATAGATGAAGCCGCTGAACTTGGTGTAGTAGGCGGTGATCTCGAAGCGGAACGGGCCCTCGGCGCGGCGCAGGCCGAGTTCGATCGACTTGGCGGTCTCGATACCGAGATTGGGGTTGCCGATGTCGAACGTCTCGGTCGCGTCGTGACCACCACGCGAAAACAGTTCGGCCGGCTTCGGCGCGCGCTCGACATACTGGCCGGTGATGCTGGCCGACAGGCCCCACGGCAGCGCCTGGATCAGGCCGAGGCTGAAGCTCTTCGGCGTGAACGAGCGGCTCTGGGCGACCGACGCGCCGATCGCGTTCGGATCGGCGTTGAGGTCGAAAAATTCCGGGATGGCCGATGGCGTCATGCCGGATAGGTCGACATGCTCGATGCGGCCGGCGACCTGCGCCTTGGTGGTTTCGGTGAAGCGCAATTCGTTGAAGACGTAGCCCGCGACCTTGGTGTTCTTGTTCGGATCGAACAGGCCGTTGATCGGGCTTCCGACATTGTCCGGGCTCGGCGCGTTCAGTTCCTGATGGCTGGCCTGCACGCCGACCGCTGTGGTCACCGCTGCGAAGCCGGCGTTCCACGGCGTCAGCTGGACTTCGAGCCGGCCTTCCTGCTCGCGGTTGGTGAAGGTCTGACGGATGCCGTCGGAGGTCGGGTCGGTCGCGTCAGCGAGGCCGATTTCGTTGTGCTTGTAGTCGGTGGCGCCGACCCAGAACCGGATCGCGTCGATCGCCGCCGCGTCGGGACGATACTCGCCCTTGACGTTGAACTTGGTCTGCTTGGCGTCGATCCGCGTGCCGACCTGCGAACCCTCGACGCCGGGGATGTGATAGATCGAATTGTTCTGCGTGATCGACGCGCCGATGAAGCCGCCGTCGAACAGATACGAGCCGCCAATCGAGGCGCCGGCCGCCGTCGCGGCGGAGTTCGCCTGCCGGCCGTTGAATGGCAGCCCAGGCTGCGCATAGGGATAGCTCGGGATGTTGTAGTCGCCGGCATTGCGGCCATAGACGTCGGCGTGGACCGCCACGTTCTTGCCGGCGGCATCCAGCAGCACCGCGCCTTCGACGCCGCGGTCGACTGAACTGACCGAGGTGCGCACCTCCGCGTTCATGCAGCCCGGCGAGTCGCCGAGAACAGGCGCCTTGGTCGGCAGACCGTAGCTCTGGAAGGGCTGGGCGCAGGGCGGCAGCGCATCGGGAATGCGGTTGTTGGTGGCGCTGACCACGCCGCCGATCGCGGTCGAACCATAGCGCAGCGTCGCCGGGCCGCGGATGACTTCGACCTGGTTGGTGGCGAGCGGATCGATCGGCACGAAATGGTCTTCGCCGAGATCGGAGGCGCCATTGCTGCCGATGCCGTTCTCGATGATGCTGACGCGGTTGACGTCGAGGCCGCGGATGATCGGGCGGCTGGACGCGCCGGGCGCGTAGCTCGAGCCGGTGATGCCCGGCTTGTTGGTCAACAGATCGCCGAGCGTGCCGCCGCCGCTGCGGCGGATTTCCTCGTTCGGCACCACCGTGACGGTGGCGAACTGATCGGTCACGATCGGGAGCGTGCCGGGCAGCGGCGCGGCAGGCTGCGCTTCGGCCGGCGCCGGGCCACGCTGGCGAGCCGGGGCGGCGACACGCGGGGCCGGCCGGGCCGGCGGCGTGGTGTGACGGCGCACGATCGGGCTCGGCGCGGTCACGGTGACTTCCGGCAGCGTCGTGGCCGCCTGTTGGGCGAATGCGGGCGATGCTGGCAGGCCCTGGAAGCCGGCGAACGCCGCGCCTCCAAGAAGAAGGGCGCGTCGGATGGGGAATGACATGGTTTGACTCTGGTCCTGACTGGGCCGGCCCGGGCTGCACCCTTGGCCGGTCTCTGCGCGTGGCAGATCGAATGCGGAGGAGCTGCGCGCACCGGTTAGGGTTCTGCGCAGGGCGCGGTTCGAGCGGTCAGGAGAGCGGAGGCGCGCGGGGCTGGAAGCCGCCGGGCTGGGGCCCGGGTTCGGCCGCCGCAAAGGCGGTGAGGCGATAGCGCAGACCGTGGCCGACCTGCAGCGGCAGCGACGGTGGCGATGCATCGAGCATCGCATTGGCCATCGCATGCACGGCGCAGATCGCGCAAAGATCGGCGCTGCGATCATGGTCCTGGTCGGCCGGGGAGCTATCGGCAGTCGAGGCGATGCGAGTCGCATCGCCGCCGGCCTCATCGGCTTGCGCCGTCGTCTGCGACGGTGGTGCTGCGATCGGATCGAAATGGCCGAACGAGGCGACGAACTGGATCGCCAGCGCAATCAGCGCCAGCCGTGCTCCCAGCCCGATTTTCGTCCGCACCCAGTTCATGCCCACAAGCCCCATCGACCGGCCTGCCTCACCGCGCGACGTAATAATGTAACATCACGACAAGCGGATCGGCTGTCAACGGACGCCGGAACGATGGTTGTGGGGTGTGACTTTTCCGCCAGCCCGCCGACGCTCCAGTCAGCGGGCGAAGCGGTTACTTCTTGGGGATCAGCGCCTTCAGCTTTTCCATGTCGGCGATGTTCATCTTGATGCCGCCGGGCATCACGATGTCGCCGGGCTTCTGGCCGTCCTTGCAGGGGCCGAGCCACTTGGCCTCGAGCGTCATGTTGGCCGTCTTGGGCACGCCCGGCAACGGGTTCTCGTTCTGGGTCGTGACCTTGACCGTGTAGGCCGAATTGAAGTCGCCGTTGATTTCGGCGTGCGACTTGCTGGTCATGCCGGCGATATTGCACACCGTGTCGTTGACGTAGCCGGTCGCGGTCTTCTGGATGTCCTGCTTGGTGCAGGACTCGGTCGCCATCGGCTGGACCGCCGACGTCATTTTCTTGTCGGTGGTCTCGTCGGTGCAGTGCTGCATCGAGACGTCGTCGCCGCCCGCGCCGGCGCGCTGCATCTTCAGCTCCCAGAGGCCGGGCTTGCGGGTCGGCAGATCGATCGCGTGCGCCGCTGTGGCCGGAATGACGAATGCCAGCGGCAGCAGCCAGGTGCGAAGCGAATTCATCAGATCGACCCTGCTCAGTAGCCGACGCGGAGCGGACGCTCGTTGGCGCCGTACGGCACCCAGCGGCAGGAGAACGAAATGTATCCGCCGTAATTCGGCTGCACGCCGAGCAGCTTCACGACCTTGCCATAGCGCGCGCAGTGCTCGATCGCCATCGCGCGGACGTCGGCGACGCCTACCAGATTGTAGGAGATGATCCCGCCGGTATCATTGCCCTTGAAGGCCGGCACAATGTCGGCGCGGGCAGCGGTGCCGGACAGCACGGCAGACAGGACGGCAAGGCCGGCGGCCCCAAGCATGCGCATCAGATTCTCCTTCATGGCTGCTTCGATTCTAGTGCCTACCGGCGGCGATTGAAAGAACGAGCCGGCCTTCCGCGTGTGGATGTGCGAAGGTGTGGCTGCGCTGCACTTGACCTCGTCATGGCTTCGCGGCACCGTCCGCGCAGCAAATATCCGGTGAATCATCCATGCGCGCTCTTCCGTCTCTGAAGTTGTCTTCGGCTGGCCTTGCGGTACTGCTGGGACTGGCCGCGCTGGCGCCGGCAGCACAGGCAGCCAACCCGCTCGAGATGAACTTCTGGCTCTCCGGCCCGCGCTATGACGGCAATCTGCCGAGCTGCGAAGCCGGGCTTCCGGCGATCACGCATCAGTTCGCCGAGAAGGAAGGCAGCTACTGGAATTCGGATCTGCGGATCACCGGCTATGCGCGAATCCAGGAAGTCGCGTTCCGGCCCTGGCAGAGCGACAATATTCCGCGCCGGTTCTGCACCGGCGATGCCATCCTGAGCGACGGCCAGGCGCATCGGCTGCATTATTCGATCATCGAAGACGGCGGCCTCGCCGGTTTTTCCGACGGCGTCGAATTCTGCATCGTCGGCCTCGACCGCAACTGGGCGTTCAATCCGGCCTGCAAGGCTGCGAAGCCGTAAGGCTGCAGGCAGCCGACGCTGGCTGTTCCGAGCCGCGCCGCAGCTCGTTGCGTCGCCTTCCACCATTTGCGTTCTTGAAACGTTCCTGACCGATCGCTAGGCTCCCGCATCATTGGGAGCGGGGCTTTTCATCATGCGTGATTTCATCGTTCGCTGGCGGTCGATGATCGCCGCCGTTGCGGCCTGCGCGGCCGGCCTGACCGCGAGCGCCGCCGTGGCGCAGGATACGCGGCAGAATGCGCCCGGCGAGTTCGATTTCTATGTGCTGGCGCTGTCGTGGTCGCCGTCTTATTGCGAGCAGGCGTCCGAGCGCGGCAACACGAGCCGCTCCCAGCAGATCCAGTGCGGCGGCCGGCCATTCTCCTTCGTGGTGCATGGGCTGTGGCCGCAATACGAGCGCGGCTTTCCGGAATATTGCCAGCGGCCGTCGCCGCGGCTCGACCGGCGCATCATGAATTCGATGCTCGACCTGATGCCGGCGCCCGGGCTGATCTACAACGAATGGGACAAGCACGGCACCTGCGCCGGCACCTCGGCGCGGACCTATTTCGAGGACATCCGCAAGGCACGTGCCGCGGTTCGCATCCCGCCGGATTTCATCGACGCCAAGGAATCCCGCACGGTGACGCCGGCGGAGGTCGAGGACGCCTTCGTCAAGGCCAACCCGGGTCTCAGCACATCCGCGATCTCGGTGATCTGCGATCGCACCCGGCTGACCGAGGTGCGGATCTGCATGAGCAAGGATCTGCAGTTCCGGGCCTGCGAAGAGATCGACCGGCGCGCCTGTCGCCGCGAGCGGCTGGAAGTGCCGCCGGTCCGCGGCGGTTAGCGGACGACGCTCTTCCGAATGGCCCCTCCATCGTCATGCCCGGGCTCGTCCCGGGCATCCACGCCTTAGGCCCATCCGAGAAAGACGTTGGATGGCCGGGCCTTCGCCGCGCCGTAGCGGCTTCGGCCGCGCAGGCGGGACGAGCCCGGCCATGACGGAAAAGCGTTGCTCTACAGGCCTTTAACTGATTGAGAAACGGCCGGCGGCGGGGTTCGGGGCGGCTCTGCCTTGACTTCCCGTACCGCTCGGCGTCACGGTCGCGCTCCCACCTTTGAAGCGATGAATTGAAATCCGAAATGACTGGCTTTGTCGTGATCCGCGATGACACTCCCGCGTCCGCCATTCCGAAGGGCGCGGTGGTGGCGATGGGCAATTTCGACGGCGTGCACCGCGGCCATCGCGCCGTGATCGGGGCGTGCCTCGACATGGCGCGGATTCGCAAGGCGCCGGCCTTCGCGGTGACCTTTGAGCCGCATCCGCGCAAATTCTTCGCGCCCGACGCGCCGCAGTTCCGGCTCACCGACGAGCGCGGCAAGCTGCGGCTGCTCGCCGGCGCCGGCCTCGACGGCGCTGTCATCCTGTCGTTCGACGCCAGGCGCGCCGCCACTACGGCGCACGACTTCATCCAGCACGAGCTGATCGAGCGCCTCGGCGTGCAGGGCATCGCGGTCGGCTACGACTTCCATTTCGGCAAGGGCCGCGGCGGTTCGCCGGCGATGCTGGTCGGCGAAGCGCCGTCACTCGGCATCGAGGTCGATGTCCAGCCGCACATCGATTTTGGCGATCACCCGGTGTCGTCGAGCGCCATCCGCAAGGCGCTGGAGGAGGGCCACATCGCTGCCGCCACCGAAATGCTCGGCGCGCCCTGGTTCGTCACCGGCGAGGTGATCCATGGCGAGAAACGCGGACGCGACCTCGGCTATCCGACCGCGAACATTCGGCTCGATCCCGAATGCACCCTGAAACACGGCATTTACGCGGTGCGGGTGAACCGCGCTGGCAAACACTATGACGGCGTCGCGAATTTCGGCCGCCGTCCGACCTTCGACAACGGCGCCCCGCTGCTCGAGACCTTCCTGTTCGATTTCAGGGACTCGCTCTACGGCGAACAGCTCGACATCGCCTTCATCGCCTTCATCCGCGAGGAGGAGAAGTTCGAGAGCATCGAGGCGCTGATCCGCCAGATGGACGACGACAGCGCCCGCGCCAAGGCGGCGCTCGCCGCCGACCATGGCGCCTTCCCGAAGCTCGGCGAGGTGGAATGACGAAGACCGAAAAAGAAAAGATGCTGGCGGGCGAGCTGTACCGCCCCGGCAGCCCGGAGCTGGCCGCCGACGAGGCCGCCAACAAGGCCTGGATGGCCCGCTACAACGTATCCGGTGCGCAGCCGGCGGCGGAGCGGCGCGTGCTGCTGGCCGAGCATCTCGGCCATGTCGGCGCGGGCGTCGTGGTGCGGCCGCCGTTCTTCTGCGACTGTGGCTACAACATCTCGCTCGGCGATGGTGTCTTCCTGAATTTCAACTGCGTGATCCTCGACATCATGCCGGTGAAGATCGGCGACCGCACCCAGATCGGCCCGGCGGTGCAGATCTACGCCGCCGACCACCCGCGCGACGCTGCCACCCGCCGCGACGGCCTGGAGTTCGGCCGGCCGGTGACGATCGGTGCCGATGTCTGGATCGGGGGCGGTGCGATCATCCTGCCCGGCATCAGCATCGGCGACGGTGCCGTGATCGGTGCCGGCAGCGTCGTCACCCGCAACGTCCCGGCGGGCGCCATCGTCGGCGGCAATCCGGCCAAGCTGCTCGGAAAGGGCGGCCAGACGCAAGGATGACCGCCGCGGGGCTTTGCGATCCTGCGACCGCCTGCTAATGAATGCCCGCATGTCTGCACGGCGCGCCATCATCAGCATTAGTGGCCCGGCTTCCGCCTGAGCTTTGAGTTCGGCGCAAGACCGGGACCGTCTACTTCCATCGCGATCGATCGCGTCAGCGCCTCTTGACCCAGAGCTTCCATGTCCGACAAGCCTGAAAAATCCGACGCCGCAAATAACGGCAACGACTATTCCAAGACGCTCTTCCTGCCGCAGACGGAATTTCCGATGCGCGCCGGGCTGCCGCAGCGCGAGCCGGAGATGCTCAAGCGCTGGGAGGGGATGAACCTCTACGGCAAGCTGCGCGAGAGCGCCAAGGGCCGCGCCAAGTTCGTGCTGCACGACGGCCCGCCCTATGCCAACGGCAACATCCATATCGGCCACGCGCTCAACAAGATCCTCAAGGACGTCGTGACCAAGAGCCAGCAGATGCTCGGCCACGATTCCAACTACGTGCCGGGCTGGGACTGCCACGGCCTGCCGATCGAGTGGAAGATCGAGGAAGAGAACTATCGCTCCAAGGGCAAGCCGAAGCCGAACTTCAAGGACTCCGCCGCGATGGTGGCGTTCCGCAAGGAATGCCGCGCCTACGCGCAGAAATGGCTCGACGTGCAACGCGAGGAGTTCAAGCGGCTCGGCGTGATCGGCGACTGGGATCATCCCTACGCGACGATGAACTACGCCGCCGAAGCCCAGATCGCCCGCGAACTGATGAAGTTCGCCGCCAACGGCACGCTGTATCGCGGCAGCAAGCCGGTGATGTGGAGCGTGGTCGAAAAGACCGCGCTCGCCGAGGCCGAGGTCGAGTACGAGGACTACACCTCGGATACGGTGTGGGTGAAGTTTCCGGTGGTGCCGTCGAAACAAGGCGTTTCTCCAGGCGTCCATCGTGACGCTCCCGAGGAAGCCAAGAGAATCTTCGATCTCTTGATGCGATCGTCGGTGGTGATTTGGACCACCACGCCGTGGACGCTGCCGGGGAACCGGGCGATCGCGCTTTCGCCGCAAGGTGATTACGCTATCTTCGAGGTAACCGAAGCTCCAGACGGCAACTGGGGCGCTGTCGGTGATCTGCTCGTCCTATCCCGGGCGCTTGCGGAAAGCGTTATGAAGGCGGCAAAAGTCACCTCTTATCGAGAAGTAGCTAAGCTGCTGCCTTCCGATCTGTGGGGGGCTACTTGTGCACATCCCTTCCGCGGAATGGGATACGATTTTGATGTTCCGCTCCTGTACGGCGACCACGTCACCGATGATGCAGGCACGGGCTTCGTCCATACTGCGCCCGGTCATGGTCGAGAAGACTTCGACCTTTGGACGTCTGCCGCGACTTATGCCGCATTACAGATGCGCGGCATCGCCTCGACGATTCCCTACACGGTGGACGAGAACGGCGCGCTCACCGAGCAGGCGCCGGGCTTCACCGGCAAGCGGGTGATCAACGACAAGGGCGAGAAGGGCGATGCCAACGAGGCGGTGATCCAGGCGCTGATCGAGCGCGGCGCGCTGCTCGCTCGCGGCAAGCTCAAGCATCAGTACCCGCATTCCTGGCGCTCGAAGAAGCCGGTGATCTTCCGCAACACGCCGCAATGGTTCATCGCGATGGACAAGGACATCGTCGATGACGGCGTGGCCAAGCCCGGCGATACACTGCGCGCCCGCGCCCTGCAGGCGATCTCCGTCACCCAATGGGTCCCGCCGGCCGGCCAGAACCGCATCACTGGCATGATCGCCGGGCGGCCCGACTGGGTGATCTCGCGGCAGCGCGCCTGGGGCGTGCCGATCGCGGTGTTCATCAAGGACAGAGGCGACGGCTCGGTCGACATTCTGCAGGATGAGGTCGTCAACCAGCGCATCGCTGAAGCCTTCATGCAGGAAGGCGCCGATGCCTGGTACGCGGACGGCGCCGCGGCGCGCTTCCTCGGCGATCGCGCGGCAGAAGGCTGGCAGAAGGTCGACGACATTCTCGACGTCTGGTTCGACTCCGGCTCGACCCATGCGTTCGTGCTCGAAGACGCGCAGAACTTCCCCGGCCTCGCTGGCATTCGCCGCAAGGTCGATGGCGGCGCCGACACGGTGATGTATCTCGAAGGCAGCGATCAGCATCGCGGCTGGTTTCATTCGTCGCTGCTGGAGAGCTGCGGCACCCGCGGCCGCGCGCCCTACGATGTCGTGCTGACGCACGGCTTCACGCTCGACGAGCAGGGCCGCAAGATGTCGAAGTCGCTCGGCAACACCACCGATCCGGCCAAGGTGATCGCGTCCTCGGGCGCAGACATCCTGCGGCTGTGGGTGTGTGCCACCGACTACGCGGACGACCAGCGCATCGGCCCCGAGATCCTCAAGAACGTCGTCGAGACCTATCGCAAGCTGCGCAACTCGATCCGCTGGATGCTCGGCACGCTGCATCACTTCAAGCGCGACGAGGCTGTGGCGATCGAAGACATGCCGGAGCTGGAGCGGCTGATGCTGCATCAGCTCGCCGAGCAGAGCGCCGTGGTGCGTGCCGCCTACGCCGAGTTCGACTACAAGACCGTGGTGTCGTCGCTGGCGACGTTCATGAACACCGAGCTGTCGGCGTTCTACTTCGACATCCGCAAGGACACGCTGTATTGCGACCCGCCGTCGTCGCTGGCGCGCAAATCGGCGCTCACCGCGATCGACATCATCTGCGACGCCATCCTGAAATGGCTGGCGCCGGTGCTGTCGTTCACCGCCGATGAGGCGTGGACGATGTACCGGCCGGACGCCGAGCCGAGCGTGCACCTGACGCTGTTTCCGCTCGACCTCGGGTCGTATCGCGACGACGCGCTGGCCAAGAAATGGACGCTGATCCGCGCGGTGCGCCGCGTGGTCACCGGTGCGCTGGAAGTCGAACGCGCCGCGAAGCGGATCGGCTCGTCGCTGGAAGCCTCGCCGATGATCTATCTGCCCGAGGCGTTCATGGGCGACATCTTCGACGTCGACTGGGCGGAGATCTGCATCACCTCGAATGCGATGGTCGAGATCTTGCGCGGCAACGACATGCCGCCGGCGGATGCCTTCCGGCTGCCGGAGCTGGCCGACGTCGCCGTGGTGGTCGAACGCGCCCAGGGCACCAAATGCGCCCGCTCGTGGAAAATCCTGTCCAGCGTCGGCAGCGATGCCGACTACCCCGACGTCTCCCCCCGCGACGCCCAGGCGTTGCGCGAGTGGAAGGCGCTGGGAGGAGCGGCGGCTTGAGCGGCGCGCCTCCTCATCGGTGCCCGTAATGGCCGGGCTTGACCCGGCCATCCACGACCGCGC
>NZ_JBMDXE010000232.1:0-13156 GCF_048594845.1 Rhodopseudomonas sp. | reverse complement strand
CGGCGACGCGTCGTCCGGTGCGAAGACCCCGCAGCAGGCGATGGACTCGCTGGCTGCGGCGCAGGACTCGGTGCTCGAACGCCTCGAGAAGTCGAAGGTGCAGGGCGAATGCGGTCCGAAGCTGAACAAGAAGGAGACCGCGGAGTACTGGTACGAGAAGTCCGCCAAGGACGGCAACATCGCGCCCCAGCGCAAGCTGGCCAACGAGAAGCCGAAGGGTGAAACCGTCGACTACGACACCCTGATCAAGTCCTGGCCGGCCTCGCCGCCCAAGCGCGCGGAAGCCAAGTAAGCGTTGGGAGCCTCATGGTGAGGAGGCGCGTAGCGCCGTCTCGAACCATGAGGCGACCCGCACGGTGCTCGGGGCGTCATCCTTCGAGACGCCCGGCGGCGCCGGGCTCCTCAGGATGAGGTCTGTGCAAAATCGAAAGGCCGGGAGCGATACCGGCCTTTCTGCTGTTCAGTGCACTTTCGTTGGCCATTCCGGGTTCGCGCTGCGCGTGCCCCGGAATGACTCGTGTGTGGCTGGCGCTTACTGCGCCGCCTGCGCCGATTCCAGCGTCGGGTAGTCGGTGTAGCCCTTGGCGCCGCCGCCGTAGAAGGTGTTGCGGTCGCCTTCGTTGAGCGGCGCGTTCAGCTTGAGGCGCTCGACCAGGTCCGGGTTGGAGATGAACGGCTTGCCGAACGCGATCAGGTCGGCCGCGCCGGAGGCGAGGTGCTGGTCGGCGAGCGCGCGGTCGTAGGCATTGTTGGCGATGTAGGTGCCGTTGAAGCGCTTGCGCAGCGAGGCGTAGTCGAACGGCGCGACGTCGCGCGGGCCGCCGGTGGCGCCTTCGATGACGTGGATATAGACCAGCTTCAGCTTGTTGAACTCGTCGGTGATGTAGTCGAACAGCGGCTGCGGGTTGCTGTCGGAGACGTCGTTGGCCGGGGTCACCGGCGAAATCCGGATGCCGGTGCGTTCCGGTCCGATCTCCTTGGCGACGGCCGTCGCGACCTCGATCATCAGCCGGGCGCGGTTCTCGATCGACCCGCCATATTGGTCGGTGCGCTTGTTGGAGCTGTCGCGCACGAACTGATCGAGCAGATAGCCGTTGGCGCCGTGGATCTCGACGCCGTCGAAGCCGGCCTTGATGGCGTTGGCGGCGGCCTTGCGGAAGTCGTCGACGATGCCGGGAATTTCGCTGAGCTCGAGCGCACGCGGCTCGGAAACGTCGACGAACTTGCCGCCCACGAAGGTCTTGGTGTTGGCCTTGATGGCCGACGGCGCGACTGGCTTGCCGCCGTTCGGCTGCAGGTCGACATGCGAGATGCGGCCGACGTGCCAGAGCTGGATGAAGATCTTCCCGCCGCGCTTGTGCACCTCGTCGGTGACTTTCTTCCAGCCGGCGATCTGGGCGTCGGAATAGATGCCGGGCGTGTCCTGATAGCCCTGGCCCTGCTGCGACACCTGGCTGGCTTCGGTGATCAGCAGCCCGGCGGTGGCGCGCTGGCCGTAATATTCGGGCGCGAGCGGGCTGGGGATGAGGCCGTCCGGAATGGCGCGGTTGCGCGTCAGCGGGGCCATCGCAATGCGGTTGGCGAGCGTGATCGGACCGAGCTTGGTGGGCTCGAACAGCTTGGAAGTCGACATGGGGCCGTCCTGGAAGGTTGCGGATGGCTGGAACGTGGGGCGCCCCGGTCGAATCTCAATGGGTCTGCCGAAAATAGATGCGGCCGCATGAAAGTTTGAAGTGCGGTTTTGAAAAAGCGGCTTCAGGCAGCAAGGATGTTCTGAAAATACCGGTCGAGGTGGGACGAATGCGGTCCCGAGGCTCATGGCGCGGACGGCAGGGGGGCCGATCGAGGGCGTCCGGCGGCATGAGTTGTCGCCGGACGTTCGCTTGCAGCCGTGGCCGGCTGCAGCGTGGGTTGTTCAGGCGGCCAGCGGGCGGCGCTGGCGGCGGAAGAACCAGAACGCGAACGGGGCCACGAACAGCGTGCCGAACGCCGGCAGCGCCGCGGCCCGCAAAATCTCGCTCGCCCCGAAGCCGTCGCCGCCGAGGCCGATCTTGCCGAGCACGATGGCGATCACGAGCGTGATGATCGGCGAGACCACCATCGCGGCAGCGCCGGCGGCCTGCGACACCAGTTTGCCGGCCGGAGCGGCGTTTGCGAGCACACCTGCCACCACGACGGCGGCGGCGAAAGCCAGTGCAGTCAGCATCAAGAGCAGTGTCATTTCCAACTTCCTGTTTGCTCGGACGACCCGCCTGTTTCGGTATCGGAGTAGGCGGAGAGGTCCTCGTCGATGGGGCGCGGAGGTGAGGGAGCGCCCCGAACGGCAACAGGATACTTTGTGCAGTTGCACACGAAATTGATCTGGCGCAGATGATACCGATGAGGCTGCGCGTCAGGAGCGCGCAGGAGCCATGCGTCGTACGACCTTGGTCGCGGTCTATTCGGCCGTCTTCTGCCCACCGCGCAGCCGGCCGACGATGCCGGTCGGGAAGAAATAGACGCTGGCGACGAACAGCAGGCCAAGCCACAGCAGCCAGCGGTCCGGATGAAGCAGCCCGGGCAGCAGCGGTAGGCCCGCGTCGGCCGCGGCCGTGGAGGCCGCGCCCATCAGGGTCTGCAGATAGTTCTGCGCCAGGATGAAGATGGTGGCGCCAATGATGGCGCCGTAGATCGTGCCCATGCCGCCGATCACCACCATCAGCAGAATATCGAGCATGATCGAGAAGCTCAGCGACGTATCCGGCCCGGCATAGCGCAGCCACATCGCATTGAGCACGCCGGCCGCGGCGGCGACCAGCGCGGCGAGCACGTTGGCGTAGGTGAGGTGGAAGACGGTCCGATAGCCGAGCGCTTCGGCGCGGAAACGGTTCTCGCGGACCGCCTGCAGCACGCGGCCGAACGGCGAGTTCACCACCCGCAGCAGCGCCAGGATCATACCGGCGCAGCCGACCAGGATGATGTAGTAGGTCAGGATGCGGCCGTTAATCCGCACGCCGAAGAAGTCTTTGACGAACACCGTGCCGGGCCGCAGCAGCTCCGGCAGGCTGAAGCTGCGGCCGTCCTCGCCGCCCGTCAGCCATGATAACTGCGACGCCAGCACCAGGAAGGCGGACGCCACCGCGAGCGTGATCATCGCAAAGAAGATCGCCTCGACCCGCAGCGAGAACAGCCCGATCGCCAGCGCCAGCAGTGCGGCGAGCGGCAGGCCGATCACGATGCCGGCGCCGACCGCGGCCCAGCTCGGCCCCATGCCGTACAGCGCGATCGCCACCGCGTAGCTGCCGATGCCGTAGAACATGGTGTGGGCGAACGACACCGTGCCGGTGTAGCCGAGCAGCAGGTCGTAGGACGCCACCAGCGCCGCGAAGATGCAGATCTTGGCGGCGACGTTGAGCGGCTTGGCGCCGGGAAACAGGAACGGCGTCAGCGCCAGCACCACCACGATCGCGATCAGCAGCAGCGTCAGCACCCGGCTGCGCGGCGGATCGCCGGACAGGATCATCATCGTGACGTCACCGCATAGAGCCCGCGCGGCCGCCACATCAGGATGGCGACCATCAGCAGGATGTTGGAAACCAGCGCCAGCTTCGGCACCAGGAAGCCGCCGTAATTCGCGACCATCGCGACCAGCAGCGCGCCGATGAAGCAGCCGCCGACCGAGCCGAGCCCGCCGATGATCACCACGATGAAGATCAGGACGGTGAGCTCGTTGCCCATCGAGGCATGGACCTGCTCGCGATACAGCGCCCACATGATGCCGCCGAGCCCGGCCAGCGCCGAGCCGACCATGAACACGCCGAGGAACAGCCGCTTGACGTGATAGCCGAGCGCCTCGACCATCTCGCGGTTCTCGACGCCGGCGCGGATCAGCAGGCCGATCTTGGTGCGGTTCAGCGTCAGCTGAATGCCAATGAAGACGATCAGCCCGACCAGCATCACCAGCAGGCGATACTTGGCGATGGCGATGTCGCCGATGATGAACGAGCCGCGCAGCGTATCCGGCAGCGGCAGCGGAATGATCTGCGGCCCCCACAGCGCGTACAGCGCCTGCTCCGCCACAATGAGCCCGCCGGTGGTCATCAGGATCTGCTTCAGATGCTGGCCGTACACCGGCAAAATCAGCACGCGCTCGACCACGAGCCCGAGCGCGCCCGACACCGCCATCGCGGCGAGCGCCGCCGGCGCCAGCACTGCGAGATTGACCAGCAGCGAGTCGGATTGCGACATCGCCGCGAGCGGCATCAGCACCAGCGTGGCCACATAGGCGCCGACCGAGATGAAGGCGCCGTGGCCGAAGTTCAGTACATCCATCAACCCGAACACCAGCGTCAGCCCGGACGCCATGGTGAAGATCATCATCCCCATCGCCAGCGACGCGATCGTCAGCGTCACCCAGGACGAGAACGAACCAACCAGCGGCAGCATCAGCAACGCCAGGATCACCGGCAGCAGCACCGGCAGCAGATCACGCTTGGCCTGCGGTAGCGGATCGGAGGTGGAAGGGGCGGGGACGTCGGTCACTGATGCGCCTCCAGGCTCAATCCGAGCAGGCGTTCCTGCAGCGGGACGTCGGCGGCCAGCGCCGCCATGGCGCCGCGGTGGACGATCATGCCGTTGTCCATCACCAGTACGCTGTCGCCGATCTGCTGGGCGACGTGGAAATTCTGCTCGACCAGCAGGATGGTGGCGCCGCTGCGCTTGATCTCGGCGAAGCATTCGATCAGCGCGCCGATGATCGCCGGCGCCAGCCCCTTGGTCGGCTCGTCGATCAGCAGCAACTGGCGCGGCTCGATGATGGCGCGGGCGATCGACAGCATCTGCTTCTGTCCGCCGGACAGCGAGCCCGCGCGCGACAGCCAGAATTTTCGCAGCGCCGGGAAGAAACCGAAGATCCAGTCGAGCCGCGCGGTGTCCATCGCCTGCTCGCGCGCCGCGAGGACCAGGTTTTCCTTCACGGTAAGATCGGAGAACACCGCCATGGTCTCCGGCACATAGCCGATGCCGAGCCGCGCGATCTCTGGTGTCGCCAGCGCTTCGATGCGCTTTCCTGCGAGGGTGATCTCACCGCGCGACGCCGGCCACAGCCCCATGATGGTGCGCAGCGTCGTCGTCTTGCCGGCCCCGTTGCGCCCGAGCAGCATCGTGGTCTGTCCCGCCGGGACGGCGAAGTCGACGCCCTGCAGGATGTGATAGCGGCCGATATTGGTGTGGACGCCGGCGAGGGTGAGGAGGTCGGTCATGCGGCGCTCGTTGATGAGAGCGTGTGAGCTTTTCCCGAAGCGAGGCCTGCTCCCCTCCCCCTTGCGGGGAGGGGTCGGGGGTGGGGGTACCCCAGGCACTGTGCCCGCGTCGCCCTCACCCCAACCCTCTCCCGCAAGCGGGAGAGGGAGCGAGCTGGCAAGCGGGGAGAGTTGGGGGCTAACACTGCAGCCATTGAAAGTCTCATCACTCCGCTCACGCCGCACTCTTCCCCGGCGCAATGCCGAGATACGCCTCCTGCACGATCGGCGAGGCGATCACTTCGGCGGGCTTGCCGTCGGCGACGAGTTTGCCGTGGTGCAGGACGATGATGCGGTCGGCGAGGGAGCGGACGACGTCCATCTTGTGTTCGACCAGCAGGATGATCTTGGACGGATCGGTCTTCAGCCGGGCGATCAGATCGAGCACCACCGGGACCTCGTCGACGCTCATGCCGGCGGTCGGCTCGTCGAACATGTAAACCTTGGGCTCCAGCGCCATCATCAGCGCGACTTCGAGCTTGCGCTGGTCGCCGTGCGATAGCGCGGTGGCGGCGACGGTGCGGCGGGCGCCGAGCGCGACGCTGTCGAGGATGGCGTCGGCGCGTTCGATCAGGTCGCGCCGCGTCCGCCATGGCCGCAGCATGTCGTAATGCGTGCCATTGTGCGCCTGCACGGCGAGGCGGACGTTTTCTTCGACGCTGAGATTGGGAAACAGATTGGTGAGCTGGAACGCCCGGCCGAGCCCGGCGCGGGTGCGCAGCGGGGCCGTCATCTTGGTGATATCCGCGCCGTCGAACAGGATGCGGCCGGCGCTTGGTTTGAGCTGCCCGGAGATCAGGTTGAAATACGTCGTCTTGCCGGCGCCGTTCGGCCCGACGATCGCGGTCAACTCGCCCGGCCGAAACGCACAGCTCACCCCATCGACCGCGACATGGCCGCCGAAGCGAATGGTGAGGGATTGGGTTTCGAGGGTGGTCATGAGGCTGGCCGGAATGACAATGCTTGAGTTCAGCGTGCCCCGGATGCTGCGCAGCACGCCGCGCTAGCGGCGTGGTGCGCTGCTGATCCGGGGCCCCGGTGTCGGTGCGCGTGAAGAAACCGGGGTCCCGGATCTGCGAAGCGGCACTGCGTGCCGCATCGCGTCCGGGACACGGAACGTTGTTACCGCTTATTCTTGATCGGGATGGTCATGTCCTCGATCTTGAGCTCGCGCACCGGCTCGAGCGCGGCCCAGGCGAGGTTGGGATCGACCTTGACCTTGAAGTGATACATGCTCTGCAGCGCCTGATGGTCTTCCTTGCGGAACACCATCTTGCCCTTGGGCGTGTCGAACTCCATGCCTTCCATCGCGGCGATCAGCTTCTCGGTTTCGGTCGACTTCGCCTTCTGCACGGCGGTGACGACCGCCATCGCGGCCGAGAAGCCGCCGGCGGTAAAGAAGTCCGGCGGCGCGTTGTAGCGCTTCTGATGTTCGGTCACGAGCCAGTCGTTGATCGGGTTCTTGGGGATGTCGTAGTAGTAATAGGTCGCGCCCTCCATGCCGGGCAGGCGCTTGTAGGCGGCGAGCGCGGGCAGGATGTTGCCGCCGGTCGACAGCTCGATGCCGTAGCGCTTCGGGTCCATGTCCTGCAGCTTGGTCAGCGGATCGCCGCCGCCGGCCCATACCACCCAGATGATCTTCTTGCCGGGCTTGTCCTTCAGCGCGTCGAACAGGCGCTGACCGACCGCGGTGAAGTCCGTCGTGGTGGTCGGGACGTATTCCTCGGCGGCGAGCGTCGCGCCGGTCTTGGCCAGCGCCTCCTTGAAGGCGGCGACGCCGTCGCGGCCGAACGCGTAGTCCTGCGCCAGCGTCGCGATGGTGACGCCCTGTTTGCCGATCGCGACCGCGTTGGAGATCGCGTCCTGCGACGAGTTGCGGCCGGTGCGGAAGATGTAGCGATTCCACTTCTCGCCGGTGATCTGGTCGGCGACCGCCGGCTCGACGATCAGGATCTTCTTGTTCTCCTCGGCGACCGGCAGGTCGGCCAGCGCCGCGGCCGACGACGAGGTGCCGATCGCGATGTCGGCGCCGTCGTCCTGATAGGCTTCGGCGAGCGCGGCCTTGGAGAGGTCGGGCTTCGACTGATCGTCCTTGGTGATCACTACGATCTTGCGGCCGTCGAGCGTCATCGTGCCCTTCGTCGCGTATTCCAGGCCCATCATCAGGCCGGTCTCGGTCTGCTTGGCGTAGGCCTCGAGCGGGCCGGTCTTGCCGTAGATCAGCGCGATCTTGAGATCGTCGGCCTTGGCGGCGACCGTCGTGGTCAACGCGAGGGCGGCAGCGGCAACGAGAGACAGATGACGCACGTTCTTCCTCCGGTTTTCGTTGCGCGCGACCCTAGAGCAAGTCGGCGAAACTTGGAACGTGCCGGCAGATGAAATTTCGAGCGAGCACCGCCTCGGATCGGGTCAGTGTGTGAGATTTCTTCCGGCGCCTGTATTCGGCGCCAGCTTGAACCGCGTCATTGCGGTGAAGGCGGCGGCAGACGGCGCTGACGCTGCACCGGCTGCGGGCCTGCCGGGCGGAACGGCGGCTCCGCGGACGCGGACGGCGCAGGCGCTGCCGAGCCGCCCATCCGCGTCAGCAATTCGGCGGTCGGCCATGAATCCGCAGGCAGGCCGTATTTGATCTGCATCGCCTTGACGCCGGTGCGGGTCTGCTGGCCGAGCACGCCGTCGACCTTGCCGACGTCGAAGCCCGCGCGCACCAGCAGTTGTTGAAGCTGCTTCATCTCGTTGAAAGACAACTGCGCGACCTGCGCGGTCGGCTTGCGCATCGGCGGCGCGCCGGCGATGCGGGTGGCGAGATACGCCGCGGTGGTCGAGTAGATCAGCGAGTTGTTCCACTCCGTATAGGCGGCAAAGTTTGCATATGCGAGGAACGCCGGGCCGTGGCGGCCCATCGGCAGCAGCAGCGACGCGGGCATCTCGTCCTTCGGCAGCGGCCGGCCGTCCGGATAGACGACGCCCCATTGCGCCCATTGCGAGCGCGGCTGCTTCACCAACAGGTCGGCCTGGTCCCACGGCATGTTGGCCGGCACCTGCACCTCCTGCAGCCACGGCTCGCCGCGCCGCCATTTCAGGCCGGTCGCAATGTAGTGCGCGGTCGAACCGATCACGTCGGGCGCGCTGTGCAGCAGGTCGCGATGGCCGTCGCCGTCATAGTCGACCGCGTAGTCGTAATAGTGCCGCGGCAGGAATTGCGTTTGGCCGAGCTCGCCGGCCCAGGAGCCGATCATCTCGCCGGGCGACAGATCGCCGCGATCGATGATCTTCAGCGCCGCGATGGTCTCCTGCTGAAACATCTCGGAGCGCCGGCAGTCATAGGCCAGCGACACCAGCGAGCGCAGCGTCGACAGGTTGCCCTGGATCGCGCCGAAGTCACTCTCCAGCGCCCAGAACGCCGCGATCACCGCCGGCGGCACGCCGTAGTCCTTCTCGGCGCGCGCGAACGCGTTCGCGTATTGCTTGATCAGTTGCTGGCCTTTGACACGGCGTCCTTCTGAGGCCATCCGCCCGGCGAATACCGTAAAAATCTGCCCGAACACCCGCTGCCCGCGGTCGCGATTGACGATGCCCTGGTCGTACACCAGATACGGCGAAGCCGCGGCAATCGCCCGCTGAGATACACCAGCCGCGACCGCCTGCTGCTTCAGCCCGGCGAGGAACTGATCGAAACTCTGTCCGCCATGGCACAACGCGCCGCGCTGGGCGAGGGCGGGTGAGGTCGAGAGAGAAGTCGCGATCGCCAATATTGCTATCGCGGCTGCTGCACCGAACGACCTCCGCAAATATTTTGTCGTCGCTTTCAGCCGCAGCATCGCGTTCTCCACAAACGTCATCGCCGGGCTTGACCCGGCGATCCATCAAATCAGACGCGGAGTCTTGGCGGGATGGATGGCCGGGTCAAGCCCGGCCATGACGGGCTGTGTGCGCTAGCGGCTTCGAGCACAATCTCCCCGCGTCATTGCGAGGAGCGAAGCGACGAAGCAATCCAGCTCAGTGCACGGCTCTGGATTGCTTCGCTTCGCTCGCAATGACGGGGAGAATGGGGGGGCACAGCGAGCGAGGGCGCGCGTCAGCTCACAGTTCTCTCGCATTGCTGAACGAAAAGCTGCTCGCCCGCCGCGTGTTCTCGTCCAGGATCAGCGTTCGCGTGATCGGCGGCTCGGCGCGTTGCGAACAATGCTCGCGTTCGCAGAGGCGGCAGTTGACGCCGATCGGTGTGCCTTCGGCTTTGTCGAGGTCCATGCCGGCGGCGTAGATCAGTTTCGCGGCGTGGCGGATTTCGCAGCCGAGGCCGAGGGCGAAGCGGGGTTGCGGCTGCGGATGCGGCGCGACCGGGCGGCGGACCATCTGGGCGATCGAGAAGTAGCGGCTGCCGTCGGGCAGTTCGATCACCTGCTTGAGCAGCCGGTCCGGCGTGTCGAAGGTCGAGTGCACGTTCCACAGCGGGCAGGTGCCGCCGAATTTCGAGAACGGGAAGGTGCCGGACGAAAATCGCTTGGAGACGTTGCCGGCGTTGTCGACGCGCAGCAGGAAAAACGGCACGCCGCGCGCATTCGGCCGCTGCAGCGTGGTGAGGCGGTGGCAGACCTGTTCGAAGCCGGCGTTGAAGCGCTGCGCCAGCACGTTGACGTCGTAGCTGAGTTGCTCGGCGGCGGCGTGGACGGCGGCGTAGGGCATCATCACCGCGGCGGCGAAGTAATTACCCAGCGTGATGCGGAACAGCCGCCGCGCGCCGTCGTCGAGCGAGCCGGTACGCGCGACGATGCCGTCCATCGCGGCGCCGTATTCGGTGAGGCCGATTTGGAACGCGGCCTGGAAGGCGCGGCCCTGGAAATCGACCAGCTCCGAGATCAGGAGCTGACGGCGATGGCGGTCGAAGCGCCGCAGCGTCTCGCGCATGACGTCGACCGGCATGATGCGCGTGGTGATCGAATGCCGCTCGCGCAGCCGCTCGGCGAGCGCGCCGAACAGTTCCTGCGAACTCACATTGAGCTCGTCGCGCACCGCCTCGGCGGCCTGTTCGAGTTCGGGAAAGTAATTGCGGTTGGCCTCGATCAGGTCGCGGACGCGCTCGATCGGGTTGGCCTCGTAGCGGATCTGCTCGCGGTCGGCCATCTGCGCCGCCACCATGGTCTCGCCGCGGCGCGCCTCGGTGTAGGCGGCGTACAGCCGCTGCAGCGAGTGGGTGACGCCGGGGCAGAGTTCGGCGAGGTCTTTCAGCTCCTGCTTGGGCAGGTCGATCTGGCGGAACAGCGGGTCGGAGAAGATCTCGTTGAGTTCGGCGAAGAACCGGTCTTCATCTGCGGTGGCGAGGTCCCGGAGGTCGAGGTCATAGGTCTCGGCCAGCCGCAGCAGGATCTGAGCGGTCACCGGGCGCTGGTTGCGTTCGATCAGGTTGACGTAACTGGGGGAAATTCCCAATCCTTCGGCGATCTGGGTCTGTGACAGGCCGAGCTGCTGGCGAATCCGCCGGAATCGCGGCCCGACGAACAGCTTTTTCCCGGAATCGCCGGCCATTTTTAACAGTTCCTTCAGCTTCGCCGGTCGGCGATTTTTACAAAATTTACAAAGTTACATTTGTTACATGTACTGAAGTTACATGACATCACCATTCGTTCGCAAGAGGTCTGTACGTCTTTCCCGATCTCGCGTTTACGTAGCGACACGTTTCGCAGCGCCGCTGTCAAGAATGTCTCAGGCAGCGACGCCGCGGTTTTGTCGTCATCGAAGGGATCATGTCATGAACTTCCAGCCCCGCGGCATCAGCGCCATCCAAGCTCCGAGCACCTACCAGAGCGAAGTCGAAGCGGCCGACGCCCTGCTCAAGGACAAGCCGACCTGGAATGGCGTCACCGCCGAGGCCGTGGCCCGGATGCGCCTGCAGAACCGCTTCAAGACCGGCCTCGACATCGCCCGCTACACCGCGGCGCAGATGCGTGCCGACATGGCGGCGTATGACGCCGACCCGACCAAGTACACCCAGTCGCTGGGTTGCTGGCACGGTTTCATCGCGCAGCAGAAGCTGATCTCGATCAAGAAGCACGGCGGTGGCCGCACCGATCGTCGTTACATCTACCTGTCGGGCTGGATGATCGCGGCGCTGCGTTCGGAGTTCGGCCCGCTGCCCGACCAGTCGATGCACGAGAAGACCTCGGTGCCGGCGCTGATCGAAGAGATCTACACCTTCCTGCGCCAGGCCGACTCGCGCGAGCTCAACGACCTGTTCCGCCAGCTCGACAAGGCCCGTGAGGCCGGCGACAAGGCGAAGGAAACCGCGATCATCGACCAGATCGACAATTTCCAGACGCACGTCGTGCCGATCATCGCCGACATCGACGCCGGCTTCGGCAACGCCGAGGCGACCTATCTGCTCGCCAAGAAGATGATCGAAGCCGGCGCCTGCGCGCTGCAGATCGAGAACCAGGTGTCGGACGAGAAGCAGTGCGGCCATCAGGATGGCAAGGTCACCGTGCCGCACGACGTGTTCATCGCCAAGGTGCGCGCGCTGCGTCACGCCTTCCTCGAGATGGGCGTGGAAGACGGCATCATCGTCACCCGCACCGACTCGCTCGGCGCCGGCCTGACCCAGCAGATCGCGGTCAGCCATCAGCCGGGTGACATTGGCGACCAGTACAACAGCTTCCTGGATTGCGAGGAAGTCGACGCCACCAAGATCGGCAACGGCGACGTCATCATCAGCCGCAACGGCAAGCTGCTGCGTCCGAAGCGTCTGCCGAGCAACCTGTACCAGTTCCGTCCGGGCACCGGCGCGGACCGCTGCGTGCTGGACTGCATCACCTCGCTGCAGAACGGCGCCGACCTGCTGTGGATCGAAACCGAGAAGCCGCATATCGAGCAGATTGCCTCGATGGTCGATCGCATCCGCGAAGTCGTGCCGAACGCCAAGCTCGCGTACAACAACTCGCCGTCGTTCAACTGGACGCTCAACTTCCGCTGGCAGGTCTACGATGCCTGGAAGGAAGAAGGTAAGGACGTGTCCAAGTACAACCGCGCCGAGCTGATGAAGGCGGAGTACGACGAAACCCCGCTGGCGATCGAAGCCGACGCCCGCATCCGCACCTTCCAGGCGGATTCGGCCAAGCGCGCCGGCATCTTCCACCACCTGATCACGCTGCCGACCTACCACACGGCTGCGCTGTCGACCGACAATCTGGCCCGCGAATATTTCGGCGACCAGGGCATGCTGGGTTATGTTAAGAATGTGCAGCGCCAGGAAATCCGTCAGGGCATCGCCTGCGTGAAGCACCAGAACATGGCCGGCTCCGACATCGGCGACGACCACAAGGAATACTTCGCCGGCGAAGCGGCCCTGAAGGCCGGCGGCGAACACAACACGATGAACCAGTTCAGCTAACGGAAAGAAACAGGAGACAGGATCATGTCGGGCAGCAACTTCTGGGTGATCGGTGGCGAGTTCGGTTCGATGAACTTCCACAAGCTCGTCGAAGGGTCGGCCCAGGTGAAGGGCCCCTTCAAGACCCGCCAGGAGGCCGAAGAGGCCTGGAAGGTTCTCTCCGAGGAAAACCGCCATCGCGCCGGCGTGCGGTTCTCGATCGTGGAAGAGCCGAACCGGGCCGTCACCCCGGCCTGATCCGCTCCTGAGCCGCAGCGGCGCACGCGCCGCGCGGTGAGCTGAAGAGATAGAAGACGTCCAAGGACTTTGGCGGTCTCATCGGGGCAACCCGGCGGGGCCGCCATCGTCGTTTTGGGAGGCGGGCGGGCCGCTGAGCGTCTGGCCTGTGGATGGAACCGGGCGTTGTTGTGGCGCGCCGCCGTGCCGCAAATCCTTGCAAGGTCAGGGCCTTTGCGGCGGTCATGGTTGCTGGTAGGTTAATTTTGAACAATCG
>NZ_JBMDXE010000231.1:0-33788 GCF_048594845.1 Rhodopseudomonas sp. | reverse complement strand
CTCGCAATGATGCGTTGTTAGGTCTGGTGCTAATCGTTTCGTCACGCCCGTACGCCCCGCCCGCTCTGCAAGCGCCGCAGCGCGTCGACCAGCGCGTCGATGTCGTCGTGGGTGTTGTAGAGGGCGAGCGAGGGCCGCACCGTGCTTTCCAGGCCGAAGCGGCGCAGGATCGGTTGGGCGCAGTGATGCCCGGCGCGCACCGCGATGCCTTCGCGGTCGAGCGCCTTGCCGACGTCCTCGCTGCGGCAGCCGTCGAGCACGAAGGACAGGATGCCGGCCTTGTCACGCGCGGTGCCGATCAGCTTCAGGCCCGGCACCGTCAGCAGGTGCTCGGTGCCGTAGGCCAAGAGCTCGTGCTCGTGCGCGGCGACATTGGCCATGCCGATGCGGCTTAAGTAATCGATCGCGGCGCCGAGTCCGACAGCGTCGGCGATATTGCCGGTGCCGGCTTCGAAGCGGTCCGGCGGGCCCTGGAAGATCGTCTTCTCGAAGGTCACATCGGCGATCATGTTGCCGCCGCCCTGCCACGGTGGCATCGCCTCGAGCACGTCGGCCTTGCCATACAGCACGCCGATGCCGGTGGGGGCGAACATCTTGTGGCCGGAGAAGGCGTAGAAATCGACGTCCAGCGCCTGCACGTCCACCGGCAGATGGCAGATGCCCTGCGCGCCGTCGACCAGCACCTTGGCGCCGTGACGATGCGCCAGCTCGGTCATCTCGGCGACCGGCGTCACCGTGCCGAGCGCGTTCGAGACTTGCGTGAACGCCACGATCTTGGTCTTCGGTCCGAGCAGCTTCTCGTACTCGTCCAGCAGGATCTGACCGTGATCGTCGACCGGCGCGACGCGCAGCTTCGCCCCCTTCTCGGCCGCGAGCTGTTGCCACGGCACGATGTTGGCGTGGTGCTCGAGATGCGAGACGACGATCTCGTCGCCCTCGCCGACGTTGCGCCGGCCCCAGGCCTGCGCCGCCAGGTTGATTGCCTCGGTAGCGCCGCGCACGAACACGATGTCCTTCACCGACGGCGCGTTGATGAAAGCGCGCACTTTCTCGCGTGCCGCCTCATAGGCGTCGGTGGAGCGCGCCGCCCGCGTGTGGGCGGCGCGGTGGATGTTGGAGTTGTCGTGCTTGTTGAAATGCGCCCCCCGATCGATCACCCAATGCGGCTTCTGCGTGGTGGGGCCGTTGTCGAGCCACACCAGCGGACGGCCGTTCACGGTCTCCTGCAGGATCGGAAAGTCCCGCTTGAACACATGCGCGTCGAACGACCGGTTGCCCGACAGATCGAGCACACGGACATCCGGCTGATGCTGCGCGGCGAGGCCGGCGAGATCGAACGTCTCGACGCGCGGCGCGGCAATCGGAGCGGCCACGGGCGTCGTCCGCACCGCCGGATTGTCGGCAAGGAAATACAGCGGCGCAGCGGTCGTCGCGGTACCGGCACCGAACGGCCCCGCCCCGATCGCATCCGGCGGAACGAAACTCCGCACCTCGCCGAGCCGGCCCGGCAGCGCCGCGAGATCGGCATCGCGCGCGAACACCGGCTCGATTGCCGGTGCCGAAACCGGCGGCGGCGCAACCGGTGTCGCTGCCAGCGGCACATTCAGATCGAGCGGCGCGGCCGACGGATGCGGCGGCTCAGTCGCGAGCTTCGGATCGAGCGCGAACAGCGGCGCCGAGGGACGCGCCGCGCCGATGGTCGGGATCGGCGATGCCGAGCCCGGATTGTGGTTCGGCTTCAGTGGCGGCGTCAGCGGCGGGGTGCCGGGGATCGCGCTTTGCAGCGGCTCGGCGACGAACAGCGGCGCCGAGCCGAGCGCAGCGCCCGGCTCCGGCACGGCGCCGTTCGGCAGCGCCGCGAAGAACGCATTCGCCAGCCGTGCGATCGTGCCGACATCGGGCGCGCCGACGGCGGCGGCCGCCCCCTGCTCCAGCCCGGCCGAATCCGGCGGCGCTCCAAACTGCGATGCCGCCGCCGAACCCGGATGAGCGCCTGAGGCCTCAGGCGTACTCATGATACTTGCCAAGCTCGACGTCATCGAGCACGCCGAGCGCGTCCTCGGTCAGCACCGCCAGCGAGCAGTACAGCGAGATCAGGTAGGACGCGATCGCCTTGCGGTTGATGCCCATGAAGCGCACTGACAGGCTCGGCGCCACCTCGCCCGGCACGCCGGGCTGGAACAGGCCGACCACGCCCTGTTTCTTCTCGCCGGTGCGCAGCAGCAGGATCTTGGTGCGGCCATTCTCATCGACCGGAACCTTGTCGGACGGCACCAGCGGCAGCCCGCGCCAGGTCAGGAACGGTGAGCCGAACAGATTGATGGTCGGCGGCGGCACGCCGCGGCGGGTGCATTCGCGGCCGAACGCCGCGATGGCGCGCGGATGCGCCAGGAAGAACGCCGGCTCCTTCCAGACTTTGGTGATGAGTTCATCGAGATCGTCCGGCGTCGGCGGCCCCTTGCGGGTGGCGATCCGCTGCGACGGCGCGGTGTTGGCGAGCAGGCCGTATTCGGCATTGTTGATCAGCTCGCTCTCCTGCCGCTCCTTGACCTTCTCGATCAAGAGGCGGAGCTGTTCCTGGATCTGATCGAACGGATGGCTGTAGAGATCGGAGACGCGGGTCTGCACGTCGAGCACCGTGGTCACCGCGTTGAGGAAGTACTCGCGCGGATGCTCGTCGTAATCGACGAAGGTCTCCGGAAGATCGGGGTCGCGGTCGCGGCGCGGGCTGCATTCGACATCGAACGACGGCGACGCGGTGGCGCCGCGGGTTTCCTTGACGCGGTTCAGGCGAAAAATACCAGCTTCGACCGGTGTCCAGTGCAGCAATGGCACCAGCCAGCGCGGCGAAATACCGCCCCATTGCGCACGGGTCTTGGTGGCGTTGGCAAGCTGGCGCGCTGCGCACTCCGCAAGCGTCCTGCGGACTTCGGTATCATCAGCCATCTGCTCTCTTCCCTTGCACGCGCATCGCCGTTGACGCACGTCGTTCAACTGGAACTAACAACCGGGATAAGAGAAGATTTGGATCGAGTCCATGTCGGAAACGTTCGATTATTCCGACGCAATGGAGAATGCCATTCTACTAACAGTGACGATCAACTCATCGATGCTGATGGGACCGTCGCTGTTAGCATCGCATTTTTCCGAGCAGCCCGACGAGAGAATGCGTTGCCAAGCGAACGCTTCATCGTTCTTTCGGCGCAGAGCATTGCCACGGATAAACCGGATCGACGCCGGGCAGACCGGCGACCGCCGTCATCATGAAGGTCGGCAGCAGACGGTCAGACGTGATGCGAAGTGTTACCGCCGTGATGGCCAATCGAAGCGTCAACGGTATCGAGGTCGAGGACGGCTCGGTCCGACCACGCTCAGCGCGCGCGCCGCATCTCGTCGCGACGCATCGGCATCGCGTCGACCCTGGCGAACAGATCGTCCGCCGACAGCGGCTTGTTGGACGACAGCGCGGTGTGGCCATCCTTCCCGATCAGGAACACCTGAAATCGTTTGCCATCGGCGGACAGCCGCGACCGGATCTGACGGGCGCGATCGCTCTCGCCGACAGCCTCCTCGAGAACGATGGCACGTTCGGACATGCCGGCCGTGGCCGCCTGGTAAATTGCGCGCTGCTGCTCCGCGGCCGAGTCGCCGGCGGGCGCGACGACGACCAGCACGCGGCTCTTCCACCGCAGATCGTCGAGCGGCGACGCGTGGCTCTGTCCGGTCATCAGCATCACTCCCGCCAGCAGTCCCATCGCGAGCCTTCGGACGTGCATCGTCTCCACCTTTCCGGCAATCCTCCGACAACTTCCGGCGCGATCAAATGATCCACCGGGGCTGCCCAGTCCACGATTCGACGGTAGGCTCGTTTGCCATTGCGGGGGACGCTGCCTAGACTCCAGCCATGAGCCTCGACAGATGTGCCCTTCATGACCCGGCGTAGCGGCAGCGCGGATCTGCAGCTGCATGGCGGGCGCGTGCCGCAATGGCTGGCGGACCGGATGTCGACGCTCGGCGCCATCGTCTGCCAGGCGATCGTGCACCATTATGGTCGCGAGGAATTGCTCGCACGGCTCGCCCATCCGTTCTGGTTTCAGGCGTTCGGCAGCGTGATGGGGATGGACTGGCACTCCTCGGGCATCACCACCAGCGTAATCGGCGCGCTGAAGCGCGGGCTGGCGCCGCTTGGCAACGAACTCGGCATCCATGTCTGCGGCGGGCGCGGAAAGCATTCGCGGCGAACGCCGGACGAACTGATGGCGCTGGGCCAGCGCGTCGGCTTCGATGGCGAAGCGCTGACCCGCGCCAGCCGACTGGTCGCCAAGGTCGACAGCGCCGCCGTCCAGGACGGCTTCGACCTGTATCTGCACGGCTTCTTCGTCACCGACGATGGTCAGTGGACGGTCGTGCAGCAGGGCATGAACGAGACCAAGCGGCAGGCGCGCCGCTACCACTGGCATTCGGCAAACCTCGCCAGCTTCGTCGAAGCGCCGCACGCCGCGATCGACGGACCGACGCAGGGCCAGATCGTCAACCTCACCGACAAGCGCGCTGCGCCGTCGCGCGAGGCACAACTTGAGTTGCTGGCCGACCTCGGCCCCGACGGAGTGGTCCGCACCTATCTGGATGCGACCGCCGAACCACCGGCGCAGGCCATGCTGCCGCATCTGATCATGCCTTCGCATCACGACGTCCGGCCGGCCGACGTCTTCACCCGCCGGCTGCACGGCACGCTGGCCGCGGCGGCCGAGCGAGGGCCGATCGACTTTCCCGAGCTACTGCTCACGCCCGGCGTCGGCGCCCGCACCGTGCAATCGCTGGCGATGGTCGCCGAAGTGGTACACGGCGCGCCGTATCGGTTCGCCGATCCGGCTCGCTTCTCGTTGGCGCATGGCGGCAAGGACCGCCATCCCTATCCGGTCCCGATCAAGGTCTATGACGAGACGATCCGCGTGCTGAAGTCGGCGGTGCAGAACGCCAAGCTCGGACGCGACGAGGAGCTGCAGACCATCCGGCGGCTCGACGCGCAGGCGCGCCAACTGGAGCGCACCGCGAGCGGGCCTTCGTTCGAGGACTACGTCGACGGCCAGCGCAAGGCCTCGCCGGCGCTCGGCGGTCGCTCGGTGTTCGGATGGGAAGCCGACCTCGTCGGCCTTGCGGCACCGCCGGCCAAATGACGCGCGCTCCGATCGCCGAGTTGTTCAAGATCGATGGCGACAGCGGAACGCCGCTGTCGGCGATCTGGATGAAGCCCGACGACGCCCGTGCCGCACTGGTGCTCGCGCACGGCGCCGGCGCCGGCATGACGCATCCATTCATGGAGCACGTCGCGACCGGACTCGCTGAGCACGGCGTAGCGACGCTGCGCTTCCAGTTTCCCTACATGGAGAAAGGCAGCAAGCGGCCCGACTCTCCCGCCGTTGCGCACGCGGCGATCCGCGACGCGGTGGCGGCCGCGCGCAGCCGTTGCGGCGCCCTTCCACTGCTGGCCGGTGGCAAATCCTTCGGCGGCCGGATGACCTCGCAGGCGCAAGCGCTGGCGCCGCTCGATGGCGTGCGCGGCCTCGTCTTCCTCGGCTTCCCGCTGCATCCGGCCGGAAAACCCTCGATGGCTCGCGCCGAGCACCTCGAAGCCGTCCGCGTGCCGATGCTGTTCGTCCAGGGCACGCGTGACAAACTTGCCGAGCCGGAGCTACTCAGCCCCGTGATCCGCAGCCTCGGCAATCAGGCCACGCTGCACCCGATCGCAGACGCCGATCACGCCTTCCACGTCCCTGTCCGCACCGGCCGGCGCGACGGCGATGTGATCAGCGAGATCTGTAGCGCGGTGGCGGTGTGGATCGCCCGCGAGATCGATTGAACCGTCGCCGCAGGACCAACTTCGGTGAGATTGTTGACGCCGCGCGGCACCCTCGCCGGCGTCGGACGTCCGCCCGCTCAATAGAGCGATGAAGCGTCCAGGCCTCCGTCGATGACCAACGGAGCGATCTTCAGCCGACCGTCTTTGTCGCGCGACGTTGTGAGCTGATGGATTTTGCGCGACTCCGCGTCATCGACCACTTGATGCTCGAACAGCGAAAGCCGCTCTCCCAACGAGACTTTTTTCTGCGCGAGCAAGCTTTCCAAGGCTGCGAGCCAGAGCGTGTAATAGTCGTCGCTGCCGACGATGCATGACAGCTTCTCTTTTGAGTTTATTTTGCCAATAAGGGCGGCTTGAAAGTCGCGAAGCGAAAATAGGCGCTGCTCCGAGAGGGCCAGCGTCAGCGCGAAAGCCCGCGCGTGCCAAGGCTCGGCGAAGCCGCGGCTCGTGTCGGCTTCGCCCCAGCCGACCAGTTCGCGAAGCTCCTGAATTTCGTGATTTGGATCCATGTTCGTTCTCCAGGAAGCGACCTTCAAAGGCGAGCGACGCCGATCATCGAGTCTCGCGTGACGATGGCGGTGAGTTCATCTTCCGTCATCGCCTCCGTTCCCGCCGGCCTTTCCGGCAGCACGAGATAGCGGATCTCAGACACGCTATCCCAGACTTGAATTTTGACCTTCTCGTCGAGGGCCAGCCCCAACTCCGACAGCACGCGCCGCGGCTCGCGGACAAGCCGCGATCGGTACGCACTCGATTTGTACCAGGCTGGCGGAAGGCCCAGGATCGTCCATGGATAGCAGGAGCACAGTGTGCACACGATGACGTTGTGAACGGTCGGGGAATTCTCGACCACATGAAGATACTCGGTCTCGGGGCCACCGAGGCCGAGTTCAGCACAGGCCTCGAGCCCGTTGGCAAGCAGGCGGGCCTTGAAAGCCGGATCGGTCCAGGCCTTCGCCACGACGCGCGCGCCTGACTTCGGTCCGATCTTCTCCTCGTAGTACGATACGATTTCATCGACACGGCCCGAGTCCACGACCCCCAGTTCGGAAAGCAGCGCTTCCATCGCCTCGGTGCGAACGGCCTGCCACGGCTTTTCAGCACCGTGGTCATGGTCGTGATCATGGTGGTGGTCATCATGGTGATGATGATCGTGGTCGTGCTCGTGATCGTTTGCGCTCATCGGCTCATTCCGCCCGCTCGAGGTAGTCTTCGCTCAGATCCACTTTGATCTCGACATTGGGCTCAGCCACATCACCCCAGATTTCATCGGATGAGAACGTGACATTATAAACCGGCTGAAGATTCTCGCCGGCGTTATGCGCGCGCGTATCCGGCAGAACCCAGGCCTGTGCGTTGACGATCGTCACAACACCCGTCTTGTTGCGGACGAAATGCGTGAGCCGCGTGTGTCCTGCTGGCTGGTGGTTCTTGACGGTGACCCGGTCTCCGATTTGAAACTTCGGCCTGACCGGCACATCCTTGCGCCAGGCACCCCAGGCAATCTTTTGATCATCGGGGAGCGGCCAATTGCGATCATTGGTCTCGACCGGATTCGACGGTTTGCCCGTCTCCAGAGCGTTCACCCGCTGATCGACCTCGTCGCGGCTGATAATGCCCTTGCGTGAGAGGATGCTCTCCATCGCGAACAACCAGCGGCCGTAGTACCCGTCGGTGAGGTACGCCGCGGCATCCATCAGTTCTATCTCGTGCCGGTGTTCGTCCAGGTTGTAGATGCCCTTGGTATCCAAGACCTGGGTCAGCGCGTAGACCCGGCCTTCCCATCTGCTGTGAAACACAGGTTCATTGGGTTCGATCTCGACCTTTCCGAAACCGTGCAGGCCGCCCATGTCATGAATGCCGTTCATCGTAACTCCGTTTTATCTCGCGACGGACGTCAGTCGATCAGGTCTTCGATATGCTTTTGTAGCTTCAGAAATTCGGGTGCGTACCGCTCCTTCATGGTGTCGCCGATCCGTTCGTCCATAACGACCGACATCGGCCGCCCACCAAGCACGATCACCCGATGGCCCACCATCAGTGCCTCCTCGACATTGTGGGTCACCATCACGAATGTGGTACGCGTCGCTGCCCAGATCTGTCTCAGCAATGCATGCATCCGCCGCCGCAAGCTGACATCCAGCGCGCTGAATGGCTCATCCAGAAGAAGCACGCGCGGCTGCATCACCAACGCACGCGCGATCGCAACGCGCTGGCGCATTCCGCCCGACAATTCGTGAGGATATTTTGCGCTGGCGTGAACGAGATCGACATCTTGCAGCATCTGTTCGAGACGATCGTTCTTCTCGCGGCGTGAGCCTTCGCAATAGGCCAGACCAAAAGCGATATTCTTGCGAACGGTGAGCCAGGGATACAGGTTGTTCTCCTGGAAGATCATGACGATTTCGCGGGACGGCGCCTCGATCCACTGGCCCTGAAACAGTACACCACCACCGCTGGCACCACGAACGAACCCGCCCAGCGCGCGAAGCAGCGTCGTCTTTCCGCAGCCCGACGGACCGAGCAGACAGGTGATCTCCCCGCTGCCGATATCGAGCGAAAAGTCGCGGATCGGCGACCCGCCCTCGCCCTTGGACCCGGGGAAATCGACCGTCAGATGGTCGATCTTGAATGCGACGTCGGCTTTTGTCGTCGGCGCCAGCACCTTCAGATTCTCCACCACAACAGCCGGCCGGAAATGACCGACAACAGGCGGTCCACGACGAACCCGGACACGCCGATGATCGCCATGCCGAACATGATCAGGTCGTTGTTGAAGAGATTTCGGCCCATCATGATGATCGCTCCCAATCCGTCGCGGAGCCCGACCATCTCAGCGACGAGAACAGCCATCCACGCGGCAATGAAATTCGTCCGGAGCAATGTGAAGACTCCGGGCAGCACGGCAGGCAGCACCACCCGTACCCATCGGCTGAATGGGCTGGCGCCAAGGTTATCGGCAATCGTCAGGAATTCGGTCGGGATCCGCTTGATCTCCGCGAGGGTGGCGATCGTCAGGATGAAATAGACACCCATGAAGACGATGAAGACGGCCGTCACGTTGGAGATGCCGAAGATCACGATCGCCGTCGGAATCCACGCAATAGGTGCAATCGGAGCCAGAACGTAGAGGATCGGCGACAAACACCAGGTCGCCACTCTTGAAAGGCTCAGGAGTGCGCCGGTCAGAACGGCCGCGATGAACGCGATCGACATCCCCGCGAAAACCCGCAACAACGTCGAAACAATGCTTTGCGACAGCGGCACCGCCTGCGAGCCGAGGCCGATGCGGAAGCCGCTGCTCGCAACGGCTGCGATGAAACGGCTTGGCGGCGGCAGAACCGTCGCCAAAGCCGAACCATCCCGCGTGCCTACATATTCCCAAAGGCCGACCATCATCGCCAGCGACGCGGTACCGACCAAGGTGGGAACGAAGCGACTGGCCCGGATCATTTTTGCAGGGACTTGATCGTCTCGAGACGGAAGATATCCGCTGCCTTGGTGGTTCCTTTGACGTAGCCGAGCTTTGTCAGATCGTCGACGACGCTTTGAACCGAGTCGAGGTCCGGAACGAAGGAGACCGGCACCGGGGCGGACTTGAATGACTGCAGCAGCACGTCCGGCTTGACGCGGAAGTAATTGCCCTTCGCCAGCAAGGACACCGCCTGGTCCGGATGATTATTGATGATGTCGGCGCCGCACATCAGTCCCTCGAGATAGGCGCGAACAACCTGCGGCCGATCGTTCAGGGTCTTTTCGAGGACACTGACGACGGTGTTCGGTGAAAACGTCGTCCACGTCTCCGCGTCGGTCGTCAGACGTACGGCCCCCTTCTCGATCTGCATTTCAGTCGTATAGGGCTTGATGTGGCTCAGGATATCCACCTGACCGGAGCGAAACGCCTCCACCATGGCCAGCAGATCATTAAAGTACACGAGCTCGACGGAAGATGTGTCGATGCCGGCCTTGGCGAAGCTCCGCGTCAGAATCAATTCGAGCGTATCACCCTGAAGCGTCGCGATCTTGAGCTTGGGCTTGCCTGAGGCGGCATACGTCTTGATGTCACTCATCGACCGTAGCCCCGACGCCTTCTGCGCGATGACCTCGATAATGCCCCAGCCGCCCGCCGCCGAAATCACTCTGATCGGCACGCCGCTGTTCGCAGCGAAGAACGGGAGCGTGAACGGATTGGTACTGAAGTCGATGGAACCGCCGGCCAACGCGGCGTTGTTGTCGCCCGGATTGGCGAAGAACACCGTCTCGACGTCCAATCCCGCCTTTTCGAAGCAGCCGCTTTCCTTCCCGACGAACAGGGGCGCCATGTCCAGAGCGACCAGATGGCCGGCTTTGACGCGCGTCAACGGGGTCGCGGCCGACGATGGTCCGAGCGAGGCCATCAGCGCCAAACTCAAGCCAGACAGGCACCCGATCACTTTGGCGAAGCGGCGATTGTCAACATTCGACGTCATTTGCGATCCCCCTGGGAAAAACCAGTCCCCGCAACGCGACCCGGCATCCGCAGCAGCTCCTGTGTCCCGACTTTCCAGCGACGCTCAGCCCGCTTACAGCAACAGGTTTTGATCGATACATCGCAAATCGCGATGTATCGGAGATCGGTCGTCCGCCTGCCCCCGTGTCTTCGGTTTCAACCCGCAGCCTCGCTTCCGGATCGCTTTGCTTGCGTTCCATCTCCGGTGTCCGACAAAATCCGTCAGCAAAATACGTGCCGCGTGCGGGGCATCGGCGCATCGCTACACAGGCCGGCGAGGCCATACAGAGCCGCGGATCGCCCCTCGGTTGATGAACTACGGAGCTCAACTTGAAGACGACAGACATGGATGTGCGTCAGATACGGGTGTTTCTGGCGGTCGCTCAAAGCGGCGGTTTTTCCGCAGCCCAGGACGTCCTCAATCTCGCGCAATCGACCATCAGCACGGAAATCGCCGCTCTGGAGGCCAGGCTGGGTTACACGCTGTGCAAGCGTGGACGCGGCGGTTTCAAGCTCACCCCTCAGGGAGAGGCCTTCGTCACGGACGCGACGGAGCTGCTATCGGCGTTGTCCACGTTCGAAATCAGCGTCGCCAAGCACAAGAAGCAGGGCCTCGGAGACCTGCGGATCGCGATCATCGACAACCTCGTCACCGACCCCCGTTGTCCGCTCATCGGCGCATTCGACCGGTTTCATCGCCGAACGGGCGGCCGGGCCCACATTTACCTGGACGTGCTCAGCCCCCGGGAGATCGAGCAAGGCGTGTCGTCCGGAAAGATCGATGCCGCAATCGGAATCTTCACGGAGACATTGCCTCATCTTCAGTATGTTCGTCTCTATCGCGAGCGCGACGTCCTGGTGTGCGGCCATCGCCATCCGCTGTTCCACGAGACCAGCGATACGCGGCTTTTCTCGAAGATCAGGAACGCGCAAAAGGTCGTGCGCACGTTTCTCAAGCTCAATGACTTCTTCTTCCTCAGCGATCAGCACAACAGCATCACGGCCCACGTCGACAGCGTCGAAGCGGCGGCGGTTCTGATCTTGGCAGGAAGCCATATCGGTTTCCTGCCGGATCATTATGCGCAACGCTGGGTGGACCGTGGCGAGATGCGCGTGATGGTCGAGAAGAGCTACACTAGGCAGTCGGATATTACGCTGGTTCATCACAAGGATCCGTCGCGGCTCGGATCTACAGCCAAGCTGCTGATTCAAGAGCTGTCGGGCGACACATCGGATCCTCCGATGAAAAAATCCAAAGTCGCGAATTGAAGCAGACGTGAAAGTTGCCGAGGTTTCGCTCAATCGATCCTAGATTGAGAGAGACCGATGCGCGCGCTGCGAGACCGAGACATCCATGTCCTACGTTGATGCCCGGCCCTACCCGTGGCCGCACCGGCAGGACCTCGAGCCGGCTTCGACTGCGTTGATCGTGATCGACATGCAGAGGGATTTTTGCGAGGTCGGTGGCTACATCTCCGCCATGGGGTACGACGTCAGTGTCGCGAGCGGCATCATTCCTCGCATCGTCGAATTGAGAGACTACGTCCGAAAGTGGGGTGGCCTCGTCATCTACACCCGCGAAGGCCATCGCTCGGATCTCACCGATCTTCTGCCGCAGAAGCTTTTCCGCTCCCGCGCCGGCGGCGGCGAGATCGGTTCTGTCGGCCCCCTGGGCCGGCTTCTTGTCAGAGGCGAACCAGGCTGGGACATCGTCCCGTCTCTAAGCCCGGCAAACGGCGAACCGGTCATCGACAAACCGGGTTTCGGCGCCTTCTACGCGACTGATCTCGAGAGAATTCTGACGACGCGCGGAGTCCGGCACCTGATCGTGTGCGGCGTCACGACGGATGTCTGCGTTCATTCGACATTGCGCGAGGCGGTCGACCGCGGCTTTGAACCGCTGTTGGTGGCCGACTGCTGCGCCGCGACCGTTCAATCGAACCACGATGCCGCCATCGAGACGATTTGCTCGGAAGGAGGAATCTTCGGGACCGTCGCAACGTCCGAGGTTGTCATCGATGCCCTTCGGTCCGCGATCGATGGCAGGACTGCGGTCACCCGGCGATAGCCACGCCCATGCGGGATCGAGGCACGCCACTCAGCGCGACGCCCAAAAGAGCGAACGCAAAAATAAGCAATATCAATAATTTATGGCGCTGGAGCGGGTGAAGGGAATCGAACCCTCGTATTCAGCTTGGAAGGCTGCTGCTCTACCATTGAGCTACACCCGCGTCGGGCGTTGCCTAACACGCCGGCCCGCCCGCCTCAACACCCTCCGGAGCCGCAGGCGGGGATAGCGGAGCCCGTCGCCTCTCGTCCGAAGGTGTCGCAAGGCCGCCGGCGCCTGCCCCTGCCTCGCCCGCCTTACGCGCGTGGAACAGAACCGGCGCGTTCCAGTTGTGGGGGCAACCACCCACCACCGGAGGCGACGATGGGTCTTTTCACCAAGGACATTCACACCATGGAGGACATGCTGCTGCATGGCCTTCGCGACATTTATTACGCCGAGCAGCAGATCACCAAGGCGCTGCCGACCATGATCGCCCAAGCGACCAATCGGGATTTGGCTGCGGGCCTGAAGGCGCATCTGGAAGAGACCGAGAAGCAGATCGAGCGGCTCGATCAGGTGTTCAAGAAGCTCGGCGAGAAGCCCTCCGGCATCGACTGCCCGGCGATCGACGGGCTGATCAAGGAAGCCAACGAGACCGCCAGCGAGATTGCCGACAAGACCGTGCTCGATGCCGCGATCGTCGCCAACTCGCAGGCCGTCGAGCACTACGAAATCGCGCGCTACGGCACGCTGATCGCATGGGCCGAGGAACTTGGCCACGACGACATCGTCCGCTTCCTCACCACCAATCTGAACGAAGAGAAGGCGGCCAACACCAAGCTCAACACCGTGGCGCTCCGGAAGGGCGTCAATCGCAAGGCCGCAAGCTGAAGGATACTGCCATGAAACGTACCATGATCGCGCTGGGCTGCTGCCTGTTGATGGCGACGCCCGTGCTGGCGCAGTCGGTCGGCGAAAAGACCGGGGTCAACTCGGTGCTGGGCGTCGCGCCGACCACCGCGGATTTTATCAAGCAGGCCGCCGTCAGCGACATGTTCGAAATCCAGTCGAGCAAGCTCGCCGAGCAAAAGGGCAGCTCCGCCGTCAAGACCTTCGCCAAGGACATGATCACCGATCACACCAAGACCAGCACCGAGCTGAAGTCGTTGATCAGCGCCGGCAAGGTGAAAGCTGAAGCGCCGACGCAGCTCGACGACGCGCATCGCAGCAAGCTGGACAAGCTGACCAATGCGAGCGGCGATTTCGACGGGACCTATATCGACCAGCAGGTCAGCGCACATAAGGATGCGGTGTCGCTGTTCGACCGCTATTCGCGCGGCGGCGAGAACGCCGAGCTGAAGGCCTGGGCTGGCAAGACCCTGCCGGCACTCCAGCACCATCTCGAAATGGCCCAGAACCTCGAGAAGCAGCACTCCAATACGACCTCGCAATCGAACAAGTCGAGCAAGTAAGCACGTCCTCCCGAACCTTGGGCCCGATCGCGACAGCGACCGGGCCCTTTTCTTTTGCGCCGGTCTCCCGCTGCGCCGAACGGCTCAGGAACCGAATTCGAAATGCGGCATTATCGCGTCAGCAGGTGGGGATTTCGTCAATGATACCAAACCGATCGAGTTCAATCGGGGTTGGGCCGAGGGCCGAGCTTCGTGATTGCGCCTGCGCGCCAACCCGGAAGGACCCGCGATGACCGATACCGATACGCTCGATCCCCCGCCCGCGGCCACCGAGGCCGCTGCTCAGGCCGAGCCGGCGCCGAAGCCGGAGCCCGGCTATCATGTGGTGACCGACAACAGCACGGTGCGCGAGGGCCTGCCCTTCCCGCTCGGCGCCTGCTGGGATGGCGAAGGCACGAACTTCGCGCTGTTCTCAGCCAACGCCACCAAGGTCGAAGTGTGCCTGTTCGATGGCGATACCGAACGCCGCATCGAGCTTCCCGAATACACCGACGAAATCTTCCACGGCTACATCCCGGACGTCGGCCCCGGCACCTTCTACGGCTATCGCGTCCACGGGCCCTACGAGCCGGAGAATGGGCACCGCTTCAACCCGAACAAGCTGCTGCTCGATCCCTACGCACGGGCTCATGCGGGCGAGCTGAAATGGGATCCGGCGGTGTTCGGCTATCAGATGGAGAGCGGCGACGACACCACATTCGACGAGCGCGACAGCGCCCGCTTCGTCCCAAAATGCGTCGTCGTCGATCCCGGCTTCGACTGGCGCGGTGAGCCTGGCCGCAAGTTCGTGCCGTGGGACCAGACCGTCGTCTACGAGACCCACGTCAAGGGCTTCACCAAGCTGCATCCCGGCGTGCCGGAAGATATCCGCGGCACCTATGCGGGCATGGGCTCGCAGGCCGTCGTCGACTACATCGCCTCGCTCGGCATCACCGCCGTTGAGCTGCTGCCAATCCACACCTTCGTCAACGACAGCTATCTGCTCGAAAAGGACCTGGTGAACTACTGGGGCTACAACACTATCGGCTTCTTCGCGCCCGACCCGCGCTACGCAGCGGACGTACCGAACAGCTTGCGTGAGTTCAAGGAGATGGTGTCGCGGCTTCACGACGCCGGCCTCGCCGTGATCCTCGACGTCGTCTACAACCACACCGCCGAAGGCAATGAGCTTGGACCGACGCTGTCGTTCAAGGGCATCGACAACGCCAGTTACTATCGCCTGCTGCCTGACCAGAAGCGCTACTACATCAACGACACCGGCACCGGCAACACCGTCAACCTATCGCACCCGCGCGTCATCCAGATGGTCACGGATTCGCTGCGGTATTGGGCCGGCGAGATGCATATCGACGGCTTCCGGTTCGATCTCGGCACCATCCTGGCGCGCGAGACCTATGGCTTCGACGAACAGAGCGGCTTCCTGAAAGCCGTGATGCAGGACCCGCTACTCAGCCAGGTCAAGCTGATCGCCGAGCCTTGGGACTGCGGCCCCGGCGGCTATCAGGTCGGCGGTTTCCCGCCCGGCTGGGCGGAATGGAACGACAAGTTCCGCGACACCGTTCGCGACTACTGGCGCAGCGAGGCCTGCGCGGCAGCGCTGGCACCGCGGCTGGCCGGCTCTGCCGACGTCTTCAACCGCCAGGGCCGTCGCGCCTGGTCGAGCGTGAATTTCATCACCGCGCATGACGGCTTCACCCTGAACGACTGGGCGAGCTACAACGACAAGCACAATCTCGCCAACGGCGAGGACGGCAAGGACGGCCATTCGGACAACCGCTCGTGGAACTGCGGCGCCGAGGGACCGACCGACGATGAAGCAATCCTGGCGCTGCGCGAGCGGCAGAAGCGCAACATGCTGACGACCCTGCTGCTGGCGCAGGGCACGCCGATGCTGTTGGCGGGTGACGAGTTCGGCCGCACGCAGCAGGGCAACAACAACGCCTATTGCCAGGACAACGAGATCTCCTGGGTGCACTGGGACCACAACGACGCCGCCAAGGATTTGCTGGCGTTCAGCAAGCGGCTGCTGGAACTACGCCGCGACTATCCGATGCTGCGGCGCAGCCGGTTCCTCACCGGACAGCACGACGAAAAGCTCGATGTCCGCGATGTCACCTGGATCAATGCCAACGGTGGCGAGATGCAGCAGGAGCACTGGGACGACGGCAACGTCAAATGCTTCGGCATGCTACTCGACGGCCGCGCCCAGAAGACCGGCATCCGGCGTAAGAGCGAGGACCAGACCGTGCTGCTGATCACCAACAGCTTCGACGGCCTGGTGGAGTTCACGCTGCCCGAAGTTCCGCATGGCGCCAACTGGAAGCTGCTGATCGATACCAATATCCCCGATGGCGCCCCCGGCGAGACCTTCGCCTGCGGAACCGCCTATCAGGTGACCGCGCGCTCGGCGCTGTTGTTCGAGCTCGTCGATTAGTTTCCGCACTGCCGTAAATTTGCGCAGGCCCTCAGACGGTTATCAAGGAACCGTCCGAGGGACTGGTCATTGAAGGACGATAGTTTCAATGACCGAAATCGGAGATTGCGGGTGAAGATTCGAGCGGGCTACAGCATCGCCTTCCATTGCTTCCAGGATACCCCGATGAACCTGCTGCTCAGCGTTCGTCCTGAGCGGATGCAGGACGTCATCGGCGAGCACAAGATCAGGTTCTCGCCGGACATCCCGGCGCGGGAATTCATCGACATGTTCGGCAACATCTGCACGCGTATCGTCGCGCCGGCCGGACAGATCGAAATCAGCAACGACTTTCTGATCGAAGACTCGGGCCTGCCCGACGAGGTGGCTTCGGGCGCGCGCCAGCTCCCGGTCGCGGAATTGCCCGACGACGTGCTCGTCTATCTGCTCGGCAGTCGCTATTGCGACACCGATAAGCTGTCCAACCTCGCCTGGTCGCTGTTCGGCGGCATCACCTCGGGCTGGGAGCGGGTTCAGGCGATCGTCGACTACACGCATAACCAGATCGAGTTCGGCTATCACTACGCCCGCAACGACCGTACCGCCGCCGAAGGCCATGCGGAGCGCATCGGCGTCTGCCGCGACTTCGCGCATCTGGCCGTGACGCTGTGCCGCTGCATGAACATTCCGGCGCGCTACTGCACCGGCTATCTCGGAGACATCGGCGTTCCGATCGATCCGGCGCCAATGGACTTCTCGGCATGGTTCGAGGTCTATCTCGACGGCCGCTGGTACACCTTCGACGCGCGGCACAATCACCCGCGGATCGGCCGCATCGTCATGGCCCGCGGCCGCGACGCCGCCGACGTGGCGATCTCGACCTCCTTCGGCACCGCTCAGCTGGTGAAATTCGAAGTCACCACCTACGAAGTCACCGAAGAGGCGGGTCAGTCGCAGCCCCCTTTGCAGCAAGTGGCGTGACGATCGCAAGCCAATAGCTGACAGCATCCCCGTCATGCCCGGCCTTGTGCCGGGCATTCACGTCTTGAATGGTGGCAACGGAAAAGGCGCGGATCGCCGGGATGAGCCGGGCCATTACGAACGACTAGCGCCGCACCAATGGATGAGCGCGGCGGTTAAAGTCGGCGTCGCCGCCTTCCCGTCATTGCGAGCGTAGCTAAGCAGTGCAGTTTTTCGCACGCCGCTGGATTGCTTCGTCGACGGGCTCGTCGCAATGACGAGAGAATTCAATAATCGCGATCAGAGCAGTCTTCAATGCCGGCCGCCATGCATCCCGCTCAGTTCGTAATCACGCCGAGCGCCGTTTCCGAACTTTCGCGGCCCGGCACGGTGATGCGGACTTCGTGGCCGAATTTGATGGCGTTGGTCGCGGCCAGCACTGCGGCTTCGAACGCAGCTTCCTTGCTGGCGTAATCGCCGACCGGATCGTCGTCGTGCCGCACGCCCCAGCGATCGTCGGTGCCGATGATGTCGTAATAGGCCTTGCCCATCTGCTCCTCCGTTTTCAGCTTCAATGAGGAGCCGCCGCGCTAGTTCCTATGCGGCGCAGGACGGTCCGCGGGTGTGAGTCCCGCGGACATGACCCATCGATGGGCAAATGTGATGCGGCGTCAGGCGGCCCGCACCGTGCCGAGGAATTTGGCGACTTCCAGCCTCAGCCGGCTGCTGTCGCCGGACAGCGACTGGGCGGCCGACAGCACCTGGCTCGAGGCCGAACCGGTCTCGGTCGCGCCGCGCTGAACCTCGGTGATGTTGGCCGACACCTGCTGCGTGCCCTGCGCCGCCTGCTGGACGTTGCGGGAGATTTCCTGCGTCGCGGCGCCCTGCTCTTCCACCGCCGAGGCGATGGTGGAGGAGATCTCGGACATCCGGCCGATCGTTTCGCCGATCTGCCGGATCGCCGCCACCGACTGATCAGTCGCGGTCTGGATGCCGCCGATCTGCTGACTGATCTCGCCGGTGGCCTTCGCGGTCTGATCCGCGAGCGCCTTCACTTCGGCGGCGACAACCGCAAAGCCGCGGCCGGCCTCGCCGGCGCGGGCCGCCTCGATCGTCGCGTTGAGCGCCAGGAGGTTGGTCTGGCCGGCGATGGTGTTGATCAGTTCGACAACGTCGCCGATCCGCGCGGCGGCCTGGGCGAGTTCCTCGACGCGATCGTTGGTCTGGTGCGCCTGCTCCACGGCCTCCTGCGCGATGCGCGCCGATTCCTGGACCTGACGGCTGATCTCGGTGACCGACGAACTCATCTCTTCGGTCGCTGACGCCACCGACTGCACATTGGTCGACGCCTCTTCCGATGCCGACGCCACCGTCGTCGCCAGCATCTGCGAACGTTCGGCCGTCGACGTCAGCGAGGTCGCGGAGGCCTCGAGTTCCTCCGAAGCCGACGACACCGTCTCGACGATCTCACCGATCGCGCCCTCGAATTCGTCGGCGATCCGCAGCATGTCCTGCTTGCGCTGCGCCGCGCGCTCGCGGTCGCGGACGGTCATGGCCTCGGCCTCCTCGCGCGCCTTGATCTCGGCATTGCGCTGGATGACGCCGACGGTCTTGCCGATATCGCCGATTTCATCGCCGCGCTCGGCGCCGACGATCTCCACGTCGAGCTTGCCGCCCGCGATCTGGCTGAGCGCGCCGTTCAGCCGGGTCAGCGGCCGCGCCACGCCGAGGAACGAGAACAGCGCCGAGCCGATCAGCACCAGAATGATCGTCGCGCCGAACGCAAACGACATCCTGGCCGACCAGGCAATCTCCGAGGCGGCCCGGGCCTTGGCTTCCTGCGCCGACTGACGCGCCGTCTCGACGGCGTTGCGCAGCAGGCTCGCGGTGTTGTTGGCGATCGGAACGGTGCGGTCGCGGCTGATACTGTTCTTCAAAGTATCGGCGGCAAAGGCGTCCGCGGTCATCGTCATATAGTTCTTGAGCACGCTGTCGAGTTCGCGAATGCCTGCGCGGGTCTTGGCGTCCGGCGCCTGCTCGCCGGCGCGGCGCAACGCTTCGGTGACGGAGTTCGCCTTTCGCTCGAGATTGGCCTTGAGCTCCTTGCTCTCGACGACGAAAAACTGCCATGCGAGAGCGCGGACGCCGTCGAACCCGCCGTCCGCCTCGTGTAATAGCGCCAAGGCCGCCTGCCCGCCGAGCGGGCCTTCCAGCGCCTCGACCTTCTTGTCCCATTCGGCAGCGATCGACAGCCGCTTGGCGTTGAGATCGAGCAACTTGAGCTGCTGTTCGGCCTGTTGCTCGGCGCCCACCGCGTAGTCGACGGTCATCTTCTTGATCTCGGCGAACATCTCCGCGATGGCGCCAGTCGCTGCAGCGATCAGCGTATCGAGCACCTTGGCCTGGTCGGCGCGCGCCACGCTGAACTCGCTGCGGCGCTGCTCGAATTCCTTGACGGAGCGCGTCATGCGAACGCCGCGGACCGCGAGCTGCATATTACGCATCTCGGATTCTGCGATCAGCGCATTTTCCGAAACCTCAGCTTCGCGATCGGCCAAGCGGGTGGCTTCGTTGACCCGGGCCTGAGTCATGAACTGGTTGGTCACCATGCCGATCGCCAGCGAAATGCCGACGAGACCGGCTAATCCGAGCTTGTTTCCGATACGGTTCAGTTTAGACACGACGAGGCTCCTATTTGCCTCACCGTTATTGGTTCGTTCCTCAAACCGGGTTAATTTCCGGCTTCGTATCAATACGAGGTTATGGCCGGCGTCCGCGCCGCATCGCGGCGAAAGGCGATCACGGGTCCTGGACTTGCTGCCAAAGGCGCAGACCGCGCTGAATTCCGGCGGGCCCGACGCCCCAATCCGCTAACTGCGCTGCAGGCGCGAAATGTCGGTGACTTTGACGTTGACGGTGCGCACGCGTCCGTTGCGCATCACCTGGAGCTTGACCTCGTTACCAAGGCCGACGCTCTCGAGCGTGCCGGCCAGATCGGACATGCTGTGGACCTCCTGGCCGTTGGCGCCGATGATCACGTCTTCGACCATTCCGGTTTCGCTGGCTCCGACCAGGCCGGCGCGCGCCGCCGGTGAGTCCGGAAGCGTACGGACCACGACGACACCGTCGATACCAAGCCGCGCCGCCTCGTTCTCGTCGGCCGCGATCACGCCGATGCCGGGCACCGGCACGGTGCCGGTGCGGATGAGCGCCGTGGCGACGCGGTTGACGGCATCGACCGGGATCGCGAAGCCGATGCCGGCCGATGCACCCGAGCCGGAGATGATCGCGGTGTTGAGCCCGATGAGCCGGCCCGCGCTATCGAGCAGCGGGCCGCCGGAATTGCCCGGATTGATCGCCGCATCGGTCTGGATCACGCCGCTGACTTCGTGCGCCGCGGCGGTCGGCAGCCGCCGCTGCAGCGCGCTGACGATGCCGGTGGTCAGCGTCTGCTCCAGCCCGTAGGGATTGCCGATCGCGAAGGCCGCCTGCCCGACCTGCAAATCCGACGAACTGCCGATCGCGATCGGACGCAGCGCCGTGCGCGGCCGCTCGAGTTGCAGCACCGCGAGATCGTAGTTCGGCGCGGTACCGACCACACGCGCGGTGACGAATTCGCCCGACGACAGCCGCGCTCCGAGCGTGCTCGCGCCCTGGATGACGTGATTGTTGGTAATCACGTGGCCGGCCGCGTCCCAGATCACGCCCGAGCCCGACTGCACGCCGCCCTGCTGGGCATCCTGCTGCTCGAACGACGGCGTCGGACGACGGGCCGACTGCGCATAGACGTGTACCACCGAGGGCGATACCCGCTTGAACAGCTCGATTGTCGACAACTCGGCCGGCGCGAGGTCGCCGCGCGCGGTGACGGTGCGCGGGCCGCTGACCGAGAACCACAGCGACGCAAGATACGGTTGCGCCACCCATGCGGTCGCCAACAGCAGCAGCCAGACCACCGCGATGCGCAGCAGCCGCTCGGTGCGCTGCGCCCGCCGCAACTGCGGGTCCGGCGAAGAAGACGACGGCGGAACGGAGGGGGGCATCGGCGGAGGCTTTCTGCAGGCAGCGTCGGAGTTGATATGGGACGCGGTCAGGGGTTCCAGAAGGTTCCGGTCAATGCGCTTCGGCGGGCCAGGTTCCACCCCGGTTTCGACCGGGCGAATGTGAATTCGCGGACATAAACAAGGCTTTGGCCGCCGTCCGGCTAGCGCCGCTTCAGGTCGGGTTCTATATGCGGAACCAGATCGGCACGGCAGCCGACGACAGGTTGAGTGATGGCGGATCCTTTTTCCACGATGATGCTGGTGATCTCGGTGTGGGCGCTCCCGCTACTGATCGCGATCACATTCCATGAGGCCGCCCACGCCTACGCGGCCCGGATGTGCGGCGACGATACGGCTTGGATGTTGGGCCGCGTCACGCTCAATCCGATCAAGCACATCGACCCGTTCGGCACGGTGCTGCTGCCGCTGCTGTTGCTGGCGATGCAGTCCCCGTTCCTGTTCGGCTACGCCAAGCCGGTGCCAGTGAACTTCCGAGGCCTGCGGCATCCCCGCCGTGACATGATCCTGGTGGCGGCGGCAGGTCCCGCGATCAACATCGTGCTGGCGCTCGTGTCCGCGCTTGGATTACGGCTGCTCGGCGACGTGTCGGGAGCCGCCGGCGAATGGCTGCTGCGCAACCTCGCCAACGCGCTGCTGATCAACGTTGTGCTCGCGATCTTCAACCTGATCCCGATCCCGCCGCTCGACGGCGGCCGAATCGCGGTGGGCGCCCTGCCCCGCGTGCTGGCACGGCCGCTGGCGCGTCTCGAACCCTACGGGATGCTGATCCTGATCGGCATCGTCTTCCTCCTCCCGCTCGCCGGCCTTGGCGGCGCCACGCAGTGGATCGCGCAGTCGAGCCGCTACGTCGTCGAGGCCATTCTGAGGCTCACCGGAAACGCATGACGCACGCCACACCCGAGCTCGACCCGCACCACCGCGGCGTTGCAAATTCCGCCCGCCACACGGGAACGTTTAGCCGGCGAAGCCGTTTCGAAGCTTTCCGGAGTTTGGAATGACGGAACGGACCACGCCCGAGCGCGAGCTGTTCGAAAGCGAGCGGGCGTTCCGGATCCTTGTCCAGGGCGTCACCGACTACGCCATCTACATGCTCGACCCCGCCGGCATCGTGTCGAGCTGGAACACGGGCGCGGCCCGGATCAAGGGCTACCAGGCGTCCGAAATCGTCGGCCAGCATTTTTCGGTTTTCTATCCGCCTGAAGACCGCGCCGCCGGCCTTCCCGAACGCGCCCTCGCCGCCGCGCGCAGCACCGGTCGTTTCGAAGCCGAAGGCTGGCGACTGCGCAAGGACGGCAGCCGGTTTTTCGCCTCAGTCGTCATCGACGCCATCGTCGAGGACGGCGAGTTGATCGGCTTCGCCAAGATCACCAGGGACATCACCGAGAGACTCAAGGCGCGATCGGCGTTGGCCGAGAGTGAAAACCTGTTTCGCCTGCTGGTCCGTAACATCACGGACTACGGGCTCTACATGCTCGATCCCGAAGGCTTCGTGACCAACTGGAATCTCGGCGGCCAGCGGATCAAAGGCTACGTACCCGACGAGATCGTCGGCCAGCACTTCAGCCGGTTCTACACACCGGCCGATCGGAAAGCCGGCAAACCCGCACGCGCGCTGCAGATCGCCCGCACGACCGGCCGCTACGAAGAGGAAGGCTTGCGCGTCCGCAAGGACGGCAGCTTCTTCTGGGCGAGCGTGATCATCGATCCGATCCGCGACGATTCCGGCGAGCTGATCGGGTTCGCCAAGATCACGCGCGACATCACCGAGCGTCGCGACGCTCAGCAGAAACTGGAGCGCGTTCAGGCCGAGCTCGCCGAGTCTCGAAAGATGGACGCGCTCGGCCAACTCACCGGCGGCGTCGCGCACGACTTCAATAACCTGCTGATGGGGCTTGCCGGCGGACTGCATCGTATCAAGCGATCGAGCAGCGACCCCGCCATTCTCAACACGATCTCCGCCATGGAAAGCGCGATCAAGCGCGGCGGCGGACTGACGAGGCAGTTGCTCACCTTCGCGCGACGCCAGCAGGTCCATCCCACCCAGCTCGATCTCGCGCAGACCGTGTTGTCGATGCAGGAAGTGCTGAGAGCGGGGCTACGCGGCAACGTCGCGCTGTCGGTCGATATCGCGCCGAACGTCTGGCCGGTGCTCGCCGATCCGGGCGAACTGGAAACCGCGCTCGTCAATCTGGTGATCAACGCCCGCGACGCGCTGATCGAGGGCGGCGACGTGGTGATCAGCGCCACCAACCATCCCGCCGGCCCGCAGGACTCCGGTGACACCGTCCGTATCTCGGTGAAGGACAACGGCGTCGGCATTCCGCCGGACGTGCTCGCCAAGGTGTTCGATCCGTTTTTCACCACCAAGCCGGTCGGCCAAGGGACGGGTCTCGGACTTTCGCAAGTCCACGGGTTTGCCAACCAGGCCGGCGGCCGCGTCGAGGTCGAGAGCCGTCTCGGCGAAGGCACCGAAGTGATGATCTGGCTGCCGCGGGCGCAGGATCAGCGGACGGAGGACGACGCGAGGTCTGTCGATAAGTCGGCTGGTACCGTCCTCCTTGTCGAGGACAATCCCGAGGTCGCCAGCGCCGGCGCCATGCTGCTGGAAGAGCTTGGATACCGGGTGAAATGGGCCCCGGACGCGGAGACCGCACTGACCGAGATCGAGAACGATGGCATCGACGTCGTGTTCAGCGACATCGTTATGCCCGGCAGGCTGGACGGCCTGGGCCTCGCCCGGCGGCTGAAGCGGAAATATCCGTCTCTGCCGATCATCCTCACGACCGGATACAGCGACGCGGCCCTGCGCTCCGAACTCGAATTCCCGATGGTCCGAAAGCCCTACGAGCTCCACGAGCTCAGCCGCGCCTTCGACAGCGTCACGGGACGCGGCAACTAGATCAACGAACGGAGCGCGGCTGCCCCCGGGCGGAAGACTTCCGGCGCAAAGGCAGCTCCTGCCCTCTAGGCGCAGCGAAGTCGGGTCAGATCGGGATGTTCACCGCAGGATCAAGGATGGTGGGGGAGGCAGGACTCGAACCTGCGAAGCCATGAGGCGGCTGATTTACAGTCAGCTCCCTTTGCCACTCGGGACACTCCCCCGCCCGTGCCGCCGACCGAACGCCTGTGGCAGGCAAAACCGGAACCGGACAGCCGCAGCGAGCCCGCGGGCGGGCCTGCAACGCGGCGCGGTTATGGGCGATACCGGGGGGCCAAGTCAACCAATCACATGACAATTTCTCTGGCCAATAAGCAGCATGGGGAAATTGCCTTGGCGGCGGCCGCGTGAGAGAAGCGCGCGATGAGTCCCAAAGACCGAAATCCGCGCTTTCAGCGCCGTGACGACCGCCCCCGCGGCGGGCCGCCGCGCTTCGACCGCCGCGCCCCGCGCGAACGCGAGCCGGACGGCATCGCGATTCTGTACGGCTGGCACACCGTCACCGCCGCGCTGGCCAATCCGAAGCGCCGGATCCGCAAGCTGCTGCTGACCGAAAACGCCGCCCGCAAGCTCGCCGACGAGGGAATCGTCCCCAAGCCGGCGCCTGAGATCGTGCGTCCGGGCGACATCGACCGCCGGCTGGGACCGGACGCGGTGCACCAGGGCATGCTGGCGGAGGCCGATCCGCTGGATGGGCCTTCGATCGACACCCTGCCCTCCGACGGCATCGTGCTGGTGCTCGACCAGATCACCGATCCGCACAATGTCGGCGCGATCCTGCGCTCGGCGGCGGCATTCGCCGTGAAGGCGATCGTCACCACCGCCCGGCACAGCCCGGAAGCGACCGGCGTGCTGGCGAAATCGGCGTCGGGCGCGCTGGAGTTGGTGCCGTTGGTGCTGGTGCAGAACCTCGCCCGTGCGTTGACCGAGCTCAACCAGCGCGGCTTTCTCACCGTCGGGCTCGACAGCGAAGGCAGCGCCGATCTCGCCGCGGTCGAGCTGCATGCGCCGCTGGCGCTGGTGCTCGGCGCCGAGGGCAAGGGCCTGCGGCAGCTCACACGCGAGACCTGCAGCGTGGTGGCGCGGCTCGACATGCCGGGCGAGATCAAGAGCCTCAACGTCTCCAACGCCGCGGCGCTGGCGCTTTATATCGGCAGCAGCCGGCTCGGCCTGATGGGCTGAGCGACCGCCTCGAAACGGACACGCGAACGCCCGTCCGCATCGCTGCGGACGGGCGTTTGCCGTTCGGCCATGCCAATCAGTAGTTGCGGCGCAGCACCGGGCCGTGCGGACGGTGATAGCGCGGTGCGCCATAATGGCCGCGATAGGCGGCGCCGTGATACATGCCGTAGCGATGGTGATGCCGGACGTGGCGGCGGCCATAGCTGTACACCACCGGACCAGTGGCAACCGGCCCACCGATGTATTGATGCGTCATCGCATTGGCGTAGACACCGCCGGTGTAGGCCGATCCGGTGCGCCACACCGACACCGGGCGATCGTCGTAGGTCGCGACCGGCGCGAAATTGCCTGGCCCCGAATAGGTCGGCCCCTGATTGACGTAGTAGTAACGCGTCGGGTCGGGCAGACGCTCGAACGCGGCGGAGCCATAACCGGCACTGTAGCCGTAGTTATACGGCAGATAGGCCGGCGAACCGCAGGCGCTCACCGCGCCGCACGGCGCGCAGCCGTCGGCCGCGAACAGGCCGCCGCCGCAGGCCAACGCCGGCGCGGCGCTGACGGTCACGACGGCCACCGCCGCCACCAAACCCGAAATCATCTGACGCATGGTACTCTCCGGATGGGTGCTGTTTCTTGGTTTGTTATCGTGGTCGATTGGCGAACGAGATCTTCGAAAGCAGCGTTAGCCGCGCGGCCCGCGGAAATTCGGCGGCAGACGCCCGCCGCCCTCGTCCAGCGGTGGCGCGATGATCACCTGCGGCGGATCCATCGGCATCGGCGGCGCAGTGGGCTGCGGCGGCCGCGACTCCACCTCCCAGGATTGATGGAAGCTCTCGGCCGGCTTCGGCAGCTGTCGATTCGCCGGCGGCTCGATCTCCAGCCGGCCGTAGCCCGGCAGCCGATTCGAGCCTGGATAATAGTGGCCGACCTCCGGCAAGCGGACCGGGCGGCTGCCGTAGAATGTCGGCTGCCGATGCACGCCGCGCTCCAGCCCCCAATCGCCCTCGACCACCGTGTAGGACACGTCACGGCCGTTGATGATGATCGGCACACCGGGCCGCCCTGGAATCACCACGCCGAAGCCGCCGCTGTCGGCGCAGGCAGGCGCCGCAGTCGCAGTCATGAGCAGGATCGCCAACGCGGCGCGCGCAGTCGGAGGTTTCATAGCCATGCCACCGAAGGTAGTTGAAAAGCTTGCCGGATCGGTTAAGGCGCCGCAGCGAAGCGCCGGTAAGCCTAACGCACGACGCGGAATCCGGGTCCGATCGCTCGGCGTGACCAGCGAATCGTTAACGCGGGCGGAGTCGGAAACCTTCCAGAGAGATGCATGGTGCCGGCGGAGAGGATCGAACTCCCGACCTTCGGTTTACAAAACCGCTGCACTACCGCTGTGCTACGCCGGCGAGGCACGCTTTCGCCGAGACAGCTAGCAGCGTGCGCCGTTGGCGACAAGACCGGCAGGGGTAAGTTTATCCAAACCGCGCGGACCGCTCACAGTTCGATCGTCATCAGAGACGTATCGAATCCCTTCCAGATGGCCCGATCGATGATCCTCCAACCGAGACGCTGATAGAATCCCACTGCGTCCGTCGTGTACAGAAACAGCCGGGGATGCCGACGGCTGTGGGCTTCACGTTCGATAGCGCGGACCAGCGCTTCACCGACGCCAGCGCGCCGATGCTCAGGCGCCACATACAGGCCGGCGAGCCATGGCGACACGTCGTGAACCGGGTCGATCTCCGACGGCACAAGCAGGCAGGTTCCGGCCACGGCGCCCTTCCGCTTCACGATCAGCGCCACCTGATGAGCCGGGTCGGCGACGAACGCCTCGAGGGAGCGCAACTCTGCCGCAACGTCGGTGGCGAGCACGGCGAAGCTTTCCGCCCGCCAGCCGGCGCACACGCCGAGCTCAGGGGCGCCCGGGGTCAGCGCGATGATTTCTATCCCATTCATGTCAGGCCAACATTGTGGGCCACCTGCCGCGGTGATCATCCGGCACATCCTCTTGGGCCGCTCGCTGCATCCGTTAGGAACCGATCGGATACGAACGCCTTTTGCCTCCATGAGCAAAGACAAATTCGACGACCCGAGCCGTAAAGGCAACGAGCCCGCTCCGCTGCTGATGATCGCCGTTGCGGTGATCCCGCTGCTGGGCGTCGCGGCCTGGATGCTGCTGGGGTAATCCTGGCGGCGCCTGGCAAGGCACAGCACGACGGCGCAGTGTGCCGCAGGCTCGCTCCCCCAAAGACGGCCGGGAGCTGGTGTGCTGGTTGTCGCTCGCAGCGCTAGTGGCGCGACGCCAGCGCCGCCACTATCCGGCCCTGAACCACCACGCCAAGCCAGATCACCAGCGTCGACAGCGCGGCGGCGGCGATCACGAGACCATCGACTTCGGACATCGGACTGTTCCCCGTGGACAGATCCTTCGGCCGCTGCAGCGGAGCGGACGAGGCGCCGCTTGTGCGGGCCTGCTGTATGCATACAGCAGCCAGAATATCGCGCTGCTCGGCACCACCGGCTTTGATGCCGATCAACCGCCGCTTGTTGTCGCCTCGCCCTCGCCTAGAGCCAACGCGCCAGCACTACGACGTTGACCGCGCAGGCCACCAGGAGTGCCAGCGTCAGGCCGACCGGGATCCCCGCGAGCAGGGTTTTCGAGATCGTCGTCATGCGACGACCATCGGGCGATTCTGGTTCCCGAGTCCCGCCCGATATTTTTCCGGCGATTTAACACTCGTTAACCTTCGATTCCCAGCCCTCAGGGGCCTGCCCGGCAACGAAAAAGGCCGGCGCGAGGGCCGGCCTTTCGGAATGCGGACAGGGCTGCTTCAGTACTTCGCAACTGCCGGGCCACCCCAGCCGAAGCGATAGTTGATGCCCGCCTTGACGGTGTGGTCGTCGTTGCGGAACGAGGTGCCGACCACGTCGGCCGGACCGCCGGTGAAGTTGGTGTCGCCGAACTTGTAGTACTGGTACTCGACCTTGGCGGACCAACTCGGCGCGAACATGTATTCGAGGCCGGCACCGACCGTGTAGCCGTCGTTGCGGCTGCCGGAGGTGGAATACCCCGCGGCCGCGCCGGTGGCGTCGAGCACGCCGAGACTGGAGTCGCGGAAGGCGTAACCGCCCTTGGCGTAGAGCAGCGCCGGACCCCAAGTGTAGCCGAGGCGGCCGGTGACCGAGCCGAGGCCACGGGTGTTCTCGGTCGCGGTGCTGCCGCCGGAGAACAGCACGCCGGTATTGTTCGAGGCCATCCAGCTGTACTGCGCCTCGACACCGACCACCCAATTGGGCGCGAACTGATAGTCGAAGCCGCCCTGCACGCCGCCCATGAAACGGCCGGCGTCGCTCTGGATGTTGTTACTTCCGGCGAACGCTCCGCCGACGTTGCCGCCGATGTAGAAGCCGGTCCAATTATACACCACTTCGGGCGCAGTGTAGGCCGGCGCCGGCGGCGCCTTGGTATAGGTGCGCGGGCCGAGATCGGCAGCGAAAGCGGGCGCGGTGAGCGCGCAGACCGCGACGGCGCTGAGCAGATACTTCTTCATCGTGTCCCTCGTTCGATGTCGTCCGATGTGCTCAGAACAAGATGGCGCGAGTTTGGTTGCCCGGCGGCAAGGCCGCAGCAAGGTTGGAGCCGGAGTGTGACGGCCTCGCAACAGACCGGAACTCGCCCGGACTTACAGGTTAGTCGTCGCGGGTTGTGATTTGGTCCGCGCTATCGCGACAATTTTTCCAGCTCGGGATACGGCGCGTAAACCGCGGCCGCGCACAGATCCTGAGCATTGCCGGCGACGCGATCGAGCCTGCCGTTGACGTGGACGATCGCCAGCTCCTGCGGCCGGCCGCCCTGCGGGGTGAAACGCAGACACGACACGAAACGCATTCGCCCGCTGACCTCGCGCTGCACCGGCTCGGCCATCATCGCGTCGCGCAGGCCGACCGGATTGTTGAGGTAGCTGCGGAGAAACGCCGGAATCTCGCTGCGATAGTTCGCCGGAAACGGCTGCACGGCGTCGCCGCCGGCATCGGGCGGGCCGGACTCGCCGCCGGTGATACAACCGCCGAGCGTGGCGACGGCGGCGAACGCGAACGCGAAGCGGCGGACGGAAGCGGGCACGGGCGGCTCTTGATTCAAAATCAGCAACGCCGCAGCAATAACCGCTTCGCGCGTTGAATCAAACCCGGCTGCACGTCAGGCGTGCCGCGGCCGCGCCGGGGGTGGTGGACCGGTGCGGCCGCAGCGTTCGATCCTCAGCCGCGCTTGGGGGCTGCGGGGCGGATCGAAGCCTTCGACAGATGCTGCTTGGCGGGCGCCTTCACGCCGACCTTGCCGCCGGTCTTGACGGTCTTCGCATCGAGCTTGGCGAGGTGCTGATGGCCGCGCAGGCTGCTCTGCTTGTTGAGCTTGTGATGCACGGCGCGGTGGTGATGGCGCGCCACCTTGGCCTTCGCCTTCGGCGCAACATTGGTCTGCGCCATCGGCGTCGCGGCCGGCTTGGCGGCGTCCGTCGCTGCGGCGGCGGGCGCGGCCGGCGTCTTCTCGGCCCCGGCGGCGAAGGCCGGCGCGGTGAGCATCGAGACGGCGAGCAGAGCGGCTGACAGGGACTTGATCATGATGGTCTCCTTCGTTGAACGAAGTCTGTTGCAAAATCACAGCCGGCTGGTGAAGCTTGGATCGTGAGCCCGCCGGCCGGGCCTCCGATCATGTCGCGACGCTAGGCCGCAGCGTTTGAACCGAAGCTGAAGTGAAACGGCAGCTTCGGTTCATCCGTATGAACAGCCTGTCAGCTTCGCGGCGGCGTGCGGCCGCGGCGGGAATGAACGGCGGTGCGCGGGGTTGAAGACGTTCTGATACCTCGGCCGCACCTTGTGGATCGGCTTGCTACCAGGAGACATGCGATGACCGGACGACTGCGACTGCTCGCCTTTGCCCTGCTCTCGGCCGCGCTGATCGCGCCGCCGGCGCTCACCGCCGCCTATGCGGCGGGCGACTCCACCCCCTCGCCGCCGCCTTCCTCGGACAGCAAGTCCGGCGACAAGAAGAAGGACAAGAAGTCCGAGCGGCAATTCCAGGACGGCTATCGCGCCGCCTATGCGACCGTCTACGACCGTGCCGACTACGCGGTGGCGATCGATCAGCTCAAGGCGCTGCATCACGACGACAACGCCTCGGTGGCGACGCTGATCGGCTATTCGTATCGCAAGCTCGGCGACTACAAGCTGGCGCAGGCTTGGTACGAGCGCGCGCTGAAGACCGATCCGAACCACACCAAGACCTGGCAGTATTACGGCCTATGGCAGGTCGAACAGGGCAACCGGGAGCGCGCGCAATATCATCTCGATCGCATCGCGGCGCTGTGCGGCAACACGAGCTGCGAGGAATACACCTCGCTCGCCGCGGCGATCGCCGGCGCCGGCAGCTCGTACTGATCGCGCGCTGCACGCGCATCTTTGCCGCCGATATCGCGGCGCCGGCGCACTCAGCCGCCCGGCGTCGCGCCTTCGCCACGCGCCGGCGGCACGCCGCATCCGCGCGGACGGCTCGACAAACCGCGGAAACGTCGTATAGACGACGGCGACGAAATCCGCTTCAGTCGCGGCGTTTCGAGCCAGAGCCTGCGCCGAGCCCGCCTCATGAATTCATCTCCGCGACATGACCGCATCGCCTTCGTGGCGAGCACCGGCGTCGAAGCGCAGGCCGCGCTGGCGCAGCTGACGTCGCAATACGGCAATCACGATCCGCAGGACGCCGACGTCGTCGTCGCGCTCGGCGGCGACGGCCTGATGCTGCAGACGCTGCATCAGCACATGCGGACCGGCAAGCCGATCTACGGCATGCATCGCGGCACGGTCGGCTTCCTGATGAACGAGTATTCGACGCACGATCTGCATCGCCGGCTCAAAGCGGCGCGCGAGACCGTGATCCATCCGCTCTTGATGCGCGCCACCGATATCTACGGCGAAGTGCACATCCACCACGCCATCAACGAAGTCTCGCTGTTCCGCCAGAGCCATCAGGCGGCGCGGCTGCGCATCATCATCGACGAGCGCGAGCGCATGCACGAACTCGTCGCCGACGGCATTCTGGTCGCGACGCCGGCTGGCTCGACCGCCTCCAACCTGTCGGCGCAGGGCCCGATCCTGCCGATCAACGCGCAGTTACTTGCGCTGACGCCGATCTCGGCGTTCCGGCCGCGGCGCTGGCGCGGCGCACTCTTGCCCGACAACGCTTTCGTGGTGATCGAAGTGCTCGAAGTCGACAAGCGCCCGGTCGCCGCCGTCGCCGATCACGACGAAGCCCGAGACGTCCGCCGCGTCGAAGTGATTTCCGACAAGACCATCGCGATGCGCATGCTGTTCGACCCGGGGCATAGCCTCGAAGAGCGGATCCTCAGCGAACAGTTCGGGACGTAGTCGGGCAGCTCGCCGCAAGCGCTGTAGCGGCGAATGAGAAGCGGTGGTGGCTGGCGCGGTGCGCAGTCCTCCCGGACGGTGGCTTCTATCGATAAATCAACGGGTTAGCCGCACTGCGCGGCGACGCACGGCGGTTTTTTCTGCGAACGCTTCGCCGTTAGGATGCGACGTTGATTTCGCTGAGTTTTTCGTTCCGGGCCGTTGCGGCAAACTGGTGACAAACTGGCGGCACGTGCGCAGCCCGACCCAATCCTCTTGCGAACGAATCGCAGCCACTGCGCCCACCGGGGAGGCGGTAGCTTTTTCCTGCTGCGGCGAAACGTGTCCAGCCCGCCACAGGCGAATATGACAATATTCCTTCTTCATGTGACCCGCCCGCCACAGCACGCCAATGCGAAGGAGTTGCAGGACGCGGGCCAGTCCGCGGCTCGGGCACCGCAGTACCTCCCTGGCCGGCGCAGCCATGCTGTAGGCGCAGAGCAACTTGGCGAGTTGGCGCCCCCCGTCGAGCAGCTCAACGTTCATCAGACCGACCTCGCCGCGCCGATTAGTTCGTAGTTCCGGCCTCTCCTGCGGCGCGCGGCTCCTTGCGCATCGCCTCGATGATCTTCATCGTCTCGACGCTGACACGCGTGACCTTCATCAAAAGGTCGATCACCTTCTCCTTGTGATCAGCGAACCGATAGGTGTTGAACTTCTCGCGGATGGTCGGGTCCTTCGGCGTCTTCTCTTTGTACTGATCGAGAATCCATTCCAGCGCCGAGCGATTGCCGAGCCGATAAGTCCAGGCCTGCGGCGGCACGCCGCTGAGCTGGGTTTCGGAATCGAGAAGGATGATGCCATTGTCCTTGTCCGCTTTCAGCAGCGGCTTCGGCGACAGCTCGGCAGTCCGTGACTTCGCGTCAGGCACGTCGATCCGCTTAAGCTCCCACGGACTCGCCATCTCGTAGCCGATGTGCAGACCGAGCAGCGCTTCGCCCCAGTTCGCCCATTTGGTGAAGTTGTCGTAGAACGGAATCCGCGGAAACTCGCGTTTGAGATTTTGGGCGTAGGTTTCGCGATAGATCGGATCGTGCAGCACGGCGTAGACGTAGCGGAAGATGTCGTCCTTCGTAATCGGACGCTTCGGTTTTTTGCTGGACGCATAGTAAGAACGGAATCGACTCAATGACCAGTCGGTGATGTTGTCTGCGGGCTCCCCGTTCGCGAATCGAAACCGGGGAACCTGTTGATAAGCATCAACTGCAGCACCGAAGTGCAGGTCTGCCACGCCATCGACGGCAAGGACACAATAGTCGGTTCGCGACCCGACATCGCTAAAACAAATAGAGATGTTCTCCGATCCGGGAGGGAACATCTCCGCTGATGATCCCGCCTCGTCAATGAAGAGGCTCGACTGATACAGCCAGCGTTGGCAATACGGTCTGTAGCTGGCAATTGCGATTCTCTGCTGCTGAAACGACTCCCGCCTCCCTTGATTCAGTCTTCGCTTCAGGTTGCGAGACCATTTGATCGCCTCTGGGAATTCCGTCGAATTCGACTTTGTCCGATCGTATTTCTCAACAAAATAATCGACTTTCTTGACGAGGCTCGTCCGGTCGACGTCGTACAACCACTCATCCCGATTCGTGGAGATGCCGAGCGAATACAGTTTGAAGATTGCACGTTCCTGCCTAGGCGCTTTTGCAGCTTTTGTTGCCTTGCTAGCAAGAGGCGCGAATGTCTCAAAATCATTCTCATCGATTCCAACCCAGTTGCCGTTCTTATCCGGCTTGAGGCTAGAAAACTGCCGATCGTTGATCTGATGATTTTTGAGGAAGTCGCTTTTCTCATCAGCCTTTGCATAGTCACGAACAGCTTGGTAATGGATCTGGCACCCTTTCGCGCCAATCCGCTTAATGAAGAACGAGATTGCTACTACAACCTTGATTTCGTCCCCGAAT